>JAYTXR010000023.1:0-20237 GCA_043742865.1 Acetobacteraceae bacterium
CGAGTCATTTTCGTTGCAAGTGGAGGCTGTCGGAAAGCGTGCCATCCGAATGTGACGAGAACGGGCATGCCGGAGGCCGCTGCGCCTGTGCACGCGCCTCGGCTGTGTGCGCCGCGCCGAGTTTTTTCGGCTTGGCCTGCTCGAATGGCGCTGAACGCGACAAGCACATCCCCCTGCTTGCCCCGCCCGGCGATCCTGCCATTCTGGCCACAAGCCGCGGAATTTCCCGTGTGCCGCCGCCACGAGCCGCATGACCGCACGGGCCATCCCGACCCTGCTGATCCGCCGCCTGCCGCTGTATTATGGCTGGGTCGTGCTGTTCTGCGCCTGCTGTGCCGGCTTCGCCCGTCAGGGCGGCGCGGTTGCCACGCTGTCGATCTTCGTCGAGCCGATGATCGGGGAATTCGGCTGGTCGCGCACCGCCCTGTCCGGCGCGGTCTCGCTCGGCGGCGTGCTGGCGGCGCTGTCCTCGCCGATGCTGGGGCGGGTGCTGGACCGCCAGGGTGCGCGGCTGGTGTTGTGTCTGGCCGTGCTGGGCACCGCTGCGGCGACCATGCTGCTGTCGCTGACCGCCGCCTTGCCATGGTTCTACGCCATGTTCTGCATCGCCCGGATGAACTTCGCCGGCCCGTTCGACCTCGGCATCTACGGCGCGGTCAATAACTGGTTCGTCGCCCGGCGCACTTTCGCGATCTCGATCGCCTCGGTGGCGCAGATGTCCGGGTTGGTCATCCTGCCGCTGATCGCCCAGGGCGCGATGCTCGCCGGTGGCTGGCGCGCCGGTTGGATCGCGGTGGGCGCGGCGGTGCTGATGGTCGGCTTCATTCCGAACTGGCTGCTGATGGTCCGCCGCCCCGAGGATGTCGGCCTGCTGGCGGACCGCCAGGCTCCCGCCCACGCAAATTTTTCGCCCCCCCTGGCGGAGCCATCGTTCAGCCGCGCCGAGGCGCTGCGTACCCCGGCCTTCTGGCTGCTGGCGTTGTTCACCCTGTTTGCCTATCCGGTGCAGGCCGGTGTCAGCCTGCACCAGGCGTCGTTCCTGATCGAACGCGGCCTGAGCCCGACCATGGCCGCTACCATCGTATCCGCGTTCTCGCTGCTATCGGGCGTCTCCAGCGCCGCTTACGGCTTCTGGCCACGGCGCTGGCCGATCCGTCACGCTTTGGCGCTGAGCGGCCTGCTGCTGGCCGCCGGGGTGGCCGGCATGAGCGCGATCGCCGTGCCCTGGCAGGCCTATCTGGCGGCGGCGGTGTTCGGCAGCGGCATCGGGGGGCTTTTCACCATGCTGCCGATCGCCTGGGCCGATTATTTCGGCCGCCGCAGCTACGGCGCCATCCGCGGCATCGCGCTGACCGTGCAGGTGCTGGCGCAAGCCGCCGGCCCGCTGCTGTCGGGCGTGCTGCGCGATTGGACCGGCAGCTACGATCGCTCGCTGCAATGTTTTCTGCTGCTCGCCTGCCTCAGCGTGCTGACCGCGCTGTTGGGGCGCAAGCCGGCGATTGGACATCCAGCCGACGGTAATTAAACCCGACTTGGATCAGATCCGGCGCTTCTGTGTTCCGCTCAGGGCCATCTTCGGCTTCTTTGACGACAGGATACCGGAATTGATGCCCTGCCAGCCGATCTCCCCCGATAGCCGTCCGTACTCGATCTTCGGACAGCGGTTCATGATGACGCGGATGCCTCGGGCTTCGGCACGGGCGGCGGCTTCATCGTTGCGGACGCCGAGCTGCATCCAGATCACGCCGGGCGGCATCGGCAGCGCCAGGGCCTCGTCGGTGATGCCCGCGGCGGCGGCGGAATTGCGAAAGATCTCCACCATGTCCACCGGCTCCGGCAAATCCGCCAGCGAACGGTAGACCGGCAATCCGACGATGGTCTGGCCGGCCAGGCCGGGATTGACCGGCAGCACCCGAAAACCGCGCTCGGACAGATATTTGGTGACGATGAAGCTGGGCCGCGCCGGGTTGTTGGAGGCGCCGACCAGCGCGATGGTTTTCACCCGGGTCAGGATGTCGCGGATCAGCCTGTCGGGGTAATGCTCGTGAAGCGCGGGGGCGGTGTCCATGAACCGATCCTATCAGACCGCCATGCCGGCGCACCAGCCGCTCGACCAGGCCCATTGGAAGTTGTAGCCGCCGAGCCAGCCGGTCACGTCCACGGCCTCGCCGATCACATACAGGCCGGGCACGGCGTTGGCCTGCATCGTGCGCGACGACAGGAAGGTGGTGTCGATGCCGCCGATGGTGACTTCGGCCTTGGGGAACCCTTCGGTGCCGGTGGGGGTCAGCGTCCAGGATTGCAGCTGGGCGGCGAGGCGATGCAGATCCTTGTCGGCGATGTTGCCAATGGGACGGGCAGGGTAGCCGGTTTGCACCAGCGCCTGGGCAAGGCGCTGGGGCAGCGTTTCGGCCAGGATGGTTTTCAGCTCCGCGTTGGGCCGGGTTCGCTTGCGTTCCAGCAGCACCGTGGCGGCATCCTGGCTCGGTTGCAGGTCGATCGTGACAATCTGCCCCGGCTGCCAGACCGAGGAGATTTGCAGGATCGCCGGACCCGACAGGCCGCGATGGGTGAACAGCAGGTTCTCCCGGAAGCTTTTTCCACCGCAGGTGGCGATGATTTCGCTGGCAACGCCAGCGAGTCGCTGCATCAGCGCCAGTTCCTCGCCGGCAAAGGTCAACGGCACCAGAGCCGGGCGCGGCGGCACGATTTTCAGATTGAATGCTTCGGCCAGCTGATAGGCAAACCCGCTGGCGCCCATCTTCGGGATCGATGGGCCGCCGGTGGCGAGCACCAAAGCGTCGGCGGTGAAATCCCCGTGGCTGGTGGCGATGTGAAACCGATCCGGCCGGGTGATCTCGCCGATACGGTGGGAGACGCGCACATCCACCGCGGCTGCGGCGCATTCGTCCAGCAGCATGGCCACGATCGCGCGTGCGGAGCCGTCGCAGAACAGCTGGCCAAGCGTCTTTTCGTGCCAGGCGATGCGGTGCTTGTCGACCAGGGCGATGAAATCGTGCTGGGTGTAGCGGGCCAAGGCGGATTTGCAGAAATGCGGATTGTTGGAAAAGAACCGATCCGGCTGGCTGTCCAGATTGGTGAAATTGCAGCGCCCGCCGCCGCTGATCAGGATCTTCTTGCCAACCTGGTCGGCGTGGTCCAGCAGCAGCACGCGCTTGCCGCGCCCGCCCGCGGTCATCGCGCAGATCAGCCCGGCGGCGCCGGCACCGAGGATGACGACGTCGTGGTGTTCGGCGGCGATGATCGCTATTCCAGCCGGCGGATGCGCCCGGCGGTCAGGCCGCCATCGATCACCAGCTCCGATCCGGTCATGTGGCTGGAAGCGTCGGAGGCCAGAAACAGCACGCCGTTGGCGATTTCCTGCGGGTCGGCGGCTTTGCCCAACGGCACGCTGTTGCGCGCGATCGCTTCGGGGTCCAGCGGGGCGTTCGCCCCGCCACCCGAATATGCCGGCATCTTGGTCCAGATCGGCGTGACGATGATGCCGGGATGCACGGAGTTCACCCGGATGCCGTCCTCGGCCTGAGCGCATTCCAGTGCCATGGATTTGGCGAACAGCCGCACCGCGCCCTTCGATGCGCTGTAGCCGGCCAGGCCCGCCGAGCCGCGCAGGCCCGCCACCGAGGACATCATGATGATGGAACCGCCGCCCGAACGGCGCATCGCCGGGATGCCGTATTTCACCGTCAGGAACACGCCATCGACGTTCACCGCGTTCTGCCGGCGGAACTCCGCCAGGCTCATGTCGATGGCGGGGCCCATAATCGCGATGCCGGCATTGGCGACCAGGATGTGCAGGCCGCCAAAAATTGTTTCCGTGGTGGCGATCGCTGCTGGCCAGCCGGCCTCGTCGGTCACGTCCTGGTGCAGGTACAGCGCGTCGCCGCCGGCGGCGTTGATCTCGGCGACCAGCGCCTGACCGCGCGCGTCGTCGAGGTCGGTGACCATCATTTTCGCCCCCTCGCGCGCCAGCGTGCGGGCGCAGGCCGCACCGATGCCCGATGCGCCACCGGTCACATACGCAACCTTGCCTTGAACCTGTCCCACCCGCATCTCCTGGTTATGCCCCATCCGCGTAATCGGTGATCTGCACGTCGTCGGTGGCGGTGTCCAACACCGCGAAACTCAGTTGACGGCCGTTGCGGCCGTCTCGCGCGTCACCGGCGGATCCGGGGTTGATCACCAGCACTTTGCCGACCCGCTCGGCCATCTGGTAATGGGTGTGGCCGTACAGCACGTAATCGGCATCCACCTCGCCAAAACGTTGCAGCTGGGAACTGGTGGGATGCACATAGGAGCCGCGCGGCTCCCAGGGCGTGGAATGCACCATCAGGATTTTCTTGTTGCCGAATTGCAGGTCCCGCCGGTACGGCTGATCGGCCATCCAGCCCAGCAGCGATGGGTCGATCCAGTCGGCCTCGCGTGCCCGCACGCCGGAGGGAGCGAGGAAACCCTCCTCGTGATTGCCGAGGATCACATGCGCACCGATGTCCCTGAGGTAGCGGATCACCTCGTTAGAGAAGCGGTATTCATAGATGGAGTCGCCAAGGCAGAGCAGCTCATCGATTTCCCCCATCATCTCCACCGCCCGCTGCAGGCCAACGATATTGCAATGCACGTCCGAAACAATGCCGAGCTTCAAGTCCGATATTCCTATTGCTTCAGTGAACGGGGGCTTCAGTGAGCGGGTGCGTCAGTGAGCGGGCACGATCGAGGCTGGGTCGGCGCCCACGCGGCCCTGGCCGTCCGCGGCGGCGCGGCTGAGCCGAAAATCGTACCGAACGCCGGCCAGGCCGGGGATCGGGCAGGCCGGGTCG
The DNA here is from genome assembly GCA_043742865.1 of Acetobacteraceae bacterium. Classification (GTDB taxonomy): domain Bacteria; phylum Pseudomonadota; class Alphaproteobacteria; order Acetobacterales; family Acetobacteraceae; genus PALSA-911. The sequence continues at coordinate 4,839 of JAYTXR010000023.1, forward strand.
TTCGGATCGATCGACACCACCAGCGAACTGGACACGCCGAACACGGTGTCGCTGGCGACGTTCGGGTCGTCGGCCAAATACAGCGCGGTGACCAGCTCGCGGAAACCGGGCGCACCGACCAGGAAGTGGATATGCGACGGCCGCATGCCGTGCCGGGCCTGGGTCTGCACGAACCGGCCCACCGGCCCGTTCATGGGGATGGAATAGCCGAGCGGGCGGACCGTGCGGAAATGAAATTTTCCGGAGACATCGGTGCGGAAATTGCCGCGCGCATCCATGGTGGCGGGATTGTTCGCCTGCAAATCGTACTGGCCGTGCGCGTCGGTTTGCCAGACCTGCACGGTGGCGTGCGGAATGCCCCGACCCTCGGTGTCCACCACGCTTCCATGCACGACGATTTCCGCCGCGTCTGGCTGCTTCACGATCTGCGCGCCGGCGGGCAGTTCCGGTGCGCCGTCGCGAAAGAACGGGCCCAGCAGGCTGGTCTGGGTGGCCGCCTCGGTCGCAGTCTTGTCGTGCAGCGCGTTTACCAGCGCCGACAGGCCGAGCACGTCCGACAGCAGGATGAATTCCTGCCGGATCGGGGTGGAGGCGTGGCCGACCGCGGTGAGGAATTTGATCGCTTCCAGCCATTCGGCGGGGGTCAGGTTCACCTCGCGGGCGAATGCGTGCAGATGGCGCACCCCGGCCGCCATGATCTGGCGCAGCCGCGGATTGGCGGTGCTGGCCATTTGCTCCAGCACCGCGTCAGTGACGGTGAATTCGTTCAGATCCTGCATGTTCGGCTCCAGGGTCAATAGCTTGAGCCAACATACGCGATCCGGACCGGGGCCGCGACCCCGCTGGTATACCCCGCTGGTATCCCGCCGCTGGTATCAGCGGGCGGCCTCGCCTAGGCTTCACGCAAGAATAATTGTTATGGGAGAAACTCGCATGATGTTGCAACGCCATATTTTTAGTTGCCTGGTGTCGGGCCTGCTGGCCGCGGCTGCGGTATTGGCGTCGCCGGCCCTGGCGCAGCCCAAGCCGATCACCATCGGCTTCGGCATGGCGCTAACCGGCGGCCTGGCGCCCAACGGCAAGGCGGCGCTGCTGGCCATGCAGTTATGGGAAACCGAGGTGAACGCCAAGGGCGGCCTGCTCGGCCGGCCGGTGAAGCTGGTATTCTACGACGATCAGTCCAACCCGTCGGTGGTGCCGGGCATCTACACCAAGCTGCTGGACGTGGACAAAGTGGATCTGGTGACCAGCGGCTACGCCACCAACATGGTGGCACCGGCAATGCCGGTGGTTATGCAGCATAACCGCATTTTCTTCGCGCTGCTCGGCCTGGCGGTGAACAGCGAGTTCCATTATCCCAACTACTTCTCCTTCGGCCCCACCGGCGGACCCAAGCCAAAGGAAAGCTTCTCGCGCGGCTTCTTCGAAGTGGCGATGGCGCAGGACCCGAAGCCGCAGACCGTCGCCATCGTCGGCGCCGACGCGGAATTCCCGCGCAATGCGCTGGACGGGGCGCGCGCCATCATCCAGGAAAAAGGCCTGAAGATCGTCTACGACAAGACCTATCCGCCGAGCACCGCCGACTACACCCCGATCGTGCGGGCGATCCAGTCGACCAATCCCGACCTGGTGTTCGTCGCGTCCTATCCGCCCGATACCGTGGGCATTCTTCGTGCGGCCAGCGAAATTGGGCTGAAAACCAAGCTGTTCGGCGGCGGCATGGTCGGCTTGCAGGCCACCGCCATCAAGGCACAGCTTGGCCCGCTGTTGAACGGGATCGTGGATTATGATTTCTGGCTGCCCACCCCGGCCTTCGCCACGCCGGAGGCGCTGGATATGTTGAAGCGGTATCAGGCGAAATCGGCCGAGGCCGGGGTCGATCTGCTGGGCTATTACCTGCCGCCCTTCGCCTATTCGATGATGCAGGTGATCCAGCAGGCGGTGGAAGCCACCCAAAGTCTGGATGACGAAAAACTGGCCGCTTATTTGCGTGCCACCCCTTTCAAGACGGTTGCCGGCCCGATCCAGTTCAACGACCAGGGCGAATGGGTGGCGGCGCGGGTGCTGGAGGTACAGTTCCAGAACGTGCAGGGCAACGGCATAGAGCAGTTCCGCGATCTGTCCGTGGAGAAGATCCTTTGGCCGCCCGCCTACAAGACCGGCGATGTGATCTATCCCTACAGCGATCGGAAGAAGTAGTTTTGGGCATGCGGCAGAGTTGAGGTTTTTTCGCGCATTTTTCTTGGCTCTGCCGATGCTGGCCTCGATCTGCGGCGGCCCGGTTCTGGCGGCCGGCGATCCGCCCCTGCCGGATTTGGCACCCGTGCTGGATTTGGGATCTGTGCCATATCTGGATGATGCGGGCCGGGAGCATTACGCTGATTTTCTGCTGATGAACCTGCCGCGGGCGTTCGCGGTGGCGCCGGACGGAACCTTCGGCTGGTTCCGCGGCTCGGGTGGCATGGAGGCAACCCGGGCCGGGGCGTTGAAATCCTGTGCCGATAAGGGCGGTGTCGGGTGCGCGGTCTATGCCGAGGATTTGCGCGTGGTCTGGCCGGGGCGTGCAGCGGGCGATCTGGCGCCCGTGCCGGGGGCGCTGATCCAGACCGGCGACTATGCTTTGGTGCCCGACCCGCGTTACTTCTGGCACGGCCCGCTGGCCGCACGGGGTGTTTATGTGTGGGGCCATGGCAAAGCGTCCGGCGCCACGGATTTGCGCGGATTGCAGCCGCAGGCGCATGTGCGCGCGTTCAACAACGCCGGCTTCGATATCGTGCGCTTCGATCGGGAGCCATCGAACGATTATACTGGTTCCGCCGAGGGCTGGCTGCGCGACGGATTGCGAATTCTGCGCCGGCAGGGTTGGCGCAAACTGGTGGTGGGCGGGCAATCGCGGGGCGCCTGGAACAGCCTGGAGATGCTGTCCGAACCTGGGCTGGCGGATGCGGTGATCGCCATTTCCCCGGCGAATTTCGGCGGCGACACCGGGTCCGACAACGCGGCCGATCTGTATCGGATCACCCATTCGGCCGCGGCGCCGGCCGCCCGGGTGGCGGTCGTGCAGTTTACCGGAGATATTTACGTGACGGATTTGGACCGCCGTGCGGGCCAGTTGCGCGACGGCTTGCAGCCGCGCGTGGGCGGGTTTTTGCTGATCGACCAGCCGCCCGGCATATCTGGGCATGGCGGGGGCAATAATCCCGCCTTCGCGCTGCATTACGCGAACTGCCTGCTACATTTCGTGATCGACCCGTCGCCGCCGACACCCTGTCCCGGCCAGAGCTATAAGCCCAAATAGAACTTCCTTATCAGCTCGTTGTCGTTCAGCGCTTCGGCGGAGGCGCCCTCGAACACGATCTCGCCGTGCACGATCAGATAGCCGGAATCGGCGATGCGGATGGCCTGGGTAAAGTTCTGTTCGGCCATCAGAACGGTCAGGTTGAAGCGCTGCTTCAGCTCTGCGATCTTCTCGATCGTGCGGCTGACCAGCAGCGGGGCCAGGCCGACCGAGGGTTCGTCGATCAGCAGAATGCGCGGGTCCGACATCAGCGCGCGGGCCAAAGCCAGCATCTGCTGCTCCCCGCCGCTCATCGAGCCCGCGAGCTGGGATCGACGTTCCGACAGCCGCGGAAACGCCTCGTAGCAGAACGCCAGATTGCGGGCGATCAAGCCGCGCGCCGCCCGGCGATAGGCGCCCAGCAGCAGGTTCTCGGTCACCGATAATTTCGGAAACAGCCGCCGTCCTTCCGGCACGAAGGCGATGCCCAGATCGACGATTTCCTGCGTCGACCGGCCGACCAGCTCGTGCCCGACCCCGTCGATCTCGGCGACGATGCTGCCGGCGGAGGGGGTCAGGATGCCCATGATGCATTTCATCAGCGTGGATTTGCCGTTGCCGTTGGTGCCGAGCAGCGCCACGGTCTGCCCGGCGGCCACACTCAGCGACACCGCGTGCAGCACCCGGATCGAACCATAGCCGGCGTCCACGCCGGTGATGGTCAGGCTACTCGCCAAGATAGGCCCGCACGACTTCGGGGTTGCGCACCATCTCGGCGGGCAGGCCGTCGGCGATCTTCCGCCCGGCGACCAGCACGACCAGGCGCTGGGAAAACTGCATCACCGCGCGCATGATGTGCTCGATCAGGATGATGGTGACGCCCTGGCCGTTCAGCCGGATCAGCAGCGCCAGGATGTCGTCCACCTCGGCATGCGACAGCCCGGCCATCGCCTCATCGGCGATCAGCAGTTTCGGCTCGGAGGCCATGGCGCGGGCAAGTTCCAGTTTTCTCATTTCAATTTGCGTAAGATCGCGTGGCATCTTTTCGCGTTGATCGGCCAGGCCCACCATCGCCAGCAGGTCGACGCAGCGGCGGCCGATCTCGCCGGACGCAACGGGCTTGCCCAAACCTTGCGAGGCAGGGCGTGCATTGACGGTGTATTCAATCGGGATGCGGATGTTTTCAGCCACGGTCAGGCTGTTGAACGGGCGCGGCAATTGGAAGCTGCGGGCGAAGCCGAGCCGGGTGCGCTGATGCGCCGGCAGGCCGTCCAGCTTGCGGCCATCGAACCGCACGCTGCCGGTTTCATGGCGAAGCGTTCCGGACAGGCAGTTGACCAGCGTGCTCTTGCCCGAACCATTCGGCCCGATCAGGCCGACGCGCTCGCCTGGCATGACATCGAGCTCGATCGCATCGAGGGCGACAAATCCGCCAAATCGCTTGCTGAGGTCGCGCACCGAAAGCAGCGCGTTCATCGTCGCATGCCTCGCCCCCGGCTACGTGAATTGGTGCCGCGCATCAGGCCGATCAGGCCGTTCGGCGCGATGATGACGAAAGCCACCAGCACCACGCCGACGATCAGCAGGTTCAGCGCCGAGGAAATCGTCACCGTGGCGACCTGTTGCAGCGTGCCCAGCAGAACGGCGCCGATCACCGGGCCAAGCCAGCTCGCGGTGCCGCCGATCAGCGGCATGGCGATGGCATTCACCGCATAGGCCAGGCTGAAGCCCGACGCCGGATCCAGATAGGTGACGTAATAGGGCAGGGGGGCGCCGGCCATGCCCATGAAGGCGCCCGACAGCGTGGTCGCCAGTAGCTTCAGCCGCAGCGTGGGCACTCCGGATGCCTCGGCGGCGGCCTCGTCGTCGCGGATGGCGGAGAAGCCGTAGCCGAGCCGCGAGCGTTCGATGCAACGCGCGGTGAACACCGCGGCCACCGCCAGGGTCAGCATCACCAGGAACAGATACTGCATGTAGTCCATGCCCAGCAGCGGGGTGGCGCGGGGGCGGACGATATAGGCGCCGCGCGAGCCGCCGACGAAATCCCAGTTGATGATCAGGGTCTGCATCACCACCGACATGGCCAGCGTGGCGATCGAGAAGAACGAGCCGCGCAGCCGCAAGGTCAGATAGCCCATGCCCAGCCCGACGATGCCCGAAACCATCCCGCCGATCAGGATCAGCACCGGGATCGGCATCGGCATCAGTCTGTGCATTACCACCGAGCTATAGGCGCCCAGCGCCAGGAACGCCGCGGTGCCGAAATTCACATAGCCGGTATAGCCGCCCAGAATGTTCCAGGCGGTGGCCAGCACGATATATTGCAGCACTACGTAGCCGGCGAAGAAAACATAGGAATTGCCGATCAGCCAGGCCGCGGCGAACGTCGTGGCGCCAACCAGCAGGGCGATCAGCAGGAACGGTAAGGCGCGCATGGTTTCAGCGCCCGAAGATGCCGGCGGGGCGGATGGCCAGCGTCAGCAGCAAAAACCCGAAACCGACCGCGGGGGTCCAGGATGGGCCATAGAAGGTTGAGGTCAGGCTTTCGACGATGCCAAGCGTAAGGGCGGCGACCACGGTGCCGTAAAAGCTGCCCAGCCCGCCCATGACGCAGATGGCGAAGATGCGGCCGATATAGTCGCGCGCGATCGACGGTTCGACCGGCTGGATGATGATCAGGATGGCGCCGGCGACCGAGGCGGTGGCGATCGACAGGCCGAAGGCGATGCGCTTGATCCGGATCGGGTCCGCCCCCATCAGCCGCAGCGCCAGCGGGTCCTGCGCCACCGCCAGGATTGCGCGGCCGAGGAAGCTGCGCGACAGGAATAGTTGCAGCAGCCCGATCAGGCCGAGCGAAACCACGAACGGCACCAGCAGCCGCAACGGCAGATCGACCGGACCCAGATGCAGGCTGGGACCGATATAGGACGCCTCCACCAGCCGGTAATCGACGCCGAAGATCAGCACTAGGGATACCTCGGTGATGAACAGCAGGCCGAAAAAGAACGCCAGGCCTCGCAGCGCCTCATCGCCGCGCCGTTCGAACGCGACGTAGTAAACCTGATAGATAACCATCCCCAGCAGATAGAACGCCGGCAGCGCAATCAGGCTGGCCAGGATCGGGTCGATCCCGAACAGCGAGTTGGCGGTGTAGGCGATGTAGGAGCCGAGAACGATGAAGGCCGGATGGGCGATGTTGACGATGTCCAGCATGCCGAACGAGATCGACACCCCGATCGTCACCGCGGCATAGAAGCCGCCGAGCAGCAGGCCGGACAGGATGGCGTTGCCGAACAGGTCAAACGAGAAATCGATCACGGTTCGGGGCTGACCCGGACCAGCACCTTGCCGAAATTCTTGCCGTCCAGCATCGAGATCAGCGCGGCCGGGGCATTTTCCAAACCTTCGGTGATGTCCTCGCGGTAGCGCAGCTGACCGGAATTCAGCCATTTCAGCGCGTCGGCGAAGAATTCGCCGCGCATTGCCGCATAGTCGCTGGAGATGAAGCCGCGGAGGGCCAGGCGTTTGGTCAGTATCGCGCGCATCAGCGCCGGAGCCTGGTTCGGGCCGGGCGGCAGGCCGGTCGCGGTGTATTGCGAGATCAGGCCGCAAACCGGCATGCGGGCGAAATCGTTCAGCAGCGGCAGCACGGCCTCGAACACCGCGCCGCCGACATTCTCGAAATAAACATCGATGCCATTCGGGCAGGCAGCGGCGAGGTCCGCGGCGAAGGTCTCGCCGCGGTGGTCGAGGCAAGCGTCAAAACCAAGTTCGTCGCGCACGAAGGCACATTTTTCCGCCCCCCCGGCGATGCCGACGGCGCGCGCGCCCTTGATCCGGGCGATCTGCCCGACGAGCGAGCCGACGCCGCCGGAGGCAGCGGCCACTACGACCGTTTCGCCGGCTTTCGGGCGGCCGATGTCCAGCAGCCCGGCATAGGCGGTCAGGCCGTTGCTGCCGAGCACGTTCAGGCTGAGCGAACTCGGCCCCCAGGCCGGGTCGATCTTTTGCAGGCTTTGGCCGGGCAGCACCGCGTAGTCCTGCCAGCCGCCCTGGCCAAGGACCAGATCGCCTTCGTTCAGCCCGGAATGGTTCGACGCCAGAACCTGGCCGATCGTGGCCCCGACCATCGTTTCGGAAATACCGACCGGTGGGGCGTAGGATTTCTCGTCGCGCAGGCGCCAGAACATGTACGGCGCCAGCGACAGCCAGATGGTTCGCGTCAATACCTCGCCGGGGCCGGGTTCGGGCCGGTCGCTACGGACCAGGTTGAAGGTCTGTGGGCCGGGGCGGCCGTCGGGGCGGGAAGCCAGCACGATGCGGCGGTTGACCGGTTGGTTCATCCGATCAGGCCTGGGCGTGGGCAAGTTCTTGCCACAGCCCCCGGGTTTCCGCTGCCGGATCGGCAACGACCGACCAAACCGTGTTCAGCATCATCGTGTCGCGGGTCCGGGCGTTATAGGCCGGCCAGGGCGGGATGTCGGGGTTGTCGGGCGAGCCGGTGCGCGCGAACGCCGCCCAGGTGGTGGCCATGCGCGCTGCCAACCCGTGCGCGGCCGGGCTGCGGTCGGTGGAGCCGACGAATTCCAGCGTGTCGAACGTGAACGGCACGTCCAGCGCGTGCGGCGCCTTCAGCTTGCCGCCATGCACCGGGGTCTCCCATTGGAACGCATACATATAGACCGGCGCCCGGTTTTGCGCAGCCTTGCGTTGGGCCAGGGTCAGCGAACGGAGGCGAAAATTCGAGTCGGTCAGGATGGCGATCAGCAATTCGGTCGGATTGGTTTGCGGATGCAGGCGCCGGTAGAGCGCAATCACCCGGTCGGTATCGGCGCCGGCGACTTCCATCACCCGCGCGCGCAGTTCCGGCTCGGTCAGCGTGCGGTTCCAGATCTTGTCGTCCGGCGCCAGGAAGATCGCCATCTCGTCCTTCATGTCGCCGATTAGCAGCGGAATATCGGCCGATAGCGCCGGTGCGGCGGGATCGAAGGGCTGGTTCGGCAGGATGTTGCCGTCCACCACCGGGCCGAAATTATAGCGGTCGAACAGAAGGTGATCGGTCGGGCCGATGGCCCTGGAGGCCGGCGCGATGGCGGCCAGCATGTTGGCGATTGGAACCATCTGGAGTTCGCCCAGCTGCCCCGCGGTCAGGCCCAGCGTTTTCAGCACCGCCGCGGCCAGACGGTTGGCGCGATCCTTGTCGATCAGCCGCACCGCCGCACCGCTCTGGATGATGGCGCGGTGGAACAATCCCTTCGCGGCAGGCATGGCCAGCAGGGTGCTGACCTTGCCGCCGCCGCCGGATTCTCCGAATATGGTTACGTTGCCGGGATCGCCGCCGAATTGGGCGATATTGTCGCGCACCCATTGCAGTGCCGCGACCATGTCCAGCGTGCCGGCATTGCCGGAGGCGGCAAATTCCGGCCCGCCGATTTCAGCCAAATACAGATGGCCGAAGATGTTCAGTCGCTGGTTGACCGTGACCACCACCACATCGCCGCGCCGGCAAAGCGCGTTGCCCCGCGTGCGCTGGGTGTTGGCCGAGCCGTAGGAGAACGCGCCGCCATGAAACCAGACCATGACCGGACGCTTGCCGGCGCCGATGCCGGGGGTCCAGACATTCAGCGTCAGGCAGTCCTCGCCCTCGGGCGTCGTATCCGGCGCGCCGGAGAAATCCGCGAGTTCGGCGCGACGCTTGCCGTCGTCGATGGCCTGTGGCGCGTGGCCCTGGTAATTCACCGCATCGCGCAAGCCGGCCCAGGGCAGCGGCGATTGCGGCGGCAGGAAGCGGTTGCGCCCGGCGGTGGAGGCGCCGTAGGGGATGCCGCGGAACGCGTTGATGCCGGCTTCGTCGGCACCGCGCAGCTTGCCGGAAACGGTCTCGACGATCGGATCGGCCGCGGCGGCGTAAGCAGCACCCGACAACGTGGCCGCGGTGCTCAGAACGGTTGCGGCCTGCAGGGTGCGGCGGTCGATCCCACCCGGGGCGTCATCGTTCATTGGTCGTTTCCTCCATTCGTTGCCGCGATCATGCCGCGAGGCCGTTCCCGTGTCGATTGGGCGCTAACCGGGCGCGCTGGCTTTTGCCGGACTAGGGTTTATCCTCATTAGACCGAGTCCGTTACCCGGAGGACCCCGCATGAAGGCCGGCTTTCGACTGCTTCTGGTCTGCATCGCCATGCTCGCAATACCGCATCCCGCGCTGGCGGAGGCGGACGAGGTGCGGATCGCCCAGCCCTATGGGGTGATCTATCTGCCGAGCTATGTCGTGGTGGACCGCCAACTGATCCAGAAACATGCCAAGGCGCTCGGCCTCGGCGATATCAAGGTGACCCTGACGCGCCTGTCCAGCGGCCCGGCCGGCAGCGACATGATCCTGTCCGGCAATGCCGATTTCGCCATGGGCGGCTACGGCCCGATGCTGACCTTGTGGGACAAGACGCGCGGGCCGCAGAAGGTCAAGGGGGTGATGGCGCTGAGTTCCTCGCCGATCTTTTTGATTTCCACCGATCCCAGGATCAAATCCTTACGGGATTTCGGCGAGAATGACCGCATCGCGGTCAGCGCGGTGAAGGTGACGTTGCAGGCGATCGTGCTGCAGATGGCGGCGGCCAAGGAGTTCGGCTGGGAAAACCGCTTCAAATTCGATCCGCTGACGGTGTCGATGGCCAACCCGGACGGCATGGCGGCGATCCTGTCCGGCGCCGGCGAGGTGCGCACCCAGGCGGCGATTCTGCCGTTTGCGGTCGAGGAAATGGAGTCCGGCAAGGCGCATCTGGTGATGACCTCCGACGACATCTGGGGCGGCAAGGCCAGCACCGCGGTGCTGTTCGGCACCGAGAAATTCCACAGCGAGAACCCGAAGCTGTATGCGGCACTGGTGGCGGCGTTCGAGGAGGCGATCGCCTTCATCAACGCCGAACCCGCCGCCGCCGCGGCAATCTATGTGAACAACGAGCCGACGAAAAAAGGCGTTGCCTGGATCGAGAAGATTATGCGCGACAAATCGCTGATCGAGTTCACCCCGCTGCCGCAGCGGACCATGCTGTTCGCCGATTTCGTCGCCAAACTCGGCACCTTGAAGACCCCGCCGAAAATTTGGTCCGAGGTGTTTTTCGACAACATGGCCGGAAAGCCCGGCTCCTGACCCCCCCACCAGTTTTGGATATCAGACCAATTCTGGATGTGAGTGGAGTCACGCTGCAGTATAAGACCCGGGAAAACCTGGTGACCGCGGCGCATCGGGTCAGTTTCCAGGTCATGGCCAGCGAGCGCACGGTTCTGCTGGGACCCTCGGGCTGCGGCAAATCGACGCTGCTGAAGGCGATCGCCGGGTTCATGAAGCCGGTCGAGGGCAAGATATTGCTGCACGGCAAGCCGGTATCGCGTCCGGGGCCGGACCGGATGATGGTGTTTCAGGAATTCGACCAGCTGCTGCCGTGGAAGACCGTGCGGGAGAACATTGCGTTTCCGCTGCTGATCAACGGCATCGGCCGGCGCGAGGCCGATGACCGGGCCTTGGCCTATATCGAGAAGGTCAACCTGACCGCGTTCCGCGACGCCTACACGCATACGCTGTCGGGCGGCATGAAGCAGCGCGTGGCGATCGCGCGCGCTTTGGCGATGGAGCCGGGCATTCTGCTGATGGACGAACCCTTCGCCGCGCTGGATGCGCTGACGCGGCAAAAGATGCAGGAAGAATTGCTGGAACTCTGGGCGTCGATCCGCTGCGCGATGGTGTTCGTGACCCATTCGATCGACGAGGCGATCCTGATCGGCTCGCGCATCGTGGTGCTGTCGCCCCATCCCGGCCGGGTCCGGGCCGAACTGAATTGCGGCCGGTTCGGTTTCGACAACCAGGGATCGCCGGAGTTTTCGGCGCTCCGTCGGCGCATCCAGACGATGCTGTTCGGCCAGGCATTCGCCGATGCGGGAGAGGGCCATGAATAAGCACTCGCTCGAACTGGCGTATCAGGACCGCCCCGAACGCGACGCGGCGCTCGCGGTGGCGGAGCAGGTCGGCGATGCGGAAAAGCCCCTGCCGCTGGCGGCGCGGCTGGCCAACACGATGTGGCTTCGCCGCTCGGCGGTGCTGCTGCTGCTGGCGGTGCTGTGGGAAGGCTACGCGGAATACGCCGATAACGAGCTGATGTTCCCCTCGCTGGTCGATACGCTGGACGCGCTGTGGCAGGTGACCGTGACCGGCGAAATCCTGTCGCGCGTGCGCACCTCGGTGCAAGTGCTGCTGATCGGCTACGCGGTGGGCCTGGCGGTGGCGGCGCTGCTGACATTCATGGCGGTGTCGACAAGGTTCGGCGCCGATGTGCTGTCCACGTTGACCAGCATGTTCAACCCGCTGCCCGCTCTGGCCACGTTGCCGCTGGCGCTGCTGTGGTTCGGCCTGGGGCTGCCGAGCCTGGTGTTCGTGATCACCCAGTCGGTGGTGTGGACGGTGTCGCTGAACACGCTGACCGGGTTTCAGGGCGTGTCCGACACGCTGCGCATGGCCGGTCAGAATTTCGGCCTGCGCGGCGTGGGGTATGTGACCCGATTGCTGGTGCCCGCGGCGTTTCCACTGATTTTGACCGGGCTGAAGCTGGGCTGGGCATTTGCCTGGCGAACGCTGATCGGGGCCGAGCTGATCTTTGGCGTGACCTCGCGCAGCGGCGGGCTGGGCTGGTTCATCTTCGAAAACCGCACCCAGTTGGAGACGCCGAAGGTTTTTGCCGGATTGCTGGTGGTGATCTTGATCGGGCTGGCGGTGGAGACGCTGATTTTCCGCACGATCGAAAACCGAACCGTGCGGAAATGGGGGATGCAGCGGTGAAGGGCGAGGCGCGGTTTCAGGCGTTCGGTCTGATTGGCGGACAGCTATTTGTGTCGGCGTTCACCCTGCGGGCTCACGTGTTGCGGCGATCTCGCTGCGAACCGCCAGTGCCAGAGAGGTAAAACGCTATGGCGAAAAAGACGGATCCCTTCATCACCGCCGAGGACAATCCGGAGCTGACCGCCGAGGATTTTGCGCGAGCCAAGCGGTTCAGCGAGGTTTTTCCGGAGCCATACAAGGCCTGGAAAATGCTGGGACGTCCGCCCGTCGCCTCGCCAAAAGTGCCTATCGGCTTCCGCCTGGCGGCGGACGGCATCTGCGCCACGGATCGGGGCTACAATGCCCGCGTGAAGACTATGCTGCGGGAGGCGATCGCCAAGGGGCGGCTTTAGAAGTCCAGCGGCAACCCGACCGCGCCATCGGAAAACGATCGCTGGCGTGTTATTATGGCTTCATGGATCGCAAAGCCGCCTTAGCCACATTACGGGAACATGGGTCCGAACTGAAACAGCTCGGCGTGGAGCATCTGTATCTGTTCGGCTCGACAGCGCGCGGCGGGGCACGGGAGGATTCGGATGTCGATCTGTTCTTCGACCACGAGCGCGGAAAGCTGAGTTTGTTCGGGCTGATGGACGTGATGGAAGCCACCGCCCGAATTCTGAGTCACAAAGCAGACGTTATGACCAGAGCCAGCCTGCATCCTGTCCTGCGGGAGCAGATCGAAAAATCGGCGGATCAGGTGTTCTGATGACCGTCCGATTCCAGAATGCCCGACTATCCGATATCATCGAATCAATCGAGTAGCGAAATAGCGGGCGCGACCCTCGACAGCTTCGAGGCCGACTGGCGGAAGCGTTGGCTGGTCGAACGTGGCGTCGAAATCATTTCGGAAGCCAGCCGCCACCTGACCGACGCAGTGAAGGCTCGCCATCCGAAGATTCCCTGGCGTGCCTGGGACAAGCCAAGCCCAGGCATGACGAGTCAATCTTTCCGCTGGTCGGTATTAAAATGGTAGAGTCATAAGAGCGTAAAACTGTTTGTATGGATGCGGTGCATCTCATTGAAATCGTTCGGGAGCCGCATTTCTGGGACAGCACCCTAAGATGATGGCGGCATCCTAGCAATCGCGATTGTTCGCCAAAGCGTGCCGCTTATCGCGCCATCCAGTGGGTAGGGCGGGAGGACGGTCGTATCGCATCCAACGCTTCCTTTGAGATGTGCTTCCCCGCCTTTTTTACCCGGTCGCATTCCTGGACCACAGTGCCCTAACCTCCGCCCCTCTCCCAAGGCCATGAAATGCGACTAGAAAATGTCTCATTTCATGGATGCGCCTCAGAGCATCAAAGTACCTTTCGCATCGCGGGTGGCTTCCATGTGCCTTTGAGGGCGGCCTCCTTCGGCCAGTAGAGCCGCATGACGACGTAGATCGGACCGTCTGGCGCAGGCAGCCAGTTGGATTCAAGCTGCTTGCCAGGCGAGGCTTTCTGAATGCGGATGATCAGGGAGCCATCCGCATTCTTCTTCATGCCGGGCAACATCGGGGAGTTCACCAGGTAGCGGTGGATCGGGTTCTCAATAAGCAACTGCGTCTTGCCGTCATACATGGTGACAGACCAGAAAGAGTGAGCCGGGGGGAGGTCTCCTGCAGGGAACGTCAGCGTGTAGCGGTTTGTCCTGGTGTCCGGCTTCTTTCCATCACTGTCTGTCGCAAGTATCGGATAGAGGGCCTCAACAGCGTCGTTGCCATAGATCCCGACAGCGGCGGCGGCGGCCCGAAGGGCAAAATCCCCGGCATATGCCTGCCGGTCACCAAAGCCGTGCGTCGCGACGCGCCAGCCATTTTCCTCGGTGCCAAGGTGGGCAACCGTGGCCTTGATCTTCTGCAAACCATTCCTGGCGCCCGTCTCGAACTCGGACTTTTGCTCGGCACTGAGCTTCCCAGCCGGGAAAGGTTTACCGGCTTCGATCCCGATGCTTGCGAAGCGGTCGCGCATGGGTATTTCCACGGCGGCAGGACCGATGGGCGGGCAGAGTGTCAGCACGAAGTTGAGATAGCCGAAGGGATCGGCGTCGGCCGATTTCTTATCGATTTTTGGCCACTTTATCTCTGGTGCGGCCGCAGGCGTGGGCTTGTCCTCGAACTTGGATAGCGTCATCGCCCGGTATCCGGCCTGGATCGCCTTCACGTTGTCGATGTCGGATGGATCAAAAAGCTGCGTACGGATGACGGCGAAGGCGAAGTCTGTCTCGCTGACGAACACCTTGCCCACGCCTGCGGGCTTTTCGCCCTTCCAATGAGGACCTGCGATCATGTTGCAGGCCGCACGGTTGCCTGTTGTCCGGCTCCCCATGTAGCCGAAGTTAAACGTATACATGTCGACCAGCTGCACGGAGAAATACCGTGACGCCTCGATGTCGGGGTTACAGACGACGAAAGGTTCCGCGCGCAGATCCATGGCAACAAACGAATACGGCGTATCGCTGTTGGGCGTGACGATCGCCGTGTCCTGAGGCGTGTATACCCGCGCCGTGTTGTACAGTTTGTTGGGGGGCGCCTTGTACTGAGGCCCCGCCTTGTCAACGAAATACTCGTAGAAGACGGCGTAGTTCATGACCAGGGGGAAGCCATAGATGAAGGCTTCCTCTGCGATTTGGCGGGCTTTGGCGGGCGTTGGGCTATGTTGGGACATGGCCGGTTCCACTGACAACATGATAGAACAAAGTCCCATTAGGCTTGAGACGAGTAGGCGGCGGCCAGTGCGTGTCATACCTTAATCCTTTTTTCCCCGAATGGCGTCCTGTGGTCACACGGTAACTAAGTATAGCACAGAGACTCATGACGCTCCAGGGCTGTCCTGAGTCATGCAGGCAGAGCGCGGAGCCGGAGAAGGGTAACAGTGTATTTTTGAGGTTTCTTCGAACGCGAGGGACCTATATCCGTCCAAGAACTCTACCAAGGCGATGTCAAGTTCTCCGCTTCAGTAGCGGGTCTTTTGTCGAAGTGCGGATAATGCTTGAGATCATTCGCTTGAAGCTGCCAAGTCATCATGGTCTTTTGAACGAGAGAGGGTGAGAGCATTCCGAGCGCATTCGGTTCTCCCACCCTCGACTGTTGTTAGCGCCCGAAGGGCTTTGGCGCGTGTCTTTCCGACATTGTCGGCTACGCTGTCGCGGCGGCAATCGTTGCCTTCTGGCGACCGGACTCAATCAGAGGAGCACCCATATTGGCGGTGCAGATCGTGATCAAGCTGGCCGTGGACCTTGGAAGTCATAACAAACCACTCCCGTTCAGAAG
>JAYTXR010000024.1:0-15656 GCA_043742865.1 Acetobacteraceae bacterium
CCGGCCCGGCTAGGAGCTGTTTGCTGTTGTGTCGCGGATCGACGGGCATGGCCAGGGTCCCTACCGTGTGACGCCGGCGACTTCTTGCGCGACGAGGACACTGAACACGTCCACAGGATACCGTCAAGTTGAGCGGCTTCTGGCTTGGCGGAGCAGGGTGGTCCGATATCTGTCCCGGATGACGACGCCCCGAGACCTGCTTTACGCTGGCTATCGCTACCCCCGCCTAGTGCCGCATGCCGAAAGTGGCGACTTCATAGCGGCTGAGATGAGTCCGGATTGCCCGGGTTTAAGAAAAATTGAGAGGCTGACCGGCGGGACGCCGGATGAGAAGAAGTTCTGCTGGCGCAGGCGGGACTGGAGGGCGCGAGATCGCGCGCCCACTCAACGTTTGCACCAAGGAAACGATGTATGTTTCCTCGAAATCCGGATCGGTCTGATGGTGCCACAACCCCATGGCATAGGGTGCGCGACAATCTGAATATACGCATGTATCCGAGGGGTGGTTCGTCTGGTTGCTCGGCTAAGCGGATTGAGGATGACCTCGGTGAGAAGGGGAAGATCCGTATCCTGGAGTCGATGGTTACGCGCGAAGCGTTCTTGCGGATGAAGACCCACCGCATCCACTTCAGTTCCACGCCCACACATGCGTCGTGGCTCAATCAAATCGAAATTTGGTTCTCGATCCTCGCGCGCAAACGGTTGCGGCGGAACTTCGCCCTCGCAACACGACATCAAGGTGCAGACCGATAATTTTATCGCCTGCTTCAATCGGACCATGGCAAATCCGCTCAACTGGACCAAAACGGTAAAGCCGCTGGCCGAGTGATGAACTGAATGGGGTGGAATTTATAATGCGCGGCAGTAGTTGGCGCGGCGTTGTTCTGCTTCCCAATAATATTTTCTCCTGAAAAGGCCCAAGCTTGGTAACGGTGCGCCTTTTTGGGGAAAGCGGCTGCGCAAGAAGGCGCGGATGGACGTCACTTCCGACGCTGAGCGGCTCAGGTTGCGTCGCCGAATTAGAGAGGCCAGCATCCGGACTTACACGGGAGAATAAAACATGCAGTTGCAGGAGATCGCGCAAGTGATTCGCAGCAAGAATGCCGGGCCGCGCTGCCTGACCTTGGATGTGATGTTGGCGACCGACGCGGATTACCAGCGCGTGGCGCAATCGCCGGCGCTGTCGCGTGCGGCGATTTCGGCGCTGTATGGGGTGCCGGCAGCCGATATCGAGGTGATCGCCTATCCGTTGGGACGCGCGATCAAGATCGTGCTGCCGCGCCTGATCACCGCCGGCGATCCCGGGGATCGGGACGTGTATGGCGCGCAACAGCACGCGCCGCTGCTGGGGATCGAGATATGAGCGCGTCTGGCCGGGTGCTGGCCGAATTTCGCGCCCCGGGCGCGCGGCGGACGATGCGCCTGCTCGGCGCCTCCGGGCAGCTCGGTTATGGCATTCCGACCGCGGCGTTCGAGGCCGGGCTGGCACGCCGGCCCGATTTGATCGGCTGCGACATGGGATCGATCGATATCGGCCCGACCTATCTGGGCAGCGGCCATCTGGCGACCGCACCGGCCTCCACCCGGCGCGATCTGCGCAAGGTGCTGCTGGGGGCGCGCCGGCTGGACATCCCGCTGGTCATCGGCTCGGCCGGCTCGGCCGGGGCCAGGCCGCATCTGGACCAGACCCTGGCGATGCTGCGCGACATCGCGCGCGAGGAGGGGCTGAGCTTTCGCATGGGCGTGCTGGCGGCCGACATCCCGCGCGATGTGCTGAAGCGGGCGGTGCGTGCCGGCGCGGTCACGCCGATCCGGGGCATGCCGGAACTGACCGAGGAAGAAGTCGACGCCGCCGCCAATATGGTCGGGCAGATGGGATTTTCCGACTTTCAACGGGCGCTCACCGCCGATATCGACGTGCTGATCGCCGGCCGGGCCTGCGATACCGCGATCTTCGCCGCATTGCCGGCGATGCTCGGGTTTCCCATCGGGCTGTGCGTGCACATGGCGAAGATCATCGAATGCGCTTCGTTATGCTGCCTGCCCGGCGGTCGGGATTCCATATTGGCGACCCTGGATGACACCGGCTTTGAGCTGGAAAGCATGGCGCCGCAGCGCGCGGCCACGCCGGTGTCGGTGGCGGCGCACAGCCTGTACGAGCAGGACGACCCGTTCACGGTCTACGAACCTGAAGGCAGGCTCGATCTGTCCGCCGCGCATTATGCCGCGGTGGATGCCAGGCGCACCCGGGTGACCGGTGCGCTGTGGCACAACGCCGAGCAGTTGACCGTGAAGATCGAGGGCGCGCGGCGCATCGGCGAACGCGCGGTGCTGATGGCCGGTGCCGCCGATCCGCGCTTCATCGCCGGACACCGGAAGATCCTCGCCGATCTGTCCGCCCTGGTGGACGAACTGGTCTGCGAGGACACGCCGAAGGACTACACGCTGAATTTTCGCGTCTATGGCGTGGATGGGGTTCGCCAGTTCGTCCCGGCCGGGGAAACGCCGCCCGGCGAGGTGTTCATCATGGGCGAATGCATCGCCCCTACCGCCGAGCGCGCCGCCGAGGTGGTGCGCACCGCAAAACAATACCTTATGCATTTCGGCTATGCCGGGCGGCTGTCCACCGGTGGCAATCTGGCGTTCCCGTTCACCCCGCCTGAAGCCTCGTTGGGGACGGCCTATCGTTTCAACGCCTACCATCTGATGCGGGTGTCGGAGCTGGAATCGCTGTTTCCGCTGACCGTGGAGACTGTCGGTTAGCCGGCGGGTTGCACGCCAGACGGCCAAACCATAGGGTTCAGCCGGAAAATAGATCAGCCGGCCAATAGATCAGCCGGGGCAAACCGGGCATCCAAAGGGAGAGAGACCATGACGCCAGCTATCCGATGGGTTGCTGCAGCAATGCTGTTCGGTGCGGCCATTACTGGCGGCGCGTCGTCTGGCGCGCGCGCCGACGAGGTGCTGAAGGTCGGCGTGTTCGTGCCGATGTCGGGTGCGGCGGCCGGCTGGGGGCTCGGCGCCAAATGGGTCGGCGAACAGGCCGCGCAGGAGATCAACGATCACGGCGGCATCAAAGCCGGGGGCAAGACCTACAAGGTCGAGTCGATCGCCTACGAGAACGGCTACAACTCGGCCGAGGGCAGCAAGGCGGCGCAGGCGATGCTGAACCGCGACGGCATCCGCTTCATCATCCAGGGCATCGGCACCGCGCCGGTGAAGGCGCTGCAAAGCCTGTCGGAACGCCAGGGCGCGCTGCTGATGCAGGTCGCCTGGGGCAAAAGTGTCAAAGGCCCGCAGGCGCCGCTGACCTTCACCAATTCCAACACGCCGTTCGAGCTGTTTGGCCCGCTATTCGACCTGGTGAAAAAAGCCCACCCCGAGGCCAAAACGGTCGCACTGCTGAACCCGAACGATGCCACCGGCCAGGAAGTCGAGGAGGAATCGGTGAAACAATACAAGGCCCGCGGCTACACCATTCTCGCCACCACCTGGTACGAACGCGGCACCACCGAATTCCAGCCGATCGCCACCAAACTGGCGCAGACCCATGCCGATATCCTGGACCTGTCCGGCGCCCCGCCGGCCGATAGCGGCCTGGTCTACAAGGAACTGGCGGTGCAGGGCTGGAAAGGCGTCAAAATGCAGGCCGCCGGCACCGGCGCGGATGCCATGGTGAAAGTCGGCGGCGCGGCGGTGGAGGATGTCTATATGGGCAACGCCGCAGATTTCGGCGGACCCGCCGCCACGCCGATCCAGCGCAAACTGAACGCGGGCGCGCTGAAAGCGCTGAACGAACCGCTGAATATCCTCCAACTCGGCGCCTGGGACGGAATGATGGCGATCAAAGCCGGCATCGAAAAAGCCGATTCGATCGACCCGAGAAAAGTCGCCAAGGCGCTGCCCGAAATCATCTTCGAATCCAGCTACGGCCCCGCCGCGTTCGGCGGCGCGGCAACCTACGGCTCGCCGCAGCAAATGCTGGTGCCGATCATCGTCACCCAAATCAAAAACGGCCAAACCGTCGAAATCGCCCGTATCACCCCATCGGAGCTCGAACAGCGCCTTGCGAAGAAGCCGTGATGCTGGGCGGAACAAGGAAGCAAGGCCAGGGGCGCTGCCCCTGGACCCCGCCAAAGGGCAGGCCCTTTGGAAACCCCCGACTATTTTCTTCCAGAAGGGGGCGGAAAAGCCGGTGCGGTAGCACGGTCTTTAAAGGCCCCCTTCTGGAAGAAAATAAACAGATGGTGTCCAGAGGCCCTGCCTCTGGTGGGGGTCCAGGGGGCGAAGCCCCCTGGCCTTGCTTCCTTTCTCGCCCCAGCATCACGGCCCCCTCCGCATGGGGCTGATCGCGCAGCTGCTGGTGAATACGCTGCAGATAGGCGCAGTTTATGTGTTGTTTGCGTTGGGGTTGACGCTGGTTTTTGGCGTGATGAAGGTGATCAACTTTGCGCACGGGCAGTTCTTTACGCTGGCGGCGCTGATGATTGCGGTGACCATGCCGGAGTTTACCGCCAGGTTCGGGATGCCGGCCTGGGTGGATTATTTCGTTTGCTTCGGGGTGGCGTTGCTGACCGTGGCGGCGCTGGGGGTGGTGCTGTATTTCGTTGGTTTCGAGCGGTATCTGCGGGATTTGATCGGCTCGTTCATTCTCTCGGTAGGTTTGCTGTTGCTGTTGGAGGGGATTTACCTCTGGCTGTTCACCGGGGCGCCGCGGGTGGTGCCGAAGCTGCTGACCGGGCAGGTTTCGATCTTTGGCGGCGTGTTGGAAACCCAGAGGCTGGTGATCTGCGCGATTGCGTTGGCCGCGACGGTCGGGCTGTGGCAGTTGGTCAACCGCACCAGGCTCGGCATGGCGTTGCGGGCGGTGGCCGAGGACCGGGAGGCGGCGATGCTGCAGGGCATCCGCTACCGGCATATTTCGTTCTATGGATTCATGATCGGCTCGGGCCTGGCGGCGATTTCGGGCGGGCTGATCGCGCCGCTGACGGCGATCAGCCCGTCGCTGGGCAATGATTATCTGGCCAAAGCCTTCGTCATCATCATCATCGGCGGGCTGGGGAGCATTCCCGGCGCGATCGTGGGTGGTTTCGTGATCGCGGCCATTGAGAGTTTCGCCGGGTATTTTCTCGATCTTTCCTATGCGACCATTGCGATGTTCGTGCTGGTGATGGTGTTTCTGCTGGTGCGGCCGCAGGGAATTCTGGGCCATGCGGAGCGTTAGGGGCGGCCCCGTGGTCGTGGCGCTGGTGGGCGTCGGTGTGCTGGCGTTCGCGTGGCTGGGGGAGGACGAATACACCCAGCATCTGCTGATGTGGACGGCGCTGAACGCGGTGCTGGCGGTGGGATTGCGGTTCATGCTGCTGGTGGGGGAGACCAATATCGCCACCGGCGCCTTCTATGGCCTGGGCGCCTATGTCGGGGCAATTTGCACGACCAAATTCGGGGTGCCGCTTCCGCTCGCCTTGCTGGCGGGCGGCTTGCTGGCGATGGCGGTCAGCACCGGCTTCGGCCTGGTGACGTTGCGCACCAAGGGACCGTATTTCATGCTGATCAGCTTCGCGTTCACCGAGGTGGTGCGGCTGATCTATACGAGGGTGGAATGGGTTGGCGGCAATTCCGGTATCATCGGCATCTTTCCGCCGCAGACGCTGGACCCCTGGATGTCGGTCGTGACCGTGCTGCTATGCGGGGGACTGATCCTGATGATGTATCTTTGCGAGGCGTCCAATCTCGGCCGTGTGTTCCGGGCCATCCAGAACAACGACGCGGTGGTGGAGACGGTCGGGATCGATGTGATGCGGATCAAGCTGCTATGCCTGGTGATCGCCTCGTTCGCGGTCGGCATCGCGGGATCGTTGCATGCGCATGTTTACAACGTGATCAGCCCTGGCGATTTCAGTTATCTGGTGCCGGTGTTCGCGCTGGCCTATGTCAAGATCGGCGGCGATGCGAATGTCATGGGCGCGGTTCTGGGTGCTGCGCTGCTGACGGTTCTGGCGCAGCTTTTGCAGGGCATGGGATCGCTGGAACACATCCTGTTCGGCGGCGCGATCGTGGCGTCCATGCTGATCTTGCCGGACGGGTTGCTCGGCGGCGGCAAGCGGTTGGTGCGTCTGTTCACGCAGGCCCGCAGGTGAGCGAAGCCCTGCTGACCGCGGAAGGGATCTCGCGCCGGTTCGGCGGCATTCTGGCGGTCAGCGATTTCAGCTTCGAGGTCTTGCCGGGCGAGGTGATGGGGCTGATCGGCCCCAACGGCGCCGGCAAGAGCACCACGTTCAACGTGATCAGCGGCTTCTACAAACCCACCTCCGGCCGGCTGATTTTCCGCGGCGAGGACATCACCGGATTATCGGCCGCCGCGGTCAGCCGGCGCGGGCTGGTGCGCACCTTCCAGCACGCCAGCCTGCTGACCGAAATGAGCGTGCATGACAATATCCTGATCGGCGCGTTGCGCGCGGTCCGCCACAATGCCGACCGCGAGGCCCGGGTGCGAGAGACCGCCGAGCTGCTGGGTCTGCGCGATCTGCTGGGCGCCATCGCCGGCAGTCTGCCGCACGGGTTGCAGCGTATGCTGTCGATCGCCATCGCGTTCGCGGCGCGGCCGAAACTGCTATGCCTGGATGAGCCCTTGACCGGGCTGAATTCCACCGAGGCCGCGTCAGCGCTCGCCGTGATGGCGCGCATCCGCGACGAGTTCGGCACCACGATCCTGCTGGTCGATCACAACATGCGCGCGGTGATGCGCATCTGCGACCGGATCGTCGTGCTGAATTACGGCCAGAAGCTGGCCGAGGGCACGCCCGCGGAAATTCGCCACAACCCGGACGTGATCCGCGCCTATCTGGGGGACGGCGAATGAACCCCGATCGGGTGGGCGAGGCGGTATTGGAGCTGTCGGAACTGGGGATGAAATACGGCCAAATGCGGGCGGTGAGCGGGATAAACCTGACGGTCTATCGCGGCCGGATTGCCGCCCTGATCGGATCGAACGGGGCCGGCAAGACCACCATCCTGAAGGGCGTTACCGGGCTGAAGCGCCTCGATGCCGGGCGGGTGCGGTTTGGTGGTGGCGATCTGACCAACCGGGCGGTGGATCAGGTGGTGGCAGCCGGCATCTCCATGGTGCCCGAAGGGCGGCGGCTGTTCCCGACGATGAGCGTGCGCGAGAATCTGGTGATCGGCGCCTATCGGCGGACCGATACCGCGGCGGTGCGCAATGATTTCGACCGGGTGCTGGAGTATTTTCCGGCGCTGAGCGAGCGGCTGGATGCGCGCGCCATGACCTTGTCGGGCGGCCAGCAGCAGATGGTGGCGATCGGGCGGGCGCTGATGTCGGGGCCGAAGCTGCTGCTGCTGGACGAACCGACGATCGGCCTGGCGCCGGCGATCGTGCAGACGATTGGCAAAATCATCCGCACGATCAGCCAGAGCGGCGTCGATGTGCTGCTGGTGGAGCAGAATGCGCATATGGCGCTGCGGCTGTCGGAAGATGCCTATGTGCTCGAAAACGGCGCCATCGTGATGCGCGGTTCGGCCCGCGACCTGGAAAAGAGCGATGCCGTGCGGGTCGCGTATTTGGGCATGTAGGGCATGATCGTTTGAGGCGGGGTCGTCAGAAAACCTCAATCATGCGACAAAACAAAAACCTGGAGAGCAACGATGGAACTTGGCCTGCAAGGCAAGCGCGCGCTGATCACCGGCGCCAGCAAGGGCATCGGCTACGCGGTGGCGGAGGTGTTCGCCGAGGAAGGCTGCGACGTGGACATGGCGGCGCGCGATCCGGCGGTGCTGGAGGACGCGGCGCAGAAGATACGCTCGGCGCATCAGGTGAATGTGCGGGTGTTTCCGGCCGATCTGTCCCGCGCCGAAGACCGCGCGCGACTGCTGGCGGCGTGCGGCGACAACGACATTCTGGTCAACAATGCCGGGTCCAATCCGGCCGGGGCGCTGGAGGATATCGATGACGCCACCTGGCGGGCGTCATGGGATTTGAAGGTGTTCGGCTACATCAACATGACCCGCGCTTTCTATGCGCGGATGAAGGCGCGGCGCGACGGGGTGATCGTCAATGTGATCGGCACCGGCGGCGAACGGATGGATGCCAACTACATCCTGGGCGCCAGCGGCAATATCGCGCTGATGGGATTTACCCGCGCGCTGGGCGGGCGCTCGCCGGATCACAATGTGCGCGTGGTCGCGGTCAATCCGGGCCTGACCGAAACCGACCGGGCGGTGACGATGTTGCAGACCTGGAGCCGGACGCAGTTCGGCACGCCGGACCGCTGGCGCGAGGCGCTGGAAAGCCGGAACCTGCCGTTCGGGCGCATGGGCAGCTCGCGCGAGGTGGCGGACGCGGTGGTGTTTCTGGCATCCAACCGGGCCGCGTATATCAGCGGCACCGTGGTCACCGTCGATGGCGGCAACGTCCACCGGTAGTATCGCCTTACGCCGGCTGCTAAGCTTTCGGGATAACCTGGGAGGCAACAATGCAGTTTTACGATTCCATCGGTCCCAATCCCCGCATGGTCCGGATGTTCATGGCGGAGAAGGGTTTTACCCCCGAAAAGGTCACGGTCGATCTGCGCGGCGGCGAGAACCGCCGGCCCGAATACATGGCCAAGAACCCGTCCGGCCAAACCCCGGCGCTGGCGCTGGATAACGGCATGATCCTGGCGGAGATCACCGCGATCTGCGAATACGTCGACGAAAAGGGCAAAGGCCCGTCGCTGATCGGTGCCACGGCGGAGGAACGCGCCGAGACCCGGATGTGGACAAGGCGCATCGACCTTAACATCCTCGAACCCGGCGCCAACGGTTTCCGTTTCTCCGAGGGGCTGAAACTGTTTGAGAACCGGGTCCGCTGCATGCCCCAGGCGGCCGCGGATCTGAAGCTGGTGGCGAAGGAAAAGCTGGCCTGGCTGGACGCGCAGATGGCGGGCAAGACCTATGTGTGCGGGGACCGGTTGACGATGGCGGATATTCTGCTGTTCGCGTTTCTCGATTTCTTCCCCACGGTCGGCCAGCCGCTCGATCCCGCCAACAAGAATCTGGCCGCCTGGTTCGAACGCATGAAGACCCGTCCGTCCGCCGCTGCCTGATTTTTTGGCGCCGGCCCTGGCGGGATGCCGCCGGGGCCGATGATGACTACAGCACCCGTCCCGCGATTGCGTCCAGCCGCCCGACCAGTGCCGGGTTGCGAAACGCCGGCGCGGTGATGATCGCATGATCCAGCGCCCGGTCGCAGCCGGCCGGGCAGGGACCGCGGGGGGCGCCGAGCACCGGCACCACGCGGCGGACCAGTTCGCGGGCCTTGTCGGCATTGCCCAGCAACACCTGCACCACCGCCTCCACCGTCACGTGATCGTGGTCCGGGTGCCAGCAGTCGAAATCGGTCACCATCGCGACGGTCGCGTAGCAGATCTCCGCCTCGCGGGCGAGTTTGGCTTCGGGCATGTTGGTCATTCCGATCACGCTGCATCCCCAGGAGCGGTACAGCTCGCTTTCGGCCTTGGTGGAAAACTGCGGGCCTTCCATGACCAGATAGGTGCCGCCGCGGGTGACCGGCAGCCCGAGGCCCAGGGCCGCCTGTTCCACCGCGTCGCCGATGCGCGGGCAGACCGGATGGGCCATCGACACATGGGCCACCACGCCATCGCCGAAGAAGCTTTTTTCGCGCGCGAAGCTGCGGTCGATGAACTGATCGACGATGACGAAATGCCCGGGCGGCAGCTCCGCCTTCAGGCTTCCCACGGCCGACAGCGACAGGATATCGGTGACACCGGAGCGTTTCAGCGCATCGATGTTGGCGCGGTAATTCAGATGCGTGGGGGAGGTCGGATGGCCGCGGCCGTGGCGGGGCAGGAACACGCAGCGCACGCCCGCCAGAACCCCGAACAGCAGCTCATCGGAAGGCGCGCCCCAGGGTGTGGCGACCGAGCGCCAGACTTTATCCTCCAGCCCCTCGATATCATAAAGCCCCGACCCGCCGATGATCCCGATCACCGGCTCGATCGGGACTCCCGGTCCGGGGTTTCCAAAAGGCGAGCCCTTTGGCGGGGGTTCGGGGGCAGAGCCCCCGAGCTTGCTCTCAGTGATCGACATCCGCCCAGATCTGCCGCTTCACCGCGTAGGTAACGCCAGTCATCAGCATCAGGAACAGCGCGATGCGCACGCCCATTTTCTTGCGCTCAGCCAGTTCCGGGTTGGCGACCCAGGCCAGGAAGGTCGAGACGTCGCGCGCTTCCTGATCGAGCGTGGATTTGGTGCCGTCGGCGTAGTCCACCTGCCCATCGGCCAGCGGCTGGCGCATGGCGATCTGGTGGCCGGGGAAGTATTTGTTGTAGTTCATGCCGGCCTGCATCTTCATGCCAGCTGGAGGCTCGGAATAGCCCGTCAGCAGATCGAAGATATAGTCGGCGCCGCCCTCGCGGGCATTGACGATCAGCGACTGATCGGGCGGCAGCGCGCCGTTATTCACCGCGCGCGCAACCTTCTCGTTCGGGAACGGGGCGCGGAATCGGCTGGACGGCGTGGCCGGGCCGTTGACCGGCTCGCCGGCATCGTTCAGCCCCAGCGGCACCTCGAACCCGGCGGCGATGGATTTGATCTGCTCGGTCGAGAGGCCGAGGCCCGCCAGATTGCGGTAATACATCAGGTTCATCGAATGGCAGTTGGAGCAGACTTCCGCGTAGATCTGAAAGCCGCGCTGCGCGGCGGCCAGGTCATAGGTGCCGAACAGGCTGTCGAAACTCCATTTCTGCGTTGGCAGGGTGATGGCTTCCTCGGCCGGCGCGGGGACCAGCAGCGCGGAACCGGCTAGCAGCGCCACACCGGCGACGAATGAACGCAGGGCGCCCATCGGATTTTGGAGGCGCATCAGATTTTCTCCATCGGCTTGGCCGCGGCGCCGCCGGGCAGGGGGCCTCCGCCAATTCTACCGAGCACCGACCGGCTGATGCTTTCGGGCAGCGGCAGCGGCCGCTCCAGGAAGCCGAGCAACGGCAGGATGACCACGAAATGCAGGAAGTAATAGGCGGTGGCGACGCGGCCGATGACCACGTAGATGCCTTCCGGCTTATGCCCGCCGCAGACGCCGAGTGCCACGACCGACAGCACCCAGACCCAGATCAGCTTGCGGTATATCGGGCGGAACCGGGCGCTGCGGATTTTGCTGGTATCCAGCCATGGCAGCACGAACAGCAGCGCGATCGATCCGAACATCATGCAGACGCCACCGAGCTTGGACGGCACCGAGCGCAGGATGGCGTAGAATGGCAGGAAGTACCATTCCGGCACGATGTCAGCCGGGGTCTGCAGCGGATTGGCCGGAATGAAATTGTTCGGATCGCCGAGGAAGTTCGGCGCGAAGAATACCAGGCAGGCGAACACCAGCAGATAGATACACAGCCCGACGCTGTCCTTGGAGGTGTAGTACGGGTGGAACGGCAGCGTGTCCTGCGGCGACTTCACGTCGATGCCGAGCGGATTGTTCGAGCCGGTGATGTGCAGCGCGACCACATGCAGGAAGGTCACGCCGACGATCACGAACGGCAGCAGATAATGCAGGCTGAAAAACCGGTTCAAGGTGGGGTTATCGACCGAGAAGCCGCCCCAAAGCCAGGTTACGATCGGCTCGCCGACGATCGGGAAGGCGGAGAACAAATTGGTGATGACGGTCGCACCCCAATACGACATCTGACCCCAGGGCAGCACATATCCCATGAACGCGGTGGCCATCATCAGCAGCAGCAGCGTCACGCCCAAAATCCACAGCAGCTCGCGCGGATATTTATACGAGCCGTAATACATGCTGCGGAAAATATGGATAAACACGACGATAAAGAACATCGACGCACCGTTCTGGTGCACATAGCGTAGCAGCCAGCCGAAATTCACGTCGCGCATGATGTGCTGGACGCTGTCGAAGGCCAGCGTGGTGTTGGGCTGGTAGTTCATCGCCAGGAAGATGCCGGTGATGATCATGATCATCAGGTTAACCATCGCCAGCGCGCCGAAATTCCACAGATAGTTGAAATTCTTCGGTGTCGGGAAGCTGCCGTATTCCTTCTGCATCATCGTGAATACGGGCATACGGGTATCGATCCAGTTGATGACTGGATTTTTGAATTCGCTGTTATGCAGGCCGGCCATGGGGGAACCTCGTCCTAGTGGGCTGGTTTTGTCAGCCGATCTTGATCTTCGTGTCGGACATGAACGCATAGGGCGGCAGCGCCAGATTGAGCGGCGCCGGCCCGTGGCGCACGCGCCCGGAAGTGTCGTACTGGCTGCCGTGGCAGGGGCAGAACCAGCCACCGAATTCGCCCCGGTTATCCATCGGCTTGTTGCCAACCGGGATGCATCCGAGATGGGTGCAGATGCCGATCAGCACAATCCACTGCGCATGGTCCGGCTTGACCCGGGCGCTGTCGGTCTGCGGATCGGATAGCTGCGTCAGCTTCACATCCTCGGCTTCCTTGATCTCCTGTCCGGTGCGGTGGCGCACGAAGATCGGTTTGCCGCGCCACATGACGGTGATGCCCTGACCCTCGACGATGGGGCTGAGCTCTACCTCGGTGGAGGAGGCCGCGAGCACGTCCTTGGACGGGTTCATGCTTTCGATCAGCGGCCAGGCGATGGCGCCGGCGCCGATGATGACGCCCGCACCGGCGACCAGCTTCAGAAAGTCGCGTTTCGACGGATCCTCGGGCAGACCGTGCATTGCGGCGTGAACAGCTGGGGCTCCAGTCGTGGCGGTGTCGGCCATTCATCCCTCGATCAACCCGTAACGGGCGCATAGTTCGCCAAAAACAGCCGGGGCTTCGCCGCGGCCGCGTTGTATCCGTATAATAGGGGCGTGGCTTCGCGGCTGCAACACACCGCCGGTCCCGCCGGCTCCCAAACCCATCGAGAGTCGTTGGTAACATGCCTGAAACCCAGCCCGGCCCGCCACATGACGCACTGAGGCCAGCGGCGCAATCCTGGTTCGAGGATTTGCGGAACAGGATCTGTGCCGAATTCGAGGCGATCGAGCGGGAATACGGCGCGCCAGCCAGCCCCGAGGACGGCAAATTCCGCCGGCAGGCCTGGAGCCGGCCAACCGCGGACAGTTCTGCCGATGACGTCAAACCCGGCGGCGGCGGGGTGATAAGCACGATGCGCGGCCAGGTGTTCGAGAAAGTCGGCGTCAACGTCTCCACCGTCTGGGGCGAGTTCTCGCCGGAGTTTCGCGGGCAGATCCCCGGTGCGGCCGAGGATCCGCGCTTCTGGGCCAGCGGGATCAGCCTGGTCGCGCATATGCGCAGCCCGCTGGTGCCGGCGGCGCATTTCAACACAAGGATGCTGATCACGACCCAAGGCTGGTTCGGTGGCGGCGGCGACCTGACGCCGATGTGGCTGGAGAGCCCGCAGGCGATCGAGGACACGGCGGATTTTCACGCCACCCTGCGCACCGCCTGCGACCGCCACGATCCCGGCTACTACGCCGACTACAAGGCCTGGTGCGATCGCTACTTCTTTCTGCCGCACCGCAACGAACCGCGCGGCGCCGGCGGCATCTTCTTCGACCGGCTCGATAGCGGCAACGTGGAAAACGACTTCGCCTTCACCAGGGATGTCGGGCGGGCGTTCCTGGACGCCTATCCCCGCATTATCCGCCGGCGGATGCGCCAGGCCTGGACCGCGGCGGAGCGCGAACACCAGCTGATCCGCCGCGGCCGCTACGTGGAATTCAACCTGCTGCACGACCGCGGCACGCTGTTCGGCCTGAAAACCGGCGGCAACGTCGATGCCATCCTGATGAGCCTGCCGCCCGAGGTGAAGTGGCCTTAACCGCTGCCCTGGGCGTCTTCCAGCCGGCCGCGTTCGCGCCGCCCGATCGCGAGTTCGGTGACGATGCCGTGCAGCGTGCGCAGTTCCTGTTCGGTGACCTCGCCGCGCTGGAACAGATGGCGGATGTTGCGAACCATGCCGGGGCGCTTGGGCAGGTTGCGCAGGAAACCACAGGTGTCGAGCTCGCCCACCAGATGGGCCAGAAAATTTTCCAGCCCGTCCTTGGTGGCGACGCGGCTTTCGTTGGTCATCAGCTCGCGCGCCGGGGTGGCGTCGGCGGCGGTCCACCATTCATAGGCCATCACCATCACCGCCTGGGCCAGGTTCAGCGACATGAATTGCGGGTTCAGCGGATAGCGCACCAGCGCGTCGGCGCAGGCCATGTCGTCATTGTCGAGCCCGGCCCGTTCGGGGCCGAACAGGATGCCGACGCGTAACGGGCGGGCGCAGATTTCACGCAATTCGGCCGCCGCGCCGCGCGGTGTCAGCACCGGTTTGACGATATGGCGCGGCCGCGGGCAGGTGGCGAAGACATGGTGCAGATCGGCCACCGCGTCGGACACGCTTTCATGCACGCTGGCCGCATCCAGCAGCCGGTCGGCGCCGGAGGCCATGCGCCAGGCACGCTCCTGCGGCCAGCCGTCGCGCGGCGCCACCAGGCGCAGATGGAACAGCCCGCCATTGGCCATGGAGCGAGCGACGGCGCCGATATTATCGGCCAGCTGCGGGCGGACCAGCACCACCACCGGCGAATTGCCGATCGGCACCAGGTCGGCCCCGCCATCGCGCCCGGTCAAGGCGTCCGATCGATCATTGCCGATGCTTCGCAGCCTGGGACAACGGGATACGCCGCGCTAGACGCCATATCGACGGCGAATTCGGCCACGAATTCGTCCTGGCAACAGGCTGATGCGGTCCATCTTCGTCAGAATAGCGGTCCGGAGCGCGTGGCGATCGAATATTCCAGCCGGTCTCGCTTCCCGCGCGCGGGGAGAATTGCTGGCGAGTTCGACCGCGATCCGTTTCAGTAGCAACTCCCGCCGCCCCGCCAACCCGTCCGCCATCGCGGCTTGTGCCGGGCGCTTGCGCAGATGCACCAGGAACTCGCAACCCACGGGTCGGGATATCGAAACGACATCGAAGTTGATCAGCCCCAGCAGGGTCAGTTCGACCAGGATCAGCTCCAGGCAAGCCGGGGTGAAGGTCCAGCAATGCGTATCGTGATAGACAATGTCGGTATCGATCCGACCCAGCCAATGCGCATAGGCTATTTTCAGGTCGCCGCGCAAGGCGACATCGTTTGGGTCTACGTCGATCGAAAATGCCCCGGTTTCCGTGTCGGCCAGCCTGAGTGCCGCCTGGTAGGCGATCTGGCTGAAGGTCTGAGCCGCACTGGGGCGCTCCCGCCGTTCGTGGAAGGCCTGCAGCATGTCGCCGGTGCTGCTATGGGGGCGAAAATAATCGAAGCAGGCGCGCTTATCGGGCACCAGCATCAGCACATTGCCGCCGTCACCCAGCAGGGCTTCGCAGCCGCGTAGAAAGCGAACGGGATCGGGAAGATGTTCCAGGTTATGGCTTGAAATCACGAAATCGAACCGCGCGTCGGGCCCGAATCGTTCCAGGGCCAGTTGGCCGATCTCGCAGGCGGAACCCACCAGATCGACCTTGCCGATCCGCGGGATCATCGCCTTGTCGATGTTAGGGTCGAGCTCGGCCCGCTCCAGCAAGGTTGGACGGTCGAATATATCCAGAACAACGACCTCGTATGCCCTGTTTGGGGGAACGATGGGGTTGAACCAGGGCGCTACCTCGATGCCGCGCATGCC
>JAYTXR010000025.1:0-22152 GCA_043742865.1 Acetobacteraceae bacterium
AGCGTCTGCGGCTTCAGCGATCTCCTGCCCAACCACCTGTTTCTCGCGAGCGAGGTCCGCCTCGTCCATGGTCGGGCGTTGGACCAGATCGGCCAGTACGGCCGAGCCGAGGTCGAGGCCGCCAGCGAGCGCGCGGACCTGGAAGCTCGTCCTCTCATAGCCGGTGGCGGCGTTGATGTTGCCGCCTTCGGCCTCGATGGCCTCGACGATCTGGCGGGCAGAGCGCTGACCAGCGCCCTTGAAGACCATGTGCTCCAGCAGGTGCGACCAGCCAGAGCGGGCCTCGTCCTCGCCGCGCGCGCCGCGCCCGGCGACGACCGACAGGGCCACGGTTTGCAGGCCCGGGCTCGGGTCGCAGACGACGCGGACGCCATTGCTTAGCGTATGGACCTTGGGACTCTGAATGGCCTCAGCCCTCCGCGAAGGCGCGGACGTAGGCCTTGATGGTCTCAGCCTCCGCCGGCAGCCGGTCGAAGCGTTCGGGTCGGCTCGCGAGGTTTACGACGCCGGGTGGCAGACCGGGCGTGACGCCGGATGCCCTCGCGACCGCCTCCGGGAACTTGGCAGCGTGTGCGGTCGACATCACCACCACAGGTCCCTCGAGGTCCGCCCTGCGCAGGGCCGACAGCGCGACCGCCGTGTGCGGATCGACCAGTTCGCCGGTCTCGTTCAGCGTCGAGACGATGGCGCGGGCGGTGTCGTCCTCGCTCACCGAGACGCCGCGGAAGAGTTCGCGCATCGCCGCATAGGCCTTGGGCGGCACATTGAAGGCGCCTGCGTCAGCAAAGGCCGCGAACGCCCGGGCCGTCTCGACGGCTTCGCGCTCAACGCCTTCGAAATAGAGCCGCTCGAAGTTGGAGGCCGACTGGATGTCCATGGCCGGCGACATGGTCGGATGCACCATTCCGCGCGCGTAGCGGCCAGTCTCAAAGGTCTGGGCAAGGATGTCATTGGCGTTTGTCGCCACCAGGATCTTGCCAATTGGCAGGCCCATGCGATGGGCGACGTAGCCCGCGAAGGCGTCGCCGAAATTGCCTGAAGGCACTGCGAACGAGACCTTCCGGGTTGGCGCGCCTAGCGCCGCAGCGGTGGTGAAGTAGTAAACAGCCTGAGCGGCGATACGGGCGAAGTTGATCGAGTTGACGCCCGAAAGATCGACGGCCTGGCGCAGGACCTGGTCCTGGAAGGCCTGTTTGACGATCGCCTGGCAATCGTCAAACGAGCCCTTCACAGCCACGCAGGCGACGTTGCTCTCTGTGGCCGTGGTCATAAACCGTCGCTGTACCTCAGAGATGCGGCCTTCCGGGAAGAGGGCCACGACCTTGACGTTCTTGCGGCCGCGAAAGGCCTCGACCGCCGCGCCGCCCGTGTCGCCCGACGTTGCGCAGAGGATCGTCTGCACGCGGCCTTCGCGACCGAGAAGATGGTCATAGAGCCTCGCCAGGATCTGCATCGCTACGTCTTTGAATGCGAGGCTGGGGCCATGGAACAGCTCCGCCAGGAAGACGCCCGGCGACAGCTGGACGAGCGGGACAACCGCTGAATGCGTGAAGGTTGAATAAGCCTCCTGGCACATTTCCAGGAGGTCGGCGTGGCGGATCTCGTCGCCAGCGAAGGCGCCGATCACGCGGGCAGCGACCTCGGCGTAGGGCTTGTCGGCGAAACCCGCGATCTCAACGGCCGAAATCCGCGGCCAATCCTGAGGCACATAGAGGCCACCGTCAGGGGCCAGGCCGCCCAGCACGGCGTCGACGAAACCCACGTGAGGCGCCTGCCCACGGGTCGAGACATAGCGCATCAGCCCCTCATCCTCTTGAAGACCGCCGCGCCAAAGACGCCGGCTAGTGCGCCCGCAAGGCCGAACCAGGTGAGCGCGTACTCCAGATGGCGGTTGGGGATGTCGATCGGGAACGGCGCGGCCTCCAGCGCCTTGAAATCCGGATTGCTGCTGGTCTCGGCCATCAGAAACACCGGCGCGATGGGCTGATCGGCGTTCAACGCCTTACCCATGGCCTTGGCGTCGTGGAGAAACCAGCGGCCGGGCTTGTTGGGCGGGGTCATGAAGTTGCCGCGCTCCGGCTCGCGCAAGACGCCCACCACCTCCACCTGCGCAGCATCCGTCAGGTCGGTCGGCGGGCGGGCTGTGACCGTGTCAGGCACGAAGCCGCGATCCACTAAAATCGAGCGGTAATAGGCGCTGACCACAAAACAGTTGGAGATCAGTCGTGAGCCAATCTCAGCGTTGCGAAGGGCATAGAGCTCCACCGTCGGCGCATGGGCGAGGCCGCGGCAAGTCACCTTGACCCTTGTGAAATCGATGTTGTGGCCATTGGCCAGCCCATCCAGCACCGGCTCGATCGGCTTGGCCGATGCGGCCTCGGCAGCGGCGATGTTGACCAGCAGCGTCTCTTTCCACTTCAAGCGCTGCAGCTGCCATGCGCCCAGGCCAATGAGGATGACGAAGGCGATGGCTGTGGCAATGGTCAGCCCGATTGGGAATCCATGGCCCTGCGGCCTGGCGGCGCGCGGCTCAATCTGAGGCTCCCAGGAGTCAGTCACGGGCGGCCTCAGTCATGCCGGGCTTGGCTGGCCTTGTTCATGAACTGCGCGGCCAGCATCAGTCCCTTCATTGGTCGCAGTAGCACCAGCACGATGACCAGGGTCATTGGCAGCCAAATGATGAGCGTCAGCAACACCGAGCGGAGCGCGAACATCGTGAAGAGAGCGCCGAAGGCGGTGATCAGACCCGCGATCAGGATCACGAAGACCGCCGGTCCGTCGCCGGAGTCTGCCGCGGCGAGATTGAAGCCACAGGCCTCGCACTGTCGCGCGACCGTTAGGAATCCTTCGAAGAGATGGCCCTCCCCGCAGTTGGGGCAGCGCCCGGCCGCCCCAGAGAGCAGAGGATTATGGCCAGCCATCTAGGCTCCGCCGTGGGCTCCGAAGATCACATAGATGAAGGCGAACAGGAAAAGCCACACCACGTCGACGAAATGCCAGTACCAGGCGGCTGCTTCGAAGCCGAAATGCCGCTCCGGCGTGAACTGCCCGGCGCGGGCGCGGAACCAGCAGACCAGCAGGAACAGCGTACCGACGATCACGTGGAAGCCATGGAACCCGGTGGCGAGGAAGAACACCGAGGAAAACACCCCGCCATTGACGAATTTGAACGGCGCGTCCGAATACTCGATGGCCTGGCACATCGTGAAGGTCAGGCCGAGCAGCACGGTCAACAGCAGGCCGGTGGTCAGGCCCTTTCGGTCCCCGTGCAGCAGGCTGTGATGCGCCCAGGTGACCGTCGTGCCGGACAGTAGCAGGATCATTGTGTTCAGCAGCGGCAGGTGGAACGGGTTGAACGTGACCACGCCCGGCGGCGGCCAGACCGTGTTCACCACCCCGGTCATCGATCCCACCGTCTCCGGCAGGAGGGCGAAGCTGAAATAGGACCAGAAGAAGCCGACGAAGAACATCACTTCGCTGGTGATGAACAGCATCATCCCGTAGCGCAGGCCAAGGCGCACCAGCGGGCTGTGCATGCCCGGCGTGCTGCTCTCGCGGATCACGTCGCGCCACCAGAAGAACATCACCGTCAGCACCGTGCCCAGGCCCAGTGCCAGCAGGATGTAGTTGTGGAAATGCGCGGCGAAGACGATGCCCAGCACCGTCATGGCCGCGCCCATGGCGCCGATGATCGGCCAGGGGCTGGGATCGACCAGATGATAGGGCTGCTTGATCCCCGAGCCTTGCGAGCCGGTCATTTGGGGAGTTGCCGCGGGCGACTCGCTGCTCATATCGGACCCATGCGTGAAATACCGGGAAGCGCCCCGGCACGATGCACGCATAATCCCCAATTCCCGGCGCCGTTCAAGGGGTCAATCCGGCGCCGGCCGATCCGATTTGCGTGTGGCGGACGCGATCCAGGCCGCCAGCAGCAGAATTCCGGCGGCGATCGCGGCAAACGCGGTACGGTAGCCGGCCAGCGCCAGCATCGCGCCGAACCCGAGCGAGCCCGCGGTCTGGCCCAGGAACAGCGCCAGCGCGAAGGCGGCCACCGCGGTACCGCGCGCCTCCGGCATCACCTCCGTCGCGCGCGCCTGCAACACGCCGTGGAACATGTAGAACAACAATCCGAGCAATAGCTGAATTGCCACGACCGCGTGCCAGTCCGGCACCACCGCCAGCAGGCCGACGCCGGCCGCCAGCCCCACGCCGCCGACCAGCAGCAATCCCCGCTCCCCCATCGCGCGGATCAGCCGCCGCGCAATCCGCGTGTAGACGAAGGCGCCCAGGCCGAACCCGGCGACCACCAGACCCGAGCGCGCGGCGCTGAGGCCGAATTGCTGGATCAGATAGGACCCGACATACGGAAACGCGCCGCCGAACATCAGGAACCCGTCGAAGAACGCCGCGATCAGCAGCTGGCGCGCACCGGGATGGGCGAACAGCCGAACAAAGGCGAAGATCCCCACAAAGGCGAAGATCCCTTGGCCGTGTCCGGCACCCGGCGCCGGCGCCCGCCACAGCGTGGCGCCGAAGCGCGATGCCATCGGCACACTAACCCCCACGGCCAGCAGACCGAGCACGACGAAGGCGCCGCGCCAGCCGGCAAACTGCCCGATCACCCCGGCGATCGGGCCGGTCAGCATCTGCGCCATCACCATGCCGGTCAAAAACCGCCCGATCGTCTCCTGGCGTTCGCCATACGGAACGGTGTCGCCAATATGGGCCAGCAGCAAAGGAATGATGGCGCCGGCGAACAGGCCGGACATCGCCCGCAACGCGATCAGCAGCGGCAGCCCGACGGCGAACGCGCAGCCGATCTGCGCCAGGCCGTACAGAAACAGCGCGAAGCAGGCGACCCGGATTTTGCCGAAGCGGTCCCCCAGCGGCCCGGTGACCAGCTGCCCCAGTCCGTACGGCAGCATGAACCCGGCCACGATGATCGTCGCGGCGGCAACGGTGATGCCGAGTTCCGCCGCGACCAGCGGCAGCAGCGGATCGAGCAGCCGGATGCCGGCGCCGGAGGCGAACCCCGCGGCGGCCAGCAGCGAGATCGGGAATTGCGGCGCAGGGCGTTCCAACACCAGCGAGGGTCAGTTCAGCCCGATCCTCGCCCGCAACCCTTCATCGCGCAACGACAGCTCGCTGCCCGCCAGATCGCCCGCCGCCGGAGTGCAGAGATAAACCAGCGCCCGCGCCGGATGATCCACCGGCGTCAGCTCGCCGCGCGGGATTTTGCTGATCACGTTCATGCCCGAAGCCCGGATCTGCACCTGCATGTCGGTATCCACGGTGCCCGGCGCGAAGCCGAACACGCGGATGCCCTGACCCGCCGTTTCCAGCGCGATCGCTTGCGAAAACATCGCCAGCCCGGCCTTGGCGGAGCAATAGGCGCTCCATCCCTCCAGCGGCCGGTGCGCCGCACCCGAGGAGATGTTGATGATCGTGCCGCCGCCACGCGCGATCATGCCCGGCAGCACCGCGCGCACGCCATGGAACGCGCCGATCAGATTGATCTGGATGTTGTGCGCCCAGACGGCCGGATCGACCTCGGCGACCGAGGCGATCGGCTCGATCACCCCGGCATTGTTGACCAGCACATCCACTTTGCCCAACAGCCTCTCGGTCTGCGCGACCAACGCCGTCACGGAAGCGAAATCCGCCACGTCGGACGCCATCGAAATCGCCCTTCCGCCGGCTTGGGTGATGTCGGCGGCGATCTTCGCCGATTGCGCCCCATCGCGCGAGGTGATCATCAGCGCCGCCCCCTCCCGCGCCATCGCTAGCGCCGCCGCCGCCCCGATCCCCCGGCTGCCGCCGGTCATGATCACGATTTTGCCCACCAAGGACGCCATGCCTGTTTTCCCCCGTCGAATGAAGTTATGGCTTTAGGCGAGGCTCCGGATTGCGGCAAATCGCTAGGATTTGCCGTTGCCTGATTGTTGGCTAGGCTCGGCCCAAGGGCATAAGGGGGTTACGACTATGAGGCTGGGTGTCATTTTGCCGCTGACCGATATCGGCGGCGATCCGGGCGTGGTGGCGGAATTCGCCCAGACCGCCGAGGAACTCGGCTATCAGGAAATCGGCGCGCCCGATCATGTGCTGGGCGTGAACGTCGCCAGCCGTCCCGACTGGGGCGCGCGCAACACTTCGGCCGATTTCTTCCACGATCCGTTCGTGCTGTTCGGGTTCCTGTCGGGGCTCTGCAAGCAGGCGGTGTTCTCCACCCAGGTGCTGATCGTGGCCCAGCGGCAGACCGTGCTGGTGGCCAAGCAGGCCGCCAGCCTGGACGTGCTGTCCGGCGGGCGGTTCCGGCTCGGCATCGGTGTGGGCTGGAACAAGGTGGAATTCACCGGCCTGAACGAGAATTTCCACAACCGCGGCAAACGCTCCGAGGAGCAGGCCGAAGTGATGCAGGCGCTCTGGGCCAACCCGCATGTCAGTTTCAACGGCAAATGGCATACCATCGAGGATGCCGGCATCAACCCGATCGCCTTGAACGGCAGGATCCCGCTCTGGTACGGCGGCCATGAGGATGTGACCCTGCAGCGCATCGCCAAATACGGCGATGGCTGGATGATGCTGGCGCACCCGCCGGGGGCCGAGGCGGTGGCCGCGTTCGACAAGATGCGCCGCTACTCCGAAGCCGCCGGGCGCGATCCGAAGACCATCGGCCTGGAAGTCTGGACCTCGGTCGGCGCGGGCACCGAGAAGGACTGGCGCGAGGAGGTGAAATTCTGGAAGCAGGCGGGGGTGGAATACATCACGCTGAACAACACGTTCGGCCGCTACAACCATATCCGCATCGCCGGCCGGACCATGGCGGATCACCTGAAAGCGTTGCGGCAGTACCGCGATGCGGTCGGCGATCTAATGTAGGAAGAAAGTGTCGGCATGACACGGATTTGTGCTGCTCTGGCCCTTGTCCTGCTCATTGGCGCCTGTACCGATCTGAGTGCGGTCCGAGACTTTGCCAGGTCGAGCAGCGCGGTTTCCACAAATGATCCGGTGATCGCGAGCTGGCCGACTTCCTATGACGCCGCGCGCAGGCTGGCCGCTGTGCCGGGGATGCCGCGGGACCTCGGACCCGCGCTCAACGCCGCCGCCGAGGGGGCCAAGAAGGACGTTCCGCTCGCGCTGCAGGCGGCGAAGGCCCTTGGCCTCTATTTTGACGTGCTGATAAAACTGGCTGACGACAAGCTGCCCGATGTGAGCAGCCAGGCCGCCACGATCAACGCGGACGTGGCAAAGCTGGCGCCCGGGAATGCCACGGCGATGAACGCAACGGCGGGCCTGCTGGATGTCGTCGGCGTTGCGCTTGACGCCTGGCGAAAGATCGCCATTCGCGACCTGGTGATCCACAGCAATGCCGATATTCAGGAGATCACGCGCTTTCTGGCGACGACGTCTCTCGAAGTGCAGAAGGCGGACAAGTTCGCGAAAGGCGTCACCGACCAGTACTGGGAAACCGAGGGCGCGCGATCCCATGATGCGGGCGTTCGGGGATTAGTTTTGAAGCAGGAACGGATCGACGACGCGGACTACGATACAAGAATCGCCCAGGCCACGGCCGGGGCGGCCGCGTTCACGAAAATCGGTGCGGATCATGCGGTGCTGGCGAAAAATGCCGACCGCCTCAGCGCCGCGGAGGTGCAAGACACGTTGTCCAACGATCTGCCGACTCTACTGAATGCTCTGAAGGTCTTCGGGCTCAAATAGGCGCGTGTGCGAAGCTGGCTACAGAAAGGCAAGCAGGATGACAAAGCCTCCGTCCAAAAAGATCGCGACTGTCCCGGCAGCCGCGGCGGACACGGCGCAGGCGCTCGTCGATCTGTCGAATGCGCTGTCGGATTTTTCCGACAAGCTGGACGATTACATCAAATCGTCGGGCGATCCGTTCACGCCGGTGATGCAGCAGCTTCGCAACATGGATACGCATATCGCGGCGGACGCGGACCTGATCGGGCGCCTCGCGGTAGAGGCCCTGGCTAACGAGGTCCGCACCGCGATTTCCGATCTCAACGACCAGGTGAAAGTGGCCAGGACGACGCTCGACAGCATCCATAACGTCAAAACGGCATTAAGTATAGTCGCCGCCGTGCTGAGCACCGCGGCGGCGATCTCCACCGGGAATCCGCTGGCGTCGGCCCAAAGCGTTCTGTCGCTGGCCCAGGTCATTGCATCCGCCGTGCAGGCGTCCAATTCAGCCGGCGGCTGACGGCCTGTGCGCGGCTTCAGTTCACCCCCATTGCATCGCCCAGCGTATCGCCGATCCCCTCGCGGATCACCAGATCGGCCATCCGATCGAGCCCCGTAGGTTCGCGGTTGACGATCACCAGCGAAGCGCCATTCCGCTTGGCGATCTCGGGGAAGCCGGCCGCCGGATACACGACCAGCGACGACCCCGCCACGATGAATAGATCGGCGGCTAGGGTTTCCGCCTCCGCCCGGCGCATCGCCTCCGTTGGCATGGACTGGCCGAACGAAATCGTTGCGGCCTTCACATGGCCGCCGCAGGCCGCGCAATCGGGCGGATCGCCCGAACGCTCAAACTCGATCTTGATGTCGTCGATCTCGTAGCGCCGGGCACAGGACAGACAAGTGGCGTAGGTGGCGTTGCCGTGCAGCTCGATCACCTGGCGGTCCGGCACACCCGATAGCTGGTGCAGCCCGTCGATGTTCTGGGTGATCACCGAACCCGCCCGACCCTCGCGCACCAGAGTGGCGACGGCGCGATGGCCGCGATTGGGCTCGGCGGCGCGGATGGTCAGGTCGGTGACGAATTTGCGCCGCCAGGTTTCCCGCCGCGCCACCACCGAGGCCATGAAATCGCGAAAATCGATCGGCGCCATCGTCGTCCATATACCGCCCGGCGAGCGGAAATCCGGAATGCCCGATTCCGTGCTGATCCCGGCCCCGGTGAAAAACACGATACGCGCCGAGCGCGCGATAAGCCGGTGGAGTTCGGCGCTTTCGGGTGACACCGCCAGGTTCCTCAATCGGGCATGGAAGGCGGGTTGGTCGCCTCGAACAGCTCCCCGCCGTAATCGGCCTCGGCCGGCAGCCGCAGGAAGCGCACGCCGGAGGCGGATTTTTCCATCACCGGCAGCACCGTGACGATCTTCGCCGCCCGCGCCGCCGCCATCGCCGCGCCGGAGGTCGCGTGACGG
Organism: Acetobacteraceae bacterium; assembly: GCA_043742865.1. Classification (GTDB taxonomy): domain Bacteria; phylum Pseudomonadota; class Alphaproteobacteria; order Acetobacterales; family Acetobacteraceae; genus PALSA-911. Next base: position 9,171 of record JAYTXR010000025.1, read on the forward strand.
CCGAGTTTCTCCAAATTTCTCTGCGTGGGAAACACCAGTTTGTAGGTCCCGGCCGAGGTCTCCGCGATCGCCTGGCGGGGGGAAATCCAGACGGAGTCGACCGTTTCCTCCCCGTCATGCGCCGCAATCTGGTCGGGCGGCGCCACGGCGAGGAAAAACCACGTGTCGAAGCGCTTGGGCATCGCCACCGGCGTGATCCAATGGGCGAACGCCACCAGCGCATCGGGGGCGAGCACCAGATCCTCGGCGATCAGAATATCGGCGAAGCTTTTCTCCCCGGCGGTCATCGCCACGCGCCAGGCGGCCTCGATCGCGCGCAGCCGCATGGCCGATACCAGCGAGCCCTCGCCACGCTCGCGGGCGAGTAGAATACCACATTCCTCATAAGTTTCCCGCAGGGCGCCGACACGCAGCGCCGCGTCGGCGGCCGTCAGACCGGGCTGGAGGGGAAACAAGGCCGGGTTCGCCGCGATCGCGTGATCGCCGGGATCGATCCGCCCGCCGGGGAACACCAAGGCGCCGGAAGCGAACTCGATCTGGTGGTGGCGGACCACCATGAACACCTGCATCCCGCCGCCTTCGTCGTCCGGGTCGCCATCGCGCAACAACAGCACAGTGGCGGCCAGCCGGGGCTCGACGATCAGATTGGTTTCCATGGCGCCAGAAGATCACCGCGTTCCGAACTCGGCAAGACCGCTACTGGCTCAGATGCACCAGCGCCGCGCGCAACGGCTGGCTCGGCACGGGAAACAGACCGCCAAACGGCCTATCATAAACCAGAATGACGAAAATCGCCGAGGCAATGGACACCGCCCCCAGCGCCAGCATCACCAACACGAGCATGTTGCGCGGCGCGCACAGGCCGAAACTGGCAAATACCACCGCCAGCCAGAACACCAGCACGATATAGAACGGCATATCGATCGAAGCGCTGGCCTCCTCGATCAGCTTCCAGCGCCGCTGCACCACTTGCTGGAAATCGCCGAGGCCGTCATCTGCCAGCCGGCGCTGCATGGCGTCCTGCGGCCGCAACCGGCGGATGTCGAGCTCGATCTCGATCAGCATGTTGCCGAGCTGGGAATTCTCGATCCGCTTCTCCACTTTGTCGGGCGGCAGCTGGCGTGGATAATAATCGCCGGCGGGCAGCGTCTCGCCGGGCCAGGTGGTGGCGATCGCCGATGCGGTGTAGCTGCGCAGTTTTTGCCGCGCGAGATCTGTCTCTGGGCCGTACTCGCGTAGCGTCTGATCCAGCTCGATGATCATCGCCGCAAAACCGCGCAAATCCGTATTCACCGTGTCGCGGGTGGTCTTGACCGAGCTGGTCAGCAACCCGAGCACTAAAGCGGCGAACGTCACAAGCATCGTGGTGACCAGACGCACCAGGTTGAGCGTGTCCTGGCTTCGGTGGTGTTCCGCCAGCAGCGGGCGGATATAGAGCCCGAGCGCGCTGCTGGCGAGCAGAATTCCCACCAGCAGCAACGCGTTCAGCAGCTCCATCATGATCGACGCCGATACCGCTAGGTCAGATACAGACCGCCGTTTACATGGATCGTCTGGCCGGTGATATAGGCGCCCTCCGGTCCCGCCAGATGGCGCACCATGGCGGCGATGTCGTCGACGCTGGCCTTGCGCTGCAACGGGATGGCGCTGTCGCCGAGCGTGCCAGGCCGCACCCCGGCCGCGGCCCCTCGCACGGTATCCACAGAGCCGGGTGCGACGGTGTTGGCGGTGATGCCGTGCGGCGCCAGCTCGATCGCCAGCGCGCGCATCAGCCCCTCGAGGCCCGCCTTGGAGGCGGAGACATGGCAGCGGTTCGGCGTGCCGACATGGGTGGAGATGCCGGACAGCGCGACGATCGCGCCGCCGCCGCGGCGGATCATGTGCGGCACCGCCGCGCGGGCCAGGATGAACGCCCCATCCAGCGCCACCGACAGGATTTCCCGCCATTCGGCCAGCCCCATGTCCAGGAACGCGGTCTGCCGCCGCAGCCCGGCATTGCTGATCAGAATGTCGATCCCGCCCAGGCTGGCGACCGCCGCATCGGTCATGCGCGCGACCGCTTCGGGGTCCGACACATCGGCGATGGCGGTCATCGCACGCCCGCCTTCGGCCTCGATCTCCCGCACCACCGCGTCCAGCGCCGCCTGGTCACTGCGGCCGTTGATGACGACGCCCGCCCCATCCCGGGCCAGCTTCAGCGCGATGGCCCGGCCGATGTTCTTGCCGGCCCCGGTGACCACGGCAACTTTACCATCGAGCGGCTTGGGCATGGGGGCCTCCATTTTGATTGCGGCAGCACCGACTATAGGGGGGTGGATGGCGCCCGGCATAGCTGGCAAGCTGGCGCAAACGGGGCTCCGACAATGGACCCGGGAGGGAAACTACCATGGCAGTTCAGACAGTCACCGGCGCCATCGAACTCAATGAACTCGGCCGCACCTTGATGCACGAGCATCTGTTCATCGCCTTTCCCGGCGCCGAATACGATCCGCTCGCGGTGCTCGACCGCGCGGCCTTCATCGCCGAGGCGGTCAAGCGGCTACGGCAACTGCGCGAGGAGCACGGCGTGCGCAGCTTCGTCGATCCCTGCCCGATCGAGCTGGGGCGTGATGCCGGAATGATGGCGGAAATCGCCGAAAAATCCGAAATGAACGTGATCTGCACCACCGGCTTCTATTTTGAGGCAATGGGTTTCCCGGTGTATTGGCGCGCCCGCACCGTGGACGAGATCGCCGAATTGTACATTCACGAAATTACCCGCGGCATCGTCCAGAATGGCAAAAATACCGGTGTGAAGGCCGGCGCCATCAAGGTTGCCACCGGCGCCCCGGCGATTACCGAGTTGGAGGAAAAATTCCTCGCCGCCGCCTGCATCGCGCAGAAGGCCACGGGGATACCGATCATCACCCACACGCAGGACGGCTATGGCGGGCCGGAACAGCAGAAGCTTTTCGCCGATGGCGGCGTGGCACCGCATCGCTGCCTGATCGGCCATTGCTGCGGCAATCCGGACCCTTCGTACCACAAGCGTGTCGTCGAGGGCGGGTCCTATATCGGCTTCGACCGGATCGGGCTGCACCGCTACATGCCGGACGAAACCCGCGCCGATAATCTGGTCAAACTGGTCCGCTCCGGCCACCGCGCACAGATCATGATGAGCCAGGACCGCCATTGCGGCTGGCTCGGCAAATTCGCCCGTCAGGTGCCGCCGGAGGAGCAGGCGAAGATCGACGCGATGAACGCGGCCGGCAAATGGCCGCCGCCGTACACCTATCTGTTCACCGATTTCGTGCCGATGCTGCGCGACCGCGGGCTGAACGAGCAGGAGATCTTTTCCATTCTCGACGAAAACCCGCGCCGCTTCTTCGCCGGCGAGGTATTGCCCGCGGCGATGGCGGGCTGATGAAGGTCCTGACCACGCTGCCGCAATCGGATTTGCGCCAGGTTGCGGACGCCGCCAGGCAGGCGGAAGCCGACGGCTATGACGGCGCGATGACGATGGAGAACAAGAACGACCCGTTCCTGGCCCACGCCATCGCCGGCACGGTCACCGAGCGGATGGAGCTCGGCACCTCGGTGGCGATTTCGTTCCCACGCAGCCCGATGGTTATCGCCAATGCCGGTTGGGATTTGCAGATCGCCTCGCGCGGGCGTTTCGTGCTCGGCATCGGTCCGCAGATACGCCCGCATAACGAAAAGCGGTTCTCCGTGCCCTGGACCCCGCCGGTGCCGCGGATGCGCGAATACGTCCAGGCGCTGCGGGCGATCTGGACCAGCTGGGAGACCGGCGACAAACTGGATTTCCGCGGCCAGCACTACACATTCACCCTGATGCCGCCGTATTTCGTGCCGAAATCCCTGCATCTGCGGATGGTGCCGATCACGCTCGCCGCGGTCGGGCCGCATTCGCTGCGTCTGGCCGGGGAGGTCGGCGACGGCGTGCGGCTGCATTCGTTCTGCACCCGTGGCTACGTGGACCAGATGGTCGTGCCCTTGGTGCGCGAGGGCATGGCGAAATCCGGCCGCGCGTTTGAGCATTTCGAGGTCACCGGCGGCGGCTTCGTCGCCACCGGACCGGACGCGCAAACCACGGCCCAGAACGCCGAATGGGTACGCGCCCGTATCGGCTTCTATGGCTCCACGCCCGGCTACTGGGCGGTGCTGGAAACCCACGGCCACGGCGATCTGGGCCGCGAATTGAACCAGCTGTCCAAGCAGGGAAAATGGGAGGAGATGACCCGGCTTGTGCCGGACGATCTGGTGCACCTGTTCGCCGCGGTTGGCACGCACAAGGAAATCGCCGCGGCGATCGAAACGCGTTTTGGCGGCTTAAGCGACGCCATCTCGCTGCGCGGCGACCCTGGCGTGGATGCGCCGGTGCCGCCGGACCTGATCCAGGACATCCAGCGCATCCCCACTCGTTTCATCGGCCACAAGACGGCCTGGTAGGCGGAATTCATGGCACAGAATATCGGAACCTTCGATTACATCGTCACCGGCGCGGGCTCGGCCGGCTGCGTGATGGCGGCAAGGTTGTCGGAGTCCGGACAATACCGCGTGCTGCTGCTGGAAGCCGGCGGCAAGGACCGCAATCCATGGATCCACATTCCGCTCGGCTACGCCAAGCTGTTCAATAATCCGGCGGTCAACTGGATGTTCGACAGCGAGCCCGAGGAGGAGCTGGAAAACCGCACCATGTACCAGCCGCGTGGCAAAGTGCTGGGCGGCACCAGCTCGATTAACGGCATGATCTACATCCGCGGCACACCGTCCGATTACGACGAATGGCGCCAGCGCGGCTGCGAGGGCTGGAGCTGGGACGAGGTGCTGCCGTATTTCCGCCGCGCCGAGGACCAGGTGCGCGGCCCCAGCGAACTGCATGGCGTCGGCGGCCCACTGCGGGTGTCCGACCAGCCGCATCACTGGCCGCTGGCCCAGGCGATGATCGAGGCCGGCAAGCAGGCCGGTCTGCCCGCCAACGACGATTTCAACGGCCCGCAGCAGGAAGGCATCGGCTGGTATCAGACCACCACGCGCGACAACCGCCGCGGCAGCACCGCGGTTTCGTATCTGCGCCCGGCCAAGGGCCGGCAGAACCTGGTCGTGCTGACCCGCGCCCACGCGACCCGGCTGCTTCTGGAGAATGGCCGCGCCGTCGGCGTTGAATTCCAGACGCCATCCGGGCGGCAATCGGCGCGGGCGACGCGGGAAGTGATCGTTTCCGGCGGCGTCTATGGCTCGCCGCAACTATTGCTGCTGTCCGGGCTTGGACCCGCCGAGCAGTTGCAGCATTTCGGCATTCCGGTGGTTCGTGACATGCCGGGCGTCGGCGCCAATCTGCGCGATCACTTCTATCTGCAGATGATCTATCGCTGCGCCCAGCCGGTCACGGTCAATGATTTCGCCAATAGCTGGCCGCGGAAGATCGTTGGGGCGGCACGCTACGCGCTGTTCCGCAGCGGCGAGATGGCCGGCAACGGCATGTATTGCGGCGCCTTCGCGCGCAGCGATCAACGGCTGGAACGGCCCGATCTGCAAATCAACATGGCCTGCTGGAGCACCGCCGAACGCACCCGCACGGGCATAATGCCGCATTCGTTTCCCGGCCTGACCATGAGCCCGGTGCATCTGCGCCCCGACGCGATCGGTCACGTGAAGTTGAAAAGCCCCGATCCGCTGGCGCCGCCGCTGATCAAATTCAACTTCTTCAAGACTGAATACGACCGCCAGGCACTGATCGCCGGCATGAAGCTGATCCGCAAAATCTGTGCGCAGCCGGCATTGGCAGCGTATGTAGCGCACGAGATCGAACCCGGCGAGCAGGTGCAGACCGACGAGGATTTCATCGCCGACATCCGCCATCGGGGCTATTCCAACCTGCATCCGGTCGGCACATGCCACATGGGCCATGATCCGCATGCGGTGGTCGATCCGCAGTTGCGGGTCTATGGCGTGGACGGGCTGCGGGTGGTGGACGCCTCGATCATGCCGAGCATCGTTGCCGGCAACACCAACGCCCCAACCATCATGATCGCGGAGAAGGCGGCCGGGATGGTGCTGGAGGCGGCCCGGGCGGGTGGGACAAGTCAGGTGGCGGCGGAATGAACGGGAGAAATCTATGGCGGAATTAGAGGATTTTCGCGCCGATGCCAAAGACTGGCTGGAGGCGAACTGCCCGGCGTTGATGCGCACGCCGATGCCCGACGATGAGATGGTCTGGGGCGGCCTGCGCGAAGTGTTCCGCCATCCGGACCAGAAACTCTGGCTGGACCGGATGGCGGAACAGGGTTGGACCGCGCCGACCTGGCCGAAACGATATGGCGGGGGCGGACTGAGCGAGATGCAGGCCGCGGTGCTGGACGAGGAGATGCGCGCGCTGGGCTGCCGGCCGCCATTGCGCGGCATGGGACTGACCATGCTCGGGCCGGTGCTGCTGGAATACGGCACCGAGGCGCAACGCCAGGAGCATCTGCCGAACATCACCCAGGGCAAAATCCGCTGGTGCCAGGGGTACAGCGAACCCGGTGCAGGTTCCGATCTGGCCGGCTTGCAGACCCGGGCGGTGCTGCAGGGGGAGCATTATCTGGTCAACGGCCACAAGATCTGGACCAGCAACGCGCATCACGCGGATTGGATCTTTTGTCTGGTCCGCACCGATCCGACAGTGCGCAAGCATGACGGCATCTCGTTCCTGCTGATCGACATGGCTGATCCCGGCGTGCGGGCGCGGCCGATCCTGCTGATTTCCGGCGCCTCGGTATTTTGCGAAACTTTTTTGGAAAACGTCCAGGTCCCGGCGGGCAATCTGGTCGGTGAAGTCAACAAGGGCTGGACCATCGCCAAGCGCCTGCTGGAGCACGAGCGCAAATCCATCGGCGGCATTGGCGAACGCGCGAGACGCGAGCGCCCGCCGGCCGAGATCGCCAAACAGCATGTCGGCGAGATTGACGGACGCATCGCCGACCCATCCTTGCGCGACTCCATCGTGCGCTACAACATGGATAACCAGGCCTTCCAGCTGACCCGTCGCCGCGCGCTGGAGGAGGCCGAGGCCGGCCAGCCGCCGGGTCCGCTTTCGGCGATGTTTAAATACTACGGCACCGAACTGAACAAGCGCCGCTACGAGCTGATGGTCGGCAGCGCTGGCACCGGCGGGCTGGGCTGGGAAGGGGAGGAATTCGACGAAGGCGAATTGCGCGCGACCCGAGACTGGCTGCGCGCCAAGGCCAACAGCATCGAGGGCGGCACCTCGGAGGTGCAGCTGAACATCATCGCCAAGCGCGTGCTTGGCCTGCCCGATTAAACCTAGGAACGATACGCAATGGCTCTGGTGCTGTCTTCCGACGCGCGAATGGTGCGCGACACCGCGATGGAGTTCTTTCCGGAAAGATCGCCGGTGACCGCGTTGCGAAAATTGCGCGACACCGCCGACCCCGATGGTTTCTCGCGAAAACTGTGGCTGGAGATGGCGGAGCTGGGCTGGGCCGGATTTCTGGTGGCGGAGGAATATGGCGGCACCGGCTTTGGCCTGACCGGCCTGGCGCAGGTGCTGGAGGCGTCTGGCCGCACCTTGACCGCCAGCCCGTTGATTGCCACGGCGCTGGTGGGGGCCAGCGTGCTCGATCTCGCGGGATCCGCCGAGCAGAAGGCCGAGCATTTGCCTGGATTGGTGGCGGGGGAGACGCTGTTCGCGCTGGCCCTGGAAGAACTCCCGCATCACGCGCCCAACCGGATCGCCACCACCGCCACCGGCTCGCGCACAGGTTTCGTGCTCAACGGGGAAAAGACCTTCGTGCTGGACGGGCATGTGGCCGACACGCTGATTGTCGTTGCCCGTACCGCCGGCAAACGCGCGGAGCGTGCGGGCATCACGCTGTTCCTGGTCCCCGCGGACGCGCCGGGCGTCACCCGCCGGCGCAACCTCATGCTCGATAGCCGCAATGCCGCCTCCATCAAGTTCCATAACGTGGCGCTGCCTGCGGAGGCGGTGCTTGGCCCGATCGATGGCGGCGCGGAGGTGCTGGAGGCGGTGCTGGACCGCGCTTGCGCCGGGCTGGCCGCGGAGATGCTCGGCAGTGCGGCCGAAGCGTTCGATCGCACCTTGCAATACCTGAAGGACCGCCGCCAGTTCGGCGTCGCCATCGGCAGCTTCCAGGCGCTGAAGCATCGCGCCGCGCAGATGTTCTGCGAGATTGAGGCGACCCGTTCCGCGGTGCTGGCCGCTTGCGCCGCGATCGACGAGCGCGCCAACGACGCGCCCTCCCTGGCCAGCCTGGCCAAGGCCCGCGCCAGCGACACGCTGCGGCTGTGCGGCGATGAGGGCATCCAGATGCATGGCGGCATCGGCATGACCGACGAACACGAGATCGGCTTTTTCCTGAAACGCGCCCGCGTGGCGGAGGCGACCTTCGGCAACGCCGCCTTCCATCGGGACCGCTACGCCAGCCTGATGGGCTACTGAAAAGGGAGCACGACCATGAGCGGATTGCGCGGCAACCAGGGACCCAGATATCGCCATGTCACCGAAGACTCCGCTGCGTACGAAACCATATCGGTGGACAAGCTGACGCCGATCATCGGTGCCGAGATCACCGGCGTCGATCTGTCGCAACCTTTGTCCAACCGCACGCAGGATGAAATCCACCGCGCGCTGGCCGAGAACTCGGTAATTTTCCTTCGCAACCAGCACCTCACGCCCCAGCAGCATCTGGCGTTCGGCCGGCTGTTCGGCGAACTTCACATCCACCCGGCCGCACCGCATGAAGACGGCGAGCCGGCGCTGATGAAGATCCATGCCGACAAGGATAGCCCGCGCGCCAATGGCGAAGGCTGGCACTCGGATGTTTCCTGCGACACCGAGCCGCCGATGGGCAGCATCCTGTATCTGCGGCAAACCCCGCCGAAGGGCGGCGACACGCTGTTCGCCAGCATGTATGCGGCCTATGAGGCGCTGTCGGACCGGATGAAAGCGTATCTGGACGGGCTGACCGCGTTCCATGACGGCGCCGACGTGTATCGCGGCCTGTATGCGAATTTCGGCGTGGCGGACAAGCCTGACTACCCCAGCGCCGAGCACCCGGTGGTGCGCACCCATCCGGTGACCGGCAAGAAGGCGCTCTATGTCAACCGCGGCTTCACCCGGCGCATAATCGGCCTGCCGCGCGACGAGGGCGACGCGATCCTGGCCTATCTGTATCAGCACGCCGAGAACCCGCTGTTTCAGTGCCGCTTCCGCTGGACCGAGAACGCCATCGCCTTCTGGGACAATCGCTGCGTGCAGCACCGCGCCATGTGGGATTACTGGCCGCACACCCGCTCCGGCAACCGCGTCACCGTGCGAGGGGACCGGCCTATTTGATGAAACGGTCGATCTTGCGGATCTGGAACAGCCATCTGCCGTCGCGTTTGACCATCCGGTCGTCGTAGGCGCCGGCGGAGCTGACATGCGGGCCTTGCTCGCCGTTCTGCAGCATTTCCCAGTTGGACATCACCTGCGCGTCCTCCCCGGCCAGCTTGATGAGGATGTTGGCCATCATGTGGATCCGCCGCTGCCGCTGGGCGGGGGGGTCGCTGATGCGGTTCGCCTGGGCGGCGATCGCCTCCCGCCCGGTGGCCTTGCCGAACGCGGTGTCCCAAATGCCATCCTCGGTGAATAGCGCGGCCATGTCGGAAAATCGGTAATTATCCAGCGCGAAGCAGTATTCGGCCAGCACCTCGCGGATGGCGTCTTTTTCCTCGACCGACATGCGTTGCTCTCCCGGTATTTGTTCAGCAACGATGCTAGCCCAACCGGGCCGCCAGGAGAAACTCCCGGTTCCCCTCCGGTCCGGTGATCGGACTTTCGGCAATTCCCAGCACAACCCAGCCCGGCAACCCCGCCCACCACTGGCGAACCCGTTCACACACTGCCGCATGCACCGCCGGATCGCGCACCACACCCTTGCGGCCCACCAGATCCCGCCCGGCCTCGAATTGCGGCTTGATCAATGCCACCGCCCAGGCGCCCGGCGCGCACAGCGCCAGGGGCGCCGGCAGCAAAGTCGCCAGGCCGATGAAGCTGGCATCGCAGACCAGCGCGCCGATCGGGTCGGCGATGGTTTCCGCGGTCAGATGGCGGGCATTGGTTTTCTCATGCACGACCACGCGCGGATCCGTGCGCAGCTTCCAGGCCAGCTGGCCATGCCCGACATCCACCGCATGCACGCGGGCCGCGCCATGCGTCAGCAGCACATCGGTGAACCCGCCGGTGGACGCGCCGATATCGAGGCAGATGCGACAATCCGGCGACAGGGCGAATTCCGCCAAGGCGTGTTGCAGCTTCAGCCCGCCGCGCGATACCCAAGGATGGTCCTGGCCGCGCACTTCCAGCTTCGCATCCTCAGCCAACGGGTCGCCGGCCTTCTCCACCCGGCGCTCGCCGCTGAAGATTTTCCCGGCCAGGATCAGCGCCTGGGCGCGGGACCGGCTTTCCACCAGACCGCGATCGACCAGCAACTGGTCCGCCCGCCGCTTCGCCATCTAGGTCCGGCCCCGGTGCCGGCTGGCGTTCAGACGGTGTTTCGGGTCGACAGCGAGCCATCCTCGTGTTCGACGATCGCCGAAACCCGGGCCTCCGCCTGCGCCAGCTTGGCCTCGCAATGCCGGCGCAGAACAGCCCCCCGCTCATAGGCGCCGATGGCGTCCTCCAGCTTCTGTTGCCCGCCCTCCAATCCGCGCACGATCCCATCCAGTTCCGCCAGCGCGTCCTCGAACGACAGCGACGCCACGTCCGTTGCCTTGGCGGGCGCCTTGGAGGGCCGATTGACGTCCGACATGTCGATTTCCCGGTTCACCAGAAGCCCAGTTGGTAGCCTGTTTCGCGCGCGAACGCCAAGTCCCGAGAGGTCCGGCCGGGTCAGCTTCTGGGCGGGGGCCGGGATCTCGGTTCGGTCGCAGGTTGCGTTCCATGGGGATGGATCGCGTGATTTGGGTTTAATCCAAATTTCCGTCTTAAACTTGCAGCGATTTCCCCCGACCGGGACCTGTTGCCGCGTTCGCCGGCAGGCCTGCCCCTCGCCCCAAGCCGCATCCGCGGCTAAGATGGGTCCATGCGATACATCTCCACCCGTGGCGCGGCCTCCGCCGGCGCAACCCTGGATTTTGCCGGTGTCCTGCTGGCCGGCCTGGCCGAGGATGGCGGGTTGTTCGTGCCGGAAAGCTGGCCGCATTTTGCCCTGGCCGACTGGCGGGCGCTGCGCGGCCTGCCCTATGCGGAGCTGGCTGCGCGGGTGATGCAGCCCTTTGTGGGGGAGGCGATCCCGTTCGCGACGTTGCAACGTCTCTGCAAGCAGGCCTACCAGGATTTCGGCCATCCGGCGGTGGTGCCGCTGGTGCAGCTGGAAACCGGGCTGTTTGTGCAGGAACTTTTCCATGGCCCGACCCTGGCGTTCAAGGATCTGGCGATGCAGCTGCTCGGGCCGCTGTTCGACCATGTGTTGAGCGAGCGCGACCAACGAATAACCATCGTCGGCGCCACCTCCGGCGATACCGGCTCGGCCGCCATCGAGGCGTTCGCCGATCGCGCCCGGATCGATATCGTGATCCTGCATCCGCATGGCCGCACAAGCGAGGTGCAGCGCCGGCAGATGACCACCGTTGCGGCAGCGAATGTGCGCAATATCGCCGTCGAGGGGAGTTTCGACGACTGCCAGGATCTGGTGAAGGCGATGTTCGCCGACGCCCCGTTTCGCCGCGAACAGCAGCTTTCAGCGGTCAATTCGATCAACTGGGCGCGGATCGCGGCGCAAATTCCGTATTACGTCGCCTCGGCGCTGGCGCTGGGCGGGCCGGACCGGGAGGTGGCGTTTGCCGTGCCGACCGGGAATTTCGGCAATGTGCTGGCCGCCTGGGTGGCGCGGCGTATGGGCCTGCCGGTGGCGCGGCTGGTGGTCGGGTCCAACCGCAACGACATCCTGACCCGCTTCCTGGCAGCCAACGACATGAGCCTGCGCGCGGTGGAACCCAGCCTGTCGCCGAGCATGGATATCCAGATCAGCTCCAATTTCGAGCGCCTGCTGTTCGAACTGCTGGACCGCGACCCCGCCGCCACGCGCGCCGCGATGGAGCATTTTCGGTCCGGCGGGCATATGCCGGTGCCGCTGGCCGCCTGGCACCGGGCGCGGACGCTGCTGCATGGCGTCGCGCTGGACGATCCCGGCACCGAGGCGGAAATCCGCCGCCTGCACGCCACCACCGGCTATCTGGCCGATCCGCACACCGCCATCGGCATCGCCGCGGCCCGCGCCGCCCCGCCTTCCGGGCATGGCATTCCCATTATCGCCATGGCCACCGCGCACCCCGCGAAGTTCCCCGATGCCATGCAGCGCGCCACCGGCGCGCGCCCGCCATTGCCGGCACGGCTGGCGGACCTATATGACCGTCCCGAGAGTTTCACCGTCGCGCCCAACAACCTCGCCGCCATCCAGGCGCTGGTGCGCGCCTTCGCCAGGAAGAATGCCGCATGAGCCCCCGAAGCATCACCAAGCCCGCCCCCCCCCAGGCCATACGCGAGGCTACCGGCGGGGCCATTCAGGTCACTCGCCTGGAATCCGGCCTGACCGTTGTCACCGAGCGGATGGACCGGGTCGAGACCGTGTCGTTCGGCGCCTATGTCGGCACCGGCACCCGCCACGAGACCGAGGCCGAGAACGGCGTGTCGCATTTTCTGGAGCACATGGCGTTCAAGGGCACCGAGCGGCGCAGCGCGGCGGAGATAGCGGAGGAAATCGAGGCGGTCGGCGGGCATATCAACGCCTACACCGCGCGCGAGCAGACCGCCTATTACGTCAAGGTGCTGAAGGAGGACACCGCGCTGGGTGCGGATATCATCGGCGACATTATGACCCATTCCAGCTTCGATCCGGAGGAGCTTGAGCGGGAGCGCGGCGTCATCCTGCAGGAGATCGGCCAGGCCAACGACACGCCCGACGACATCATCTTCGAC
>JAYTXR010000026.1:0-13272 GCA_043742865.1 Acetobacteraceae bacterium
GGGATCGACGTGCGCGGCATGAACCTGTAACAGGGTTACCGCGGGCAGTGACACATAGATGATAAACACGTTGATTGACGTATGAGCATTGTCCGGAGCACGTTTAAACCAACGAAGGGCCATGCCAATCGAGAGGCAAATGAATAAAAGGATGATGTTGCTCATAGGCAAAAACTCCTCAAAACGGTAACGTATGTCGTTCCGACGGGGTCCTGAAAGTATGTCGTTCCGATGTGGCCCTGGCAGGAAACGTGCCAGACATTACGGTTTAAAGGTGTGACCTCGGTCACATAAGCTCCGCTTTATCCATGGTCTCGCCGCATCCCCCCTTCAGGCCAGGCCGGCGCTGTCGACCTAAGGGCAAAGCGGGAGAACTGGATCCGAGCGGAGACGCTCACAACGCCTGCCCTGGATATTAAGAAGCTCCGTGGACCTGGCGTCCCGCACCGCGCAGAAATCTCGCAACTTCCGTGGCTCCCGCTCACGTCGCGTATCGTTCGGCGGCAGGCATTGACCAGAATTATTCAGCCGGCACGGTCGTGGGCCGCCCCCGCCCCCGCCCCCGCAATCGGACGATTAACGCGGCAAGGTCCGGCGGAACTCGTCGATCAGCTGCTGGCGCTGTGCCGGGGTCAGATCCTTGTGGCGGCTGTCGAGGAACTGGCCGAAACCCTGCGAGGATTGCGCCGCCGCCAGAAGGCTGACGACCGGGGGAAACCGGGTCCAGCCCGGCACCTGGGAGGCGAGGTTCACATCCTTCCATTTGGCGTGATGCGGCGGTTTCAGCAGTTCCGGGAATTTGGCAAAGAATACCTCCACGAAGCGGCCGAGATTGCGGTAGCGCTCGGTGCCAGACGGCCAGCCGAAGCAGGCGAGCGCCACTCCAACGGCGATCGTCTCGACGGTCTGACCGGCCGGGACGAGGCCCGGATAGTCTTCATGGGTGAACGACCCTGGCAGGTAGGATTTGGCCAGTTCGGTCTGCAACGGCACCGGCACCAGATGCAGGCTGGCGGGAAGCTGTTGGGTGAACAACCGGCCCGGCTTGCCGATTGTGTAGGTGAGTGCGGCAACCTCGCCGTTCTTCAGCATCTCCAAACCCTTGGTCGGAGGGTTGTTGACCGCCTGGATCGGCACGCCGAGGGCCTGGAAAACCACGGTGGAGGTGACAGCGGTGCCGCTGCCGATCACGTCGATGTTGACCCTTTTGTCGCGTAGATCCTCGATCCGGGTGATGTTCGGCCCGGCGAGAACATGCACCTCGTTGTCATAGAGTTTGCAGATATACTGAATGCGCCCCGGAAGGTCCGGGTGCTCCCTGGCGGCGAAGTTCAGCGCGTCGGTCGCGGCCAGCGCCAGATCGACGCCGCGCACGTCGGTCAGATCCAGCAGGTTCTGCAGCGAGCCCTTGCCGATGATCGGCAGGATCCGCATGTCCGGACTGTCCAGCACCTCGGCGATATCGTTGCCGATCTGGATAAAGGTGCCGGCGATCTCGCCGGTCATGATGCCGATGGGCAATGGATCCCGGTGCGGCGTCAGCTGGGGAAAATCCACCCTCGGCACCGCCGCGGCAGCGGGAACCGCCGCCGACGCGGCCAGCAGGGTACCGAGGATCGTGCGTCTGTGGATAGCGCGTCTGGAAAGCGGCATGTCAGTGTCCTGCATGGAGGTTTGCAAGCAAAGCGGCGGCGTTCGCGTCGCCCATCGCGGCACCTTTCTGGTACCAGAATCCGGCCTTTTCGGGGTCCGCGGCAACCCCGCCCATTCTCTGCGACCGGGCCGGTATGTTGGGGTCGTACGTCTTGCCCAGCGAGGTCGCCGCAATGGCGGACCCCTTCGCGGCGGCGTATTCATACCAGCGGCGGGCGCCGGAGATATCCCCGGTAGCCAGCAGATTATCGGCGCGAGCGATTTCGGCCAACGCGATCGCGGGGACGGACCCGTTGGGGCGGCCTGGTGGGGCGGCGTCCCGCCGGAGGTTTGGATCGTCCGAAGCGACTTCCGGTTCAGGGGCATGGCTCGATATGGCCCCGATCGACGCTGCCGATGCCACCGTTTCCGGGGTGGGTTCGGGGACGGCCTCGGCGGTGGGCATCGCCGCGCGGCTGTCGATCGTGGTTTCCGGCTGGATTTCCGCCGGGGCGGTTGGAGCGGGGCCGGCCGCCGTCAGACCGGTCGTTGTGACACCAGTCGTTGCCACACCGGGCGTTGCCCGATCATCCGTTGCCACGTGGGCCGCTACCGGCGGCTCGACCGGGACGGGCATTGGCACCGGCCCCGTCAGGAGGCCCGCTTCGGGCAGGGGTCCAACTTGCGGCAGCGGTCCCGCTTCAAGCCGGGTTGCCGCGCCGGAATCGGTGTTGCCTCGCAGGCTCTGCGCCACCCACGCGCCGGTCCCGACCACGGCAACCAGGCCCAGCACGCCGAGCGACAGCCAGCCGAGCCGGTTGGCCCCGCGCCACCCGGACGAATCCGGCAACGGTGCCGCCAGAGCGGGCACGGCCGGCATCGGCGACGATTGCACGGCATCGGAGCCGCCCACGGCATTGGAAGCCGAGGACAGCGCCAAGGCCAGGCAGGCCTCGGCACTCGCGGCGCGCTCGTCGAGGTGCAATTCCGTCACCGGGCGGCTGGCGAGGGCGGCGAATTCGGGACGCTCCAACAGCGGTTTCAGCGCCTCCGATCCAACATAGGCAAGGTGCAGACGCGGCGCGGTCCGACAGCTGTGCTGGATGTAGCGCAAAGCGGTCGGCTGCAAATTCTGGGCGCCCTCGATCAGCAACAGGACGCCGTCGCCCTCGTCGTTCAATTCCGTTAGCAGATGATGCGCGCGTTCCACATCGTCATCCGACAGCTCCGGAATCCCCTCCGGCGGCACGCCCGTCCTCGATGGCAATGGCGCATGGCCGGCCAACTGGGTGATCATCTGGCTCAGTCCCAGCCCGGTATCCGGCGCGGCCAGCCGGAGAATGCGGGTGTGGCTACGGCCAAGCTGGGTCAGCAACAAACCCAGGACAGCCCCGACGTACTTGCTTCCTGCGCGATGGAAGATGCGCAGATCGCCGTCGGCCATCCGGACCTTCTCGCGAGATAACATCGACAGCCAACACTCAAATTGTGGTTACGTCGTATAAACAAGACATCCTCGCCTTTGTTCCAGGCATGTCAATCTATCTTCCGATGATCGCCCCAGCTCAATCTGCCGCGATGGGGCGGCGCACCGGGCCGCCGCCTCGGTGGGATCGGGATTTAAGCCGGGTCTAACCCGCCCCCGCATCCTCGCGGATCATCGCCGCACCTTTTTCGGCGATCATGATCGTCGGCGCGTTGGTGTTGCCGGTGGTCAGGGTCGGCATCACCGAGGCGTCGATCACCCGCAGGCCACCGATTCCGCGCACCCGCAGCCGCGCATCGACCACGCTGGCCGGGTCCGCGCCCATCCGGCAGGTTCCCACCGGATGATAGATCGTCGTCCCGGTTTGGCGGCAGTAATCGCCCAGCTGGGCGTCGCTGGTCACATCCGGTCCGGGCGAGGTTTCCATTACGCTGTGTTGCGCCATCGCTGGGGCGGCGAAGATCTCGCGGGTGAAGCGGATCCCCGCATTCAGCACGCGCTGGTCTTCCGGGGCCGCGAGGTAGTTCGGCCGGATCGCCGGCTTCTCAAACGGGTCGGAGGATTTGGCCAGGATCGTGCCGCGGCTGTCCGGCCGTGTCGGGCAGACCGCGACCGTCATGCCGGCTTGCCGCTCCAGCATGCCGAATTTCAGCTGGTCATAGCTGGCCGGGGTGAACAGCAGCTGCAAATCCGGGCTGACGAGTCCCTCGCGTGAGCGGCAGAAGACCTGCGCGCTGGTGACCCCGAAGGTCAACGCGCCGCGGCCTTGCAGCGCGAACCGCGCCACCTCGCCGGCCAGCCGCAGGCCGCGCGACAGCTGGTTGGCGGACATCGCATCGCGCACCCGATGCGCCACCCGCGCGACGTAATGATCCTGCAGATTTTCCCCCACGCCGGGCGCTTCGTGGATAATTTCCACGCCGATCGAACGCAGATGCTCGGGCCGCCCGATGCCGGAGATTTGCAGCAGATGCGGCGAATTCACCGCCCCGCCGCACAGGATCACCTCGCGGGCCGCCCGCAGCTGCCGCGGCTGTCCGCCCTGGCGAAACGCCACGCCGACGCAGTTTTTGCCCTCGAAGATCAGCCGGCTCGCCTGGGCGCCGGTTTCGACCCGCAGGTTCTGCCGGCGCTTCGCCTGCTTCAGAAAAGTCTGCGCGGTGGAGCCGCGCCAGCGCCCGATGCGGGTCATCTGCGAATAGCCCACCCCTTCCTGCTCGGCGCCGTTCAGATCCTGGCGGAACGGGTGGCCGGCCTGCTGCGCGGCCTGCACGAACTGATGCGTCAGCTTCAGGATGGTGTTGTAATCCTCCACCTTCAGCACGCCGCCCTTGCCGCGGTATTCGCCATCGCCCGGGCCGTAATGTTCGGATTGGCGGAAATACGGCAGCACATCGGCAAAACTCCAGCCGCGGCAGCCCATCTGCGCCCACAGGTCGAAATCCGCCGGATTGCCGCGCACATACAGCATGCCGTTGATCGAGCTGGAGCCGCCGAGCACCCGCCCGCGCGGCCAGTGGATCGCCCGGTTGGCGCTGCCCGGCTCGGGTTCGGAGGCATAGTTCCAGTTGACCCGCGGATTGTACAGCAGTTTCAGCACCCCGGCCGGGATGTGGATCCACGGATGCCAGTCGGTCGGGCCGGCTTCCAGCAGCACCACGCGGGCACCGGTTTCGCTCAACCGGTCGGCGACCACGCAGCCGGCCGATCCGGCGCCGATGATCAGGTAGTCGGCATCCTGGTTCATCGGTTGCAGGTCCTAACGATTCTCGCGCGTCATCAGCTCGCCGAAGGCGATCCAATGCCCGCCTTCCATGCGCGACATCTGCAAGGCCTTGATCGGATAGAAATCCGTCGGGCTGCTGTTCACCCGGCTGCCCGGCACCAGCAACGGCACCTCCAGTTCGTGCAGGCTGGCGGCCTGGCGCATCACATTCTCCCGCGTCAGATCGTCGCCGCAGCGCTTCAGCACTTCTGCCAGGGTGAAGGCAAACACATAGCCCGTCCCATAGCTGGCCTCGGCCGGGTTGGCGTTCGGCAAGTATTTCGCCATGAAGGCGTGCCAGGTCTTCACATCGGCGGCATCGTCCCAACGCGGGTCGGTCACATCCTTCAGATAGAGCGCGGTGATGGTGCCTTCGGAATTCTCCACGCCGGCGGGACGGATCACCGCGCCGATCGAGGCCGCGACATTGACCAGATACTGCACCGGCTTCCAGTTGATCTCGGCGGCCTTCTTGATCGCCTGGGCGGCAAATTTCGGCGTGGTAATATTGAAGAACACGTTGGCGCCGGAGTTTTTCAGCTGCAGCATCTGGCTGTCCACGGTGGGGTCGGTCACCTCATAGGTGGCGACCAGGACGATCAGCTTGTCGGCCTGCTGGCCGAGGCCCTCGCGAAAGCCGGTCAGGTAATCCACGCCCACGTCGTCGTTCTGGCGCAGCACCGCGATCTTCGGGTCCTTCTGCGTTTTCAGGATGTGTTTGGCGTAGACATAGCCCTCGCCGTGGTAGTCGGGAATCAGTCCCATGGTCCACGGATAATGCTCGGGATCGCCCCATTTGGAAGCGCCGGAACCGACGAACAGATGCGGCACCTTCTTTTGGTTCAGGTATTTATGGATCGCGGTGTTCGGGGCGGTGCCCAGTGGGGCGAACATCAGCAGGACCTGGTCCCGCTCCACCAGCTGACGGGTCAGCTCCATGGTTTTGGGCGGCGAATAGCCGTCGTCGAGCGAGATGAAGTTGATCATCCGCCCGTTGATCCCGCCCTGGTCGTTAATCATCCGAAAGAACGCCGCCTCCGCCCGGCCATTGGCGCCATAGGCCGAGGCGTTGCCGGAATACGGCATGGTGTTGCCGAGCTTGATTTCGGTGTCGGTGACACCGGGTCCGTATTGCTTCTGCGCCAGCGCCGGGGCGCCGGCCAACAAACTCGCCAGCAAGGTCGCCAACAAGGTAGTCAGCATCGGGACCAGCCGTTGCCGAGGGTGCGTCTTGGCATGGGTCATGGTTATGCCTCCCGGTGCGGATCGGCCTTGGGGGCCGCTGGCGGCAGGATGCCTCGATCCGGTCGCGGTGCCAATCCTCGGAAAAACCTGGCATTCGGACGTTGATTGCGCCTGCGACGGGTTCCATAATCTTCCGACGGTCACCAGACTGAAATGGAGGGCGCAAATGTTCAACAGCACCATTCTGGATGTCGCCATTGGCCTGGCCTTCACGTTTCTGGCCGTCAGCCTGGCGACCGGCGCGATCGTGGAGGCGATCAACTCGCTGTTCAAGCTGCGTTCCAGTTCATTGCTGCGCGGCATCCAGCAATTATTCAACGACCCGAATTTCGATAAAATGGCCTTGAAACTATATCAGCATGCGGCCGTCCACCCGCGCGGCCCCGGCGCGCCGGCGACGGGTCCCAAGGACACCGATCAGGCCAAAGCGGATGCGAAGACGCGGGCGCCGGCCTATATCGATCCCGAGCAGTTTGCCAACGCAATGGTGGACATACTGGGCCTGTCCGCCGCGAGTGCTGGCGCGCCGGCGCGCGGGCCGGCCGCGGTCGCGGCGTTCACGGCCGCGATAAACACGGCGCTGACCGGCGTGCCGCCGCAGATCAAGGATTTTCTGATCTCGATGGTACAGCGCACGGAGGGCGATCTTTACCGGATACAGGCGGAACTGGCCGACTGGTTCGACGCGTCGATGGACCGGCTGAGCGGCGCCTTCAAACGCCGGACCCAGCTATTCTCAGTGGTGATCGCGCTGGCGATGTGCGTGACCCTGAACATCGACAGCTTTGCGGTCTCACAAGCCTTGTGGGCGCAGCCGAAACTGGCGGAGGAGCTGAAATTATCTCCCGATCTGCTAAAACTGGTGCAGGCCGGGGCGACTCCTGAAAAGCCCTCCACGGACGCGATGGCGGCTATGTCGGCCAGCGAAACAACCGCGCTGGCGGCGCTGTCCGGGCTCAGCCAACTGCCGCTCGGCTGGCCGGAGGGAAGATTATTGCACATACCCAAACCCGCGGATGCCAAAGCCGGGACGCCCCATGTGCCGACGACGGACGATGACTTCCTGTGGTTCTGGGAACCGAAAACCGCGCCGCAGCGAATACTCGGCTGGGTGGTCACGGCGCTGGCGACGCTGTTCGGCGCGCCGTTCTGGTTCGATTTGCTGCAAACCTTCACCCGCGTGAAAGGGGCCGGTCCGAGCCCAGCCGAAAAGAAGGCCCGCATCGCGGCGTCGGCTTAGCTGCCGGGCAGCAGGATCTCCGCCAGCATCATTTCACCAGCCCCGCGCTGCGCGGCAGCATTAGCGACAGTTCCGGGATGGTGATGATCAGCATCAGCCCCGCCAGCAGCGCCAGCAGATACGGCCAGTAGAATTTCATGTGCTGGAACACCCCGACCTCGGCGAATTTCAGCGCCATCAGCAGGCCGACGCCCATCGGCGGCAGGAACAGCCCGATGCCGACCGCGGCGGTCTGCACGATATCGAAATGGATCGGGTGGACGCCGAGCTTGACCGCGATCGGGAACACCACGGGGATCAGCACCACCGCCGCCGGCAGGCCCTCCAGCACCATGCCGAACAGCATCGTCATCAGCGCCACCCCCAGCAGGAAGGTCCATTGGTACACCTCCAGCGGGGCGAGGATGTTGCCGAGCATGGCGGGCACGCCGGAGACCCCGAGCAGATACTGAAAAACCGTGGCGACCGCGAGCAGGAACACCACCGAGGCGGTGGTCACACCGCTTTCGTAAGCGATATGGGCGACATCGCGCCAGGACACGTTGCGGTAATACAGCTTGGCGGCGAGCAGAGAGTAAAAAGCGACGATGGCGCCGGCCTCGGTGGCGGTGAACGCCCCCATGTAGAAGCCGCCGAGGATGACCAGCGGAATGACCATCGGCACCGCCGCGTCCTTGGACGCGCGCAACAGCCGACGCAGGCTGGGCGCGCTGTCTTTCGGCCAGCCCAGTATATGCGCCTGGATCAGCACCAGCAGGCACAGGCACGCGCCGATCACCGCGGCCGGAATGAAACCGGCCAGGAACAGCGTCACCGCGGACTGGTTGGTGACCGCCGATATCACGATCATGAAGATCGCCGGCGGCACCAGCATCCCCATCGCGGTGCCGGCCGAGATCAGCGATGCCGCGTCCTCGGCCCGGTAGCCGGCGCGCTTCAGCGGCGGCACCAGCGCGGAGCCAAGGGCCGAGACCTCCGCCATCTTCGAGCCGCAGATGTCGGAGAAGAAATACGACACCACGATCACCGACATCCCCAGCCCCCCGCGCAGCCAGCCGACCATCGAACGCGCCAGCTCCACCAGCGCGTTCGACATCCCGCAGCGTTCCATGATGCTGCCGGCGAACACGAAGGACGGGATTGCCAGCAGCACCCAGCTCTGCGACGCCCCGACCAGCGTCGAGCCGAGTTGCTGCAACGGATAGCCGCCGACCAGCAGCCCGGTGACCGCCGCGGCCCCGAGGGAAAACACAATCGGCAGGGACAGCAGCAGCGTGCCCAGGAACGCCACGCCCATCGCGATCAGGATCAAGCGGCTATTCCCTTACATCGGCGAGTGAATGTGCCGGCAAGGATTGGTCCAGCCGGGCCGCCTGGCGCGCCGCATCCAGGGCGTACAGCACCATCAATATCCCGCCGACGGTCGCGGAAATGTAGAACCAGCCCAGACTGAGTTCCAATGCGGGCGAACTCAGTCCGCCGTTCAACACCGCCAGCTTGTAGCAGATCCAGGCGACCAGACCGCCGAACGCCGCGATTAGCAGATGGTTGAACACATGCACGCCGTGTTGCACGACATTCGGCAGGCGATGCACGAAGATGTTCAGGGTGAAATGGCTGCGCTCGGCCACGCCGATCGCCGCCCCGATCATCGTCAGCCAGGTCAGCGTCAGCTCGCCCACCTCCTCGACCCAGAAGAAGTTGACGGGATCGACATCCAGCCAATCGGTGATCGGCAGCATCACATAGCGCAGGAACACCCCGCTCAGCATCACGCCGATCGCGAACAACACCAGGCCGCCGAGCACGACCCGCGGCAGCGCCTGCGCCAAATGCCGCATGTCAGGCAGTGGCCGCGATCTCGTCCCAGAGCGGGCCGTAGGTTTTCTGAAAGCTCGGCCAGATCTTCTCCCGCGCGATCTTCTTGAACGGCTCGAGGTCGGGGGCGTTGACGGTCATGCCGCGCGGGTCCAGCAACGCCTTGGCCGAGGCCAGGCTGTCCACGTCCTCGGTGATCTTGCGCACCACGCCCTGCGCCTCCCGCCCGGTGTCCAGCAGCATCTTCTGCTGATCGGGGCGCATCGCGTGCCACATATCGAGGTTCATCGCCAGCAAAGTCGCGCTGTAATTATGGGCGGTCAGCGAATAGTATTTCGCCACGTCATAGGCTTTTAGCGGCACCATGTTAGCGACCGGCAGATCGGCGCCGTCGATCACCCCCTGCTGGGCCGCGGTCATCACCTCCGCCCAGCCCAGCGGCACCGCCACCGCGCCCAGCCCGTTGACGCAATCGGCGAAGACTTTGGACGGCTGGACGCGGAATTTCAGCCCGCGCAGATCCTTTGGCGTGTCGATCGGGCGCTTGTTGTCCCAAAAATGCCGAAAACCGTAATCGAAATAATACAGCACCTTGATGCCGTATTTTTCCTGGAATAATCTGTCCAGCTGGTCGCCGACGGCGCCGTTCAGCATCGAATAGGCCTGGGCGTAGCTGCTGATCAGATACGAAACCAGAAACGCGCCCATCTCCGGAAACAGCGTCGCCGCGGCACCCGCCGGCGTGCCGATGGCGATATTGCCGGATTTCACGCCGTTCATGACGTCGATTTCCTTGGTCAGCAGGGTCGCACCCTGGAAATCGGCCACCAACTCGCCCTTGGAGCGCGCGGTGATTTCCTTAGCATACCACTCCATTGCCACCGCACCGGTTTCCGGCGCAGCGTTGACATGGGCAATGATCAGCTTTTTCGGTGCGGCCTGCGCGAAGACTGGCGCCCGGCCGGTGGCCAGAATGCCGGCTAGGCCACCGGCGGCGCGGATGATGCCGCGGCGGGTGCCGGCGAATTTCTGGATGCCGATGATGCTCACTTGCGTTCCTCCCCCGAAATTTCAATGCTTGCGGCCGATCATAGAGCCGCGGCGGGGCGTGGCAATCGCCGGCGCGGAAAAACAGGGGGATGGGGGATGGCGAAGCTGACCGTGCCGGGGAGTGTGCTGGACTGGACGATGACCGATCTGACCCCGCCCTGGGTGGAGGCGCCGGAGACGGTGGTGATGCACCACGGCGTGGGGGCCAATCGGCATGTGTTCGATGGCTGGCTGCCGGCGCTAATCGGGAAGTACCGGGTGCTGCGCTTCGACATGCGCGGCCATGGCGCCTCGCTGCCGTCCGAGGGCGGGGCGTTGGACCTGCAGACGCTGAGCGGCGATCTGTTCGCGGTGATGGATGCGGCCGGGGTGGAGCGGGCGCATCTGGTGGGCGAGTCGATCGGCGGCACCATCGTGCTGGACGCGGCGCTGCGGCTGCCTGCCCGGGTGCGCACGCTGACGGTCAGCAACGGCGCGCATCTGGGCGCCTCGATCCAGTCGGCGGCGGGATGGCGGGAGATCATCGCGGCGCGCGGCATGGCAGGATGGTCGGCGCATATGATGGAAGCGCGGTTCCATCCCGGCGCGATTTCCGCCGCGAAGTGGCAATGGTTCGAGGCGCAGCAGGCAACCGCCTGTCCGCGCACCGTGCTGGCGCTGCTGGCCGCGTTGGTGGGGGCCGATCTGGTGGACAAGCTGGCGGGTCTGGTTCCGCCGTTGTTGTTGCTGCACCCGGACGGCTCGCCGTTCATTCCGGTTGCGGTGATGGCGGATTTTCACGCCCGCGTGCCGGGATCCCAACTGCACGTGATCGGACATGCCAGGCACGGTCTGCCGTTTTCGCATACCGAGGTTTGCGCGGGTCTGCTCAGGGGTTTTTTGGAGGACCACGCCCGAGGCGAAAAGCCGGGGTAGAATTGCGCGATCACACCTGATCGTAGTCGAGCGTCACCCGCGCGGTGGTTGGCCGTGACTGGCAGGTCAGCACGTAGCCGGCATCGGTTTCCCATTTTTCCAGCGAGAAATTCACCTCCATCTCCACCGCACCCTCCAGCAGCCTGGCGCGGCAGGTGCAGCACATGCCGGCTTTGCAGGAATAGGGCAGGTTCAGCCCGGCGCGGATGGCGGCGTCGATGATGGCTTCGCCCTCGGCCACCGGGATCGTGGTGCGGATGCCCTCGTGCAGGATGGTGGCGATCGCCTTGGGCGCTTGCGCGGACGCCACCACGATCCTGCGGCGATGCAGTCCGGGGGAGGGCGTAAATCGTTCCACATGCACCCGGTCCGGCGCCACCCCCAGGCCGAGCAGGGCCGGTTCCAGCCCCTCGATCATGGCCAGCGGACCACAGATCAGCGCCTGGTCGATGCTGGCCGGCGGAAGCAGGGCCTGCAGCAGCCGGCGCAGCTTTTCCCCATCCAGATGGCCGTTCAGGGCAGCAATATCCTGCTGCTCGCGCGACAGCACATGAAACACCGACAACGCCGATAGATAACGGTCCTTCAAATCCTCCAACTGGTCGCGGAACAGGATGCTCTGGCTGTTGCGGTTGCCGAAGAACAGCCAGAACCGCGCCCCCGCCTGGCGCGCCAGCACGGTCTTCAGGATCGACAGAATGGGCGTGATCCCGGACCCGGCGGCGAACGCCGCATAGGTTCGCATCCCGCTCGCCGGGGGGGGCGCCGGGGGGACGCCGAAACGGCCCATCGGCGTCATCACCTCGATAACGCCGCCCGGCCGGGCGCTGTCGTTCATCCAGTTGGAAAAAACGCCCCCCTCCACCCGCTTGACCGCCACACGCAGCTCACCGTCGTCCAGACCCGAGCAGATCGAGTATGAACGCCGCAAATCCTCGCCCTCGATCGTCGCCCGCAGGGTCAGATACTGGCCGGGCGCGAACTGGTACGCCGTGCGCAGGCCTGGCGGCACCGCGAACGCGACGGAGATTGCGTCCGACGTTTCCTGGCGAATATCGGCGATGGCCAAAGGGTGAAACTCAGGCGCGGGCATGAAAAATTCCGGCGGCGATGAAATCCCAGATTGATCGAGCGCGCGCCCGCGGTCCAGCCGGGCGCCGCCCGGCAGTCCTTGCCGCCCGGACCCTGCCGGCCAGGCAGCATCTGCCGGGGCTGAAGCTGCCAAAACAGAGGAATTTCAGGGTTCTGTCCGGTGGCATCGGGATTGCAGATCCGGCCCTGTCAACAGGAGGCTCGCCCATGTCCATCGGCAACATCGCGTCCCATGTCTGGGGTCCATCCGCCCGGCCGCTTCCATCCGCCAGCCCAAAACCCGACGGCGCCGCCCCGGCTCCGCCGTCGCCATCGTTGACCCGTACCGGCCTCGGCACGGCCGATCCTTTCCGGCAGCTCTCGGCCGATGTCCAGGCCAGGCTGCTGCAATTTCAGGCGGCGAACGCAACGCCGGGCGGCGCTGCGACCCCTGCAGCTTTTGCCAGCCCGGTCGGCACGACCAAGGCGCCGCTGCATCATCATCGCCATGGCGGCGACACCGATCCGGGCGCTTCAGGCGGCCTGGTTCCCGCCCAGACCGCCTCCGGTCCGGCCAGCACCGCCGGCGCGGCCGCCTCTTCCGGCGCCGACGCTGCCAACACCGCATTGCTGGATACCATCCGCCAGGCGGTGAAGGCCTATGCCGCGTCCGGCTCCGCCGTGCAGGCCAACCTCACCACCTCGCTGGCGACAGCGTAATTCCGGCGGTCAGTGGCATTTGAAGGCGTCGAACGGCTCGCGGCAGGCGCGGCAGCGGTACAGGGATTTGCACGCCGTGGAGCCGAATTCGGCGAGGCGTTCGGTATCGGCGCTGTGACAGCGCGGGCAGGCGATGGCGGTTTCTCCGAACAGCGCCCGGCGGCCGCCGGCGCGGGCAGGGGGGGCTATGCCGTAGGCGGCCAGCTTGTCGCGCCCGACTTCTGTCAGCCAATCGGTGGTCCAGGCGGGCGACAGCACAATGCGGATGGCCCGATCGGCGAAGCCGGCGCGGGCCAGTGCCAGATCGATCTCCAGCCCGATCACGTGCAT
>JAYTXR010000027.1:0-31018 GCA_043742865.1 Acetobacteraceae bacterium
CCGGTGCATTGGTGCAAGGATAGTGAGTTCGGCCCCTACTGGTCGGTGACCCGCTACAACGACATCATGACGGTGGACACCAACCATGCCGTCTTCTCATCGGACGCGGCGCTGGGCGGCATCACCATCCGTGACGCCCGGCCCGATCTGCGCCGACCCAGCTTCATCGCCATGGACCCGCCCAAGCACGACAGCCAGCGCAAGGTGATCGCGCCGATCGTCTCCACCGAGAACCTGAAGATGATGGAGCCGCTGATCCGCGAGCGGGCCGGCAAGATCCTGGACGAGCTGCCGATCGGCGAGCCGTTCGACTGGGTGGACCGGGTGTCGATCGAGCTGACCACCCAGATGCTGGCCACGCTGTTCGACTTCCCGTTCGAGGAGCGGCGCAAGCTGACCTACTGGTCGGACCTGGCCACCACCGACATGGACGGGACAATGACCCAGGAGCAGGCCCAGGCCGAGCTGATGGCCTGCGCCGCCTACTTCAAGACCCTGTGGGACCAGCGCGCCGAGGGGCCGCCGGGCAACGACCTGATCTCGATGCTGGCGCACGGCGAGGCCACGCGCGACATGCCGCTGATGGAGTTCTTGGGCAACATCCTGCTGCTGATCGTCGGCGGCAACGACACCACCCGCAACTCGATCAGCGGCGGCCTGTGGGCGCTGTCCGAACACCCCGAGGAATACCGGAAACTGCGCGAAAACCCGGCGCTGATCCCCTCGATGGTGTCGGAGATCATCCGCTGGCAGTCGCCGATCGTGCATATGCGCCGCACCGCGCTGGCCGACGCCGAACTCGGCGGCAAGCAGATCAAAAAGGGCGACAAGGTCGTGATGTGGTATATCTCGGCCAATCGCGACGAGGACGCGATCGAGAACCCCAACCAGTTCCTCATCGACCGCGCCCGTCCGCGCCAGCACATGTCGTTCGGCTTCGGCATCCACCGCTGCGTCGGCAACCGGCTGGCGGAGCTGCAACTGACGATCATGTGGGAAGAAATCATGAAACGCTTTCCGGTGATCGAAGTTATGGGCGAACCCAAACGCATCTACTCGAATTTCATTCACGGCATTTCCGAATTGCCGGTGCGTATTCCGGGGTAGCCACGGCGTGCCGTAGCCTATCGGCCGCTACGACGGTCGCGCCCCCTTCCCAACAAACCAGTCCGAGGGTTCCAAGGGACGACTGTCCCTTGGTGGGGTGCAGGGGCAAAGCCCCTGCCGGGGTCTGGGCCGGAGCCGCAGCCTTGCTTTCCGGGCGGCCATCGCGGAATGCGCACCGGGAGCCGGCGATGCCATGATCGACAAGCTTGAATTCCTGATCGCCCTGGCCCGAGAACGTCATTTCGGCCGGGCCGCCGAGGCTTGCGGCGTCACCCAGCCGACGCTGTCGGCTGGGCTCAAGCAGTTGGAAGGCGCGCTCGGCGTTCGCCTGGTCAATCGCGGCGCCAGGTTCCACGACCTGACGCCGGAGGGCCAGCGGGTGCTGGACTGGGCCCGGCGCATCTGCGGCGATGCGCGCACGCTGCGCGCCGAGATCCGCGGCCTGCGCCAGGGGCTGGCCGGGCATCTGCGCATCGGCGCTATTCCCACCGCCCTGCCGATCACCGCCGACCTCACCACGCCGTTCCGCGCCCGCCATCCGCTGGTGGTATTCAGCATCCTGTCGCGCAATTCGTTCGACATCCTGACTCTGCTGGATAATTTCGAGATCGACGCCGGCCTTACCTATCTGGACAACGAACCGCTCGGGCGGGTGCAATCGGTGCCGCTGTATCAGGAACGCTACCGCCTGGTCACCGCCGCCAGCGCACCGCTCGGCGACCGGGATCAGGTCAGCTGGGCCGATGTCGGCGCCATCCCGCTCTGTCTGCTGACCCCGGACATGCAGAACCGCCGCATCATTGACCGCCGCCTACGGGCAGGCGGTGTCGAGTCTCAACCCACTTTGCAGTCGAACTCGCTGGTTGTGCTGTATTCCCATGTCCGTACCGGCAGCTGGGCCAGTGTCATGCCGGCGGTGCTGGCCGACACGCTGGGCTTAACCGCCCCGCTGCGGTCGATCCCCATTCACGACGACGAGCCCCCGCCGATGGTCGGGCTGGTATATCCCCAGCGCGAGCCATTGACGCCGATGACCGCGGCGCTGGTGACCGAGGCGCGCCGGCTCAGCCTTGCCTGGGCGAGCCGGCGGTGAGTTTGGAACGATAGAAATTTCCTATCACTTCATGCCGCAGATCGCTTGCAAACGTCGCAAAGAATTCATTTTATGGCTTCGAATTCATCTAGGGGGCTAACGGTGGCAGGTTCGGAGCCTTGGAGTCCGGCGGCATGCGAGGCGCTGATCGCCGCGCAGCCGCGTGTCGAGGGGGCCACTTTGCCCATTCTGCACGCCATCCAGGCCGCATTCGGCCATGTGCCTGACGAAGCGATGCCGATCCTGGCCAAGACGCTTAATCTGACCCGCGCCGAAATCTACGGGATCGTCACCTTCTATCACGATTTCCGCCGCCATCCGCCGGGCCGTCACGTTTTGCGGCTGTGCCGCGCGGAGGCTTGCCAGTCCATGGGCGGCGATGCGCTGGCTGATCATATGCGCCGGGAACTCGCGATCGACTGGCACGCCACCACCACCGACGGCACCCTAACGCTGGAGCCGGTTTACTGCCTCGGCCTCTGCGCCACCGCACCCGCGGCGATGCTGGACGGCACCCCGCTCGGCCGGCTCAACCCCGACCGGCTGACCCGGATCCTGGACGCGGTGCGATGACGGTTACGCTGTACATCTCGCGCGACGCCGCCTCGCTCGCGGTCGGCGCGGAGGCAATCGTCACCGCCCTGGCCGGCCTGGCCGATGTGCAGATCATCCGCACCGGCTCGCGCGGCCTGTTCTGGCTGGAGCCGATGATCGAGGTCGCCACCCCCCAGGGACGCATTGCCTATGGTCCGGTCACCCCGGAAGATGTGCCCGGCCTGCTTGCCGCCGGCCTGCTCCGTGGCGGCGCGCATGCATTGTGCCTGGGACCCACCGAGGAAATTCCGTTCCTGAAGCGCCAGACCCGGCTGACCTTCGCCCGCTGCGGCATCGTCGATCCGCTATCCTTCGTTGACTACCAAACCCATGGCGGCCTGAAGGGCCTCACCCGCGCGCTGGCCATCGGCCCCCCGGCGATCGTCCAGGAAGTGTTCGATTCCGGCCTGCGCGGCCGCGGCGGCGCCGGTTTCCCCACCGGCATTAAATGGAAAACCGTCGCCGATACGCCGGCCGGACAGAAATACATCGCCTGCAACGCCGATGAGGGCGATAGCGGCACCTTCGCCGACCGCATGCTGATGGAGGGCGACCCGTTCGGGCTGATCGAAGGCATGGCGATCGCCGGATTGGCCGTCGGCGCGACAAAGGGTTTCGTCTATATCCGCTCCGAATACCCGCACGCCATCGCCACGCTCGGGGCCGCCATCGTCATCGCCCGGCGCGAAAACCTGCTCGGCGACAACCTGTTGAACTCCGGTTATAGTTTCGACATCGACATCCGCGTCGGCGCCGGCGCCTATATCTGCGGCGAGGAGACCTCGATGCTGGAAAGCATCGAGGGCAAGCGCGGCCAGGTTCGCGCCAAACCGCCGCTGCCGGCGCATAAGGGATTGTTCGGCCGGCCGACCGTGATCAACAATCTGGTCACCCTGTCCAGTGTGCCGATCATCCTGACCGAAGGCGGCGCGTTCTACCGCGATTTCGGCATGGGCCGGTCGCGCGGCACGCTGCCGATCCAGCTGGCCGGCAATTTGCGCCACACCGGCCTGTTCGAGGCCGGCTTCGGCCTGACCCTCGGCGAGCTCGTCGGCGACATCGGCGGCGGCACAGCCACCGGCCGCCCGGTCCGCGCGGTGCAGGTCGGCGGACCCTTGGGGGCCTATTTCCCGCCGGCGCTGTTCGACACGAAATTCGACTATGAAGCCTTCGCCGCGCGCGACGGCCTGATCGGCCATGGCGGCATCGTCGTGTTTGACGACAGCGTCAATCTGGCCAAACAGGCCCGCTTCGCGATGGAATTCTGCGCCGTCGAATCCTGCGGCAAATGCACCCCGTGCCGCATCGGCTCGACCCGGGGGGTGGAGGTGATCGACAAGATCACCGCCGGAGATGCGCCCGAGGCCAATCTAACCCTGCTCCGCGACCTCTGCGACACGCTGAAATTCGGCTCGCTTTGCGCGCTGGGCGGCCTGACGCCGGTGCCGGTGCTGTCGGCGCTGAACCATTTTCCCGAAGATTTCCACGCGAAGCTGCAACTGGCAGCGGAATAAAAGGACCCACCCATGTCGCTCGCGCAGGAAATCGACTACGGCACCAAGCATATCAACAGTACTGAAACCGTGACCTTGACCATCGACGGTCAGACAATCGCGGTGCCTGCCGGCACTTCCGTGATGAACGCGGCGATGCAGGCCGGCATCAAAATCCCCAAACTCTGCGCCACCGACAGCCTGGACGCGTTCGGTTCCTGCCGGCTGTGCCTGGTGCAGATCGATGGCCGCTCCGGCATGCCGGCCTCCTGCACCACGCCGGTGGCGCCCGGCATGATCGTGCGCACCAGCACCGAGCCGTTGGCGAAAATCCGCCGCGGGGTGATGGAACTGTACATCTCCGACCATCCGCTGGATTGCCTGACCTGTTCGGCCAACGGAAATTGCGAATTGCAGGACGCCGCCGGCGAGGTCGGCCTGCGCGAGGTCCGCTACGGCTATGAAGGCGCCAACCATCTGGACGCAAAAAAAGACGTTTCCAATCCGTATTTCCAGTTCGACCCGGCCAAATGCATCGTCTGCTCGCGCTGCGTGCGTGCCTGCGAGGAAGTCCAGGGTACATTTGCCCTGACCATCGACGGCCGCGGTTTCGCCTCCAAAGTTTCACCGGGAATGAACGAGGATTTCCTGGCCTCCGAATGCGTCTCCTGCGGCGCCTGCGTGCAGGCCTGCCCGACCGCCACGCTGATCGAGACATCGGTGGTGCAGATGGGCCAGCCGGAACATTCGGTGCTGACCACCTGCGCCTATTGCGGCGTCGGCTGCACTTTCCGCGCCGAAATGCGCGGCGACCAGGTGGTTCGCATGGTTCCGGCCAAGGACGGAAAGGCCAATCACGGCCATTCCTGCATCAAGGGCCGCTTCGCCTACGGCTACGCCACCCATCGCGACCGCATCACCAAGCCGATGCTGCGCGCCAGCATCGCCGACCCCTGGCAAGAGGTCAGCTGGGACGAGGCGCTCGATCGCGTCGCCAGCGAATTCCGCCGCATCCAGACCATGCACGGCATCGGTGCGACCGGCGCCATCACCAGCTCGCGCTGCACCAACGAGGAAACCTATCTGATCCAGAAACTGGTGCGCGCCGGTTTTGGCAACAACAACGTCGATACCTGCGCCCGAGTCTGCCACTCGCCCACCGGCTACGGCCTGAACGCCACGTTCGGCACCTCGGCCGGCACACAGGATTTTGACTCCGTGGACCACGCCGACGTGATCCTGGTGATCGGCGCCAACCCCACCGACGGCCATCCGGTGTTCGCCTCGCGGATGAAAAAACGCCTGCGCGAAGGGGCCAAACTGATCGTCATCGATCCGCGCCGCATCGACCTGGTGCACAGCCCGCATGTGGAGGCGGCGTTCCATCTGCCGCTGCGTCCCGGCACCAATGTCGCGGTGCTGACCGCGCTGGCGCATGTGATCGTCACCGAAGGCCTGGTCGACGAGGCGTTCATCCGCGACCGCTGCGAGATGGACGCGTTCCAGGACTGGGCGGCATTCGTCGCCGACCCGAAGCACGCCCCGGAATCCGTTGCATCCGCAACCGGTGTCGATCCGGACCTGCTGCGCCAGGCGGCCAGGCTATATGCCACCGGGGGCAATGGCGCAATCTATTATGGCCTGGGCGTCACCGAGCACAGCCAGGGCACCACCGCGGTCATGGCCATCGCCAACCTCGCCATGGCGACCGGCAATCTCGGCCGGGTTGGCGTCGGGGTGAACCCGCTGCGCGGCCAGAACAATGTGCAGGGCGCCTGCGATATGGGCTCGTTCCCGCACGAGCTGCCCGGCTATCGCCACATCTCCGACGCCGCCACGCGGGCGATCTACGAGGATCTGTGGCAGGTGAAACTGGAGGCCGAACCCGGCCTGCGCATTCCCAACATGATCGACGCAGCCCTCGATGGCTCGTTCCGCGGCCTGTATATCCAGGGCGAGGACATCGTCCAGTCCGATCCCGACAGCCAGCACATCGTCGCCGGCCTGCGCGCGATGGAATGCGTGGTGGTGCAGGATCTGTTCCTGAACGAGACGGCCAACTACGCCCATGTGTTCCTGCCCGGCGCGTCGTTCCTGGAAAAAGACGGCACCTTCACCAATGCCGAACGCCGCATCAACCGGGTGCGCCGCGTTATGGCGCCGCTGGCGGGCCTGGCGGACTGGGAAGCCACGCAGGCGCTGGCCAACCGGATGGGCGTGAAAATGGCCTATGCCCACCCCGGCGAGATCATGGACGAGATCGCCGCCACCACGCCGA
Organism: Acetobacteraceae bacterium; assembly: GCA_043742865.1. Lineage (GTDB taxonomy): Bacteria > Pseudomonadota > Alphaproteobacteria > Acetobacterales > Acetobacteraceae > PALSA-911. Next base: position 6,566 of record JAYTXR010000027.1, read on the forward strand.
GTTTCGCCGGCGTGTCCTATGAGAAACTCGACCGCCTGGGCTCGGTGCAATGGCCGTGCAACGACGCGGCACCCGCCGGTACACCGTTGATGCATCTGGAGAGTTTCGCCAGGGGACGCGGGCATTTCGTTATCACCGAATACGTGCCGACCGATGAGAAGATCGGCCCGCGCTTTCCGCTGCTGCTGACCACCGGGCGCATCCTGAGCCAGTACAATGTCGGCGCGCAGACCCGCCGCACCGATAACAGCCTGTTTCACGATCAGGACCGGCTGGAAATCCATCCGCACGACGCCGAGCAGCGCGGCATTCGCAACGGCGACTGGGTGCGCCTGGCCAGCCGAACCGGGGAAACCGCGCTGGCCGCGCTCATTACCGACCGTGTCGCCCCCGGCGTGGTCTACACTACCTTCCACCACCCGGACACGCAGGCCAATGTGGTTACGTCGGATTATTCCGACTGGGCCACCAACTGCCCGGAATACAAGGTCACCGCGGTGCAGGTCGCGCCGTCCAACGGTCCGAGCGCCTGGCAGATGGAACAAAAAACCATCACCGAACGCAGCCGCCGAGTCGAGGCATTCATCGAGGCCGTGCCGGCGAAATGATCCCGCCAGCTGCCATCTCCGTCGCGCGGACCGCGTGGCGCCACGGCTATGCCATAGCCGGAGAACGGGTCGTGGCGGAGGAAACGCCGGTGGCGCTGACCTATAACCGCGCCACCTACGCGGTGATGCTGGCCAGCCCGGCCGACCTCGAGGATTTCGCCATCGGCTTCAGCCTGACCGAAGGGGTGATTTCCGCGGCGTCGGAAATCGAGGAATTTTCGGCGATCGCGGTGGAACACGGGATCGAGGCGCGGATGTGGCTGGCGCCGGAGCGCGCCCAGAATGTGCAAACCCGCCGCCGCCATTTAACCGGTGCGACCGGCTGCGGCCTGTGCGGCATCGAGAGCCTGGTGGAGGCGGCGAAATCGCCCCCCAAGGTCGCCGCCATTGCGCGGTTCACGCCCGAGCAGATCGCCGCCGCCATCGCCGCCATGCCGGGCGCGCAGATTTTGAACCGGCAAACCCACGCGGTGCATGGCGCAGCGCTATGGACGCCGAGCGCCGGATTGGTGGTTTTGCGCGAGGATGTTGGCCGGCACAACGCGCTGGACAAGCTGATCGGCGCGCTGGCCCGCCAGCGCCTGTCCGCCGCCGACGGTATTCTGCTGCTCAGCAGCCGGGTGTCGATCGAACTGATCCAGAAGGCCGCGATCCTGGGGGCGGGCATGTTGGTGGCGATCTCCTCGCCCACCGCTCTGGCCATCCGCCAGGCCGATGGCGCCGGCATCACGCTGATCGGCGTCGCCCGAGACGACGGTTTCGAGGTTTTCACCCATCCGCACCGGGTCGCGCCGAAACAGCCAACCATCGAGGCCGCCCGCCATGTCGCCTGACCGACTGATCTACATGGCCAACCAGATCGGTAAATTCTTCGCCCATCGTCCGGTGGACGCGGCGGTTGCCGAAATCGCCGATCACCTGCGGAAATTCTGGGAGCCGCGGATGCGCTCGCAGATCATCGCCCTGCTGGACTCCGACGCGGCTTTCGATCCGTCGGTTCGCCGCGCGGTGGAAAGTCTTCGCCCACTCTGATCACCGATAAACCTTGCCGGCCGACCACAAGAAAATTGGGAAAAATCCATGAGCGCGACAACTGTATCCGGACTGCTGGACCGTGACCGGACCATCGCCACGCCAGGCTTCAGCCGCTGGCTGGTGCCGCCGGCAGCTTTGGCCATCCATCTGTGTATCGGCATGGCCTACGGGTTTTCGGTGTTCTGGCTGCCGCTGTCGCGCGCCATCGGCATCACCAAGCCGACCGCCTGTGCGGCCGATGCCGGGCTGCTGAACGCGCTTTTCACCACTAGCTGCGACTGGAAAGTCAGCGAGCTCAGCTGGATTTTTACCCTTTTCATCTTCTTCCTCGGCGCCTCCGCGGCACTTTGGGGCGGCTGGCTGGAGCGGGCCGGCCCGCGCAAGGCCGGTGTGGTCGCTGCTTTATGCTGGTGCGGCGGCCTGGCGCTCGGCGCGCTCGGCATCTACGTGCACCAGCTCTGGATGATGTGGCTGGGCACCGGTGTGCTGGGCGGCATCGGTCTCGGACTCGGCTACATCTCACCGGTGTCCACCTTGATCAAATGGTTTCCCGACCGTCGCGGCATGGCCACCGGCATGGCGATCATGGGATTCGGCGGCGGCGCGATGATCGGTGCGCCGCTGGCGGAAATCCTGATGAACCGTTTCCGCGGCCCTACCGAGGTCGGGGTCTGGCAGGCCTTCCTGGCCATGGGATGCATTTATCTGGTGTTCATGCTGGGCGGCGCCTTCGGCTATCGCGTGCCCCCCTCCGGCTGGGCGCCTTCCGGCTGGACGCCGCCCGCCGCCAGCGCCCACGCGATGATCACGCGCGGCAGCGTGCATCTTCGCGATGCCCATAAGACCCCGCAATTCTGGTGCATCTGGCTGGTGCTCTGCATGAACGTCTCGGCCGGCATCGGCGTACTCAGCATGGCCTCGCCGATGCTGCAGGAGATTTTTGCCGGCTCGCTGATCGGCGCGCCGAGTGTCACCTTCTCCGCGCTGTCGGACAGCCAGCGCACCGCGGTGGCGGCGACCGCGGCCGGCTTTACCGGCCTGCTGTCGCTATTCAACATCGGCGGACGGTTCTTCTGGGCTTCGCTGTCGGACCGGATCGGCCGCAAAATCACCTACCTGACGTTCTTCACCCTCGGGATCGCGCTGTATGCCGCCGCGCCCTGGACCGCGCATGCGGGCGACAGGACCGTGTTCGTCGTCAGCCTGTGCATCATTCTGTCGATGTATGGCGGTGGCTTCGCCACCGTCCCGGCCTATCTGGCCGATATGTTCGGCACCCAGTTCGTCGGTGCCATCCATGGCCGGCTGCTGACAGCCTGGTCCACCGCCGGCATCATCGGCCCGGTCATGGTCAGCTACATGCGCGACGCGGCGATCGCGTCGGGGGTGGCACGCACCTCGGTCTATGACGTGACCTTCTATCTGCTGGCCGGCCTGCTGGTGATCGGTTTCATCGCCAACCTGCTGATCCGCCCGGTGGCGGCGAAATGGTTCATGACGGATGCCGAAATCGCCGACCTGCAGGCGGGCAGGGGCGAACCGACCCTGATCACGTCCCGGTCCGATGCCGGCGGCAACGGTCTGATCGTGGCGCTGGCCTGGCTGGCCGTGGGCATTCCGGTGCTCTGGGGCATCGGGATTACCCTGACCAAGGTCGCCGTGCTGTTCGGCTGACAGCCGGACCTCGGCTGTCACAAAGGAAGGTTTGACGCCGGACCGGCATCCGCCGATTATCGTCCCCGCAACAAGACGAATAATCGTCGAATCCGGGGGGAACTTCGCGTGGAAGAACTTGAGAAACGCACCATGGCAAGGGTGTCGGCGCGGCTGATACCGTTTCTGATCCTGTGCTATTTTGTTGCCTACCTGGACCGGGTCAATCTTGCGTTCGCCGCGCTGGAGATGAACAAGGACCTCGCCTTCTCCGCCACGGTCTACGGCACCGGGGCGGGCATCTTCTTCCTCAGCTACTTTCTGCTGGAAACCCCATCCAACCTGATCCTGGTGCGCGTCGGCGCCCGGCGCTGGATCGCGCGCATCATGTTCACCTGGGGCGTCCTGTCCGGCTGCATGGCGTTCGTCTCCGGGGAAACCGGCTTCTACGTCGTCCGCTTCCTGCTCGGCGCCGCCGAGGCCGGCTTCTTCCCCGGCATCATCTTCTACCTCACGCTGTGGTTCCCCGCCGCCTATCGCGGCCGGATCATCGGCATGTTCATGGCCGCCATCCCGCTCTCGGCAGTGGTCGGCGCGCCGCTATCCAGCATGCTGCTGTATCTCGATGGCGGTTACGGCCTGAGGGGCTGGCAATGGATCTTCATTCTGGAAGCGATCCCCGCGATCATCCTCTCGTTCTTTGTATTCTTCTACCTGACCGAACGGCCGTCGGACGCCAAATGGCTCGCTGCCGATGAGCGCGACTGGCTGGTCAAGCGCCAGCAGAACGAGCTGGCGCATCGCGAAGCGGTCGAAACCCACAGCGTGCTGCAGACGCTGACCAACCCGAAGGTGCTCGCCCTCGGCGTCGCCGGCATCTCGATCGCCTATTCGATCTACGCACTGGCCTATTTCCTGCCGCAGGTGGTCAAGGCCTTCGGCGTCACCAACATGCAGACCGGCCTGATCACCGCCATCCCATTCGCGGTCGGCGCGGTCGGCATGATCTGGTACGGCCGCCGCTCGGACCGGCTGCTGGAGCGGCGCAGCCACACCGTGATCGCGCTGCTGCTGACCGGCCTCGGCCTCGGCGCCGCCGCGGTCATCCCCGATCCCTACGTCAAGATGGCCTGGCTGTGCCTGGCCGGCTTCGGCGCCTTTGCGGTGCTGCCGGCGTTCTGGTCGATGCCCACCGCGTTTCTGTCCGGCACCGCGGCGGCCGCCGGCATCGCCTTCATCAACTCGATCGCTAACATCGCCGGTTTCGTCGGTCCGATGATCATCGGCCGCATCAAGGACGCCACCGGCAGCTTCAGCGGCGGCTTCCTGGTCGTCGCCGCGGTCAGCCTGGTCGCCTCCATCGTCATGCTCTGCGTCGGCCACGACAAGGCGCTGGAACAGGTGCCTGAACCCGATTTCGACCGGCAACCCATCGTCGGCGGAGCCCCCGTCGAATGATCCAACGACAAGGCCTGAACATGCGCACGGAATTCGCCGCCGACCCCTTCACCCTGGCGGTGCCGGATGCGGTCCTGGCCGATCTGAAAGACCGCCTGGCCCGCACCCGGTTTCCCGAAATCGAGCCGGCCGGGCCACCCTGGCGCTACGGCACCAGCCTTGCCTATATGCGCGACGTGGTGGCGCATTGGCGGGATGGCTATGACTGGCGGAAATGGGAAGCGCGGATCAACGCGTTCCGCAACTACAAAACCCGCATCGACGGCAAGGCGGTGCATTTCATCCTCGAACCCGGCTCCGGTCCGGCGCCGCTGCCGCTGGTCATCACCCATGGCTGGCCCGGCTCGGTGGTCGAGTTCCTCGATATCATCGAAAAACTCGCTCACCCCGAACGCTTCGGCGGGGATGTGGCCGACGCCTTCACCGTGGTCGCCCCCAGCCTGCCCGGCTACGGATTTTCAGACCCGCCCGACGCCCCGATCGGCCCGCGCGACATCGCCCCGGTCTGGAGCCGGCTGATGGTCGATGTGCTGGGCTGCGAGCATTACGTCGCCCAGGGCGGCGATTGGGGGTCGATGGTAACCTCCTGGCTGGCGCTCGATCACCCGCGCAATCTGGCCGCGATCCATCTGAATATGGTGGCCTTTCGCCCGTTCATCGGCGACGGCACCGCCCCGCTCACGGAACAGGAACGCGACTGGATCGCCGCCGCCCTGAAGCGCCGCGACGGCGAGACCGCCTACCAGCAAATCCAGGGCACCAAGCCGCAAACCCTGGCCTACGGGCTGACCGACTCGCCTGCCGGGCTGGCGGCCTGGATTTTGGAAAAATTCCATGGCTGGACCATCCCCGGCCAGGATGCCCCACCGCCGTTCGACCTCGATCATCTGCTGACCAACATCATGCTCTACTGGCTCGGCGGGTCCAACGCCGCCAGCTGGATCTACGGTTCGCTGGTGAACGGCACCTCCGCGACGCTGCAACCGGACGAATTCGTCCACGTGCCCACCGGCGTATTCCTGTTCCCCAACGACATCGCCCGCCCGGCCCCCGATAGCTGGGTGCGCCGCGCCTTCAACGTGCAACACCGCCGCGAGCACGCAACCGGCGGCCATTTCCCGGCGATGGAGAACGGCGATCTGCTGGTCGGGGATATGCGCGCCTTCTTTCGCGCCTATCGCTGAGCCCCGGCCAGCTACCCCGCCATCGCCGCCCGCACCGCGGCAAGGGCGGCTTCGGCGTGGTGGCCTTCCGGGCCGCCGGCCTGGGCCAGGTCCGGCCGGCCGCCGCCGCCCTTGCCGCCGACCGCCAGGCTGGCCGCGCGTACCAGCTCGACCGCGTTGAACCGGCCGGTCAGGTCCGCCGAGACCCCGACCACGATGCTGGCCTTGCCCTCGGCGGTGGATACCAACGCAACCACGCCGCTTTCGAGCTGCTTGCCGATCGCCTCCGCCAAACCTTTGAGGTCGCGGGCTGGGATTTCGCCCATGTTGCGCGCGGCCAGCTTTACCCCGGCTATTTCCTCGATTTCCGCCGCGGTGCCGCCGGTCGCCAGCTTCCTTTGCAGCTCGTTCACCTGCCGCTCCAGCCGCCGGCGATCTTCCAGCAGGGCGGTCACGCGTTCGGCCACCTCCGCCGGGCTCGCTTTCAGCGCCGCGGCGGTTTCCGCCATGCGCCGTTCGCCCTCCCCGATCAGCGCCAGGGCCGCTTCCCCGGTCACCGCCTCGATGCGGCGAACGCCGGCGCTGACCGCGGCTTCCGAGACGATCTTGAACAGGCCGATATCGCCGGTGCGGCGCACATGGGTGCCGCCACACAGCTCGATCGACCAGGCCGGGCGGTTGCCTTCCCCGGTTCCCATCGAAACCACCCGCACCTCATCGCCGTATTTCTCTCCGAACAGCGCCATCGCGCCCTCCGCCACCGCCGCTTGCGGGGTCATCAGCCGGGTGGTGACCTCGGAGTTCTCCCGGATGCGGGCGTTCACCTCGGCCTCGATCCAGGCCATCTCGTCCGGCGTCACCGGGCGGGGCTGGCTGACATCGAAGCGCAGCCGGTCGGGCGCGTTCAGGCTGCCCTTCTGCATCACGTGCTCGCCGAGTTTGCGCCGCATCGCCTCGTGCAGCAGATGCGTCGCCGAATGATGCGCGCGGATCGCCCCGCGCCGGTGAGGATCCACCGTCGCCACCACCGCGTCGCCCGGTTTTGCCACGCCCGATTCCACCCGGCCCAGATGCACAACCAGATCGCCGAGTTTTTTCTGGGTATCGGTGACCGCGATGCGCAGCCCGTCGGCGCCCGAAATCACCCCGGTATCGCCGACCTGCCCGCCGCTTTCGCCGTAGAACGGCGTCTGGTTCAGCAGGATCGCGATTTCCGTCCCCGCTCCGGCTTGCTGCACCGCGTTGCCATCGGCGACGATGGCCAAAATTTCGCCCTCGGCGGTCTCGGTAGAATAGCCCAGAAACTCGCTCGGCCCGACCTGCTCGCGGGCCTCGAACCACACCCGCTCGGTCGCGGCATCGCCAGAGCCGGACCAGGCGGCCCGGGCGCGCTTGCGCTGCTCGGCCATGGCAAGCTGAAAGCCCGCATTGTCGACCTCGCGTCCCTGCTCGCGCAGCGCGTCCTGCGTCAGGTCCAGCGGGAAGCCATAGGTGTCGTATAACCGGAAGGCGACATCGCCGGGCAGCGCCTGGCCCTCGCCCAGCCGCGCGGTTTCGTCGGCCAGCAGATGCAGGCCGCGCTCCAGCGTGGCCTTGAAGCGGGTCTCCTCGAGTTCCAAGGTCTCGACGATCAGCTTCTCGGCCCGGACCAGCTCGGGATAGGCCGCCCCCATCTGCCGGGTCAGCGCCGGTACCAGCCGATACATCACGGGGTCGCGGGCCCCCATCTGATGGATGTGACGCATCGCCCGGCGCATGATCCGCCGCAGCACATAGCCGCGCCCTTCGTTGGACGGCAGCACCCCGTCGGCCATCAGGAACGCCGAGGAGCGCAGATGGTCCGCCACCACCCGGTGGCTGACCCGGTGCGGGCCGTCCGGGTCCTGCCCGGTGGCATCCGCGCTGGCCAGCACCAGCGCCCGCAGCGTGTCGGTTTCGTAATTGTCGTGCTTGCCCTGCAGGATGGCAGCGAACCGTTCTAACCCAAGCCCGGTATCGATGGACGGGTGCGGCAGCGGCACGCGGGTGCCGGGCGGGCCTTCCTCGTACTGCATGAACACCAGGTTCCAGATTTCGATGAACCGGTCGCCGTCCTCGTCGGGGCTGCCGGGCGGGCCGCCCGGGATCGACGGGCCGTGGTCGTAGAAAATTTCCGAACACGGGCCGCAGGGGCCGGTATCGCCCATGCGCCAGAAATTGTCGGACGTGGCGATGCGGATGATCTTGCCATCGGCCAACCCGGCGATGCGCTTCCATAAGTAAGCCGCGTCGTCGTCGTCGGTGTAGACGGTGACCAGCAGCTTGTCCTTCGGCAAGCCGAAATCGCGCGTCAGCAGGGTCCAGGCATGCAGAATGGCCTGTTCCTTGAAATAGTCGCCAAAACTGAAATTCCCCAGCATCTCGAAGAACGTGTGATGCCGCGCGGTGTAGCCGACATTGTCCAGATCGTTGTGCTTGCCGCCGGCGCGGACACATTTCTGCGCCGTGACGGCACGCGAATACGGGCGCTTTTCCTGGCCGGTGAAGACGTTCTTGAATTGCACCATGCCGGAATTGACGAACATCAGGGTCGGGTCGTTGCGCGGCACCAAGGGCGAGCTTTCGACCACCTGGTGACCGGTGCGGGCGAAGTAGCCGAGGAAATTGGCGCGGATGTCGTTGCTGCTGACCATTGTTTATTCTACTACCTCAACCCGAGCGGACCTGATCCTGATGGCAGGATAGGATTTAGCGCAGGCCTGGGGGCCTGTCACGCCGGCGGCAGGGAACAAACAACGAAGGCCGGAGGGAAACCCTCCGGCCATCGGGTCGTCACGCGGCAGGCGAAGCTTACGCCGGGCGGATCCGGCGGCGAACCGCGACGCCAATCAGCGCTGCCATGCCGGCGATCATCAATGGCAGGCTGCCCGGCTCCGGCACGCCGAACACCGCGACGCAGCCGAGCGGACAGAACGCGTTGGCCACCGTGGCGGTGCTGCCCGCCAGCGGCACGTAGACAAACCCATTGCCCGGATCGACCGAGATCGAATGCGGGTTCGCGGTCGACAGCACCGGCAGTGCGACGGTCTGCAGAATGCTCAGCGTCGCGTCGTCGATGATATCGAACACCCGGCCGCCGCCGCTGGAGCCGGTGACGTAGTAATCCGCGGTGGTCGGATCGTACCAGAGCTCGTCCGTGCCGCTGATCTGCGAGAAGGTCTTGACGATCGAGCCGCTGCCGGTCGGATCGAGCACCACGGTCTGGGTGCCGTGCGTGCCGCACCCGACCATCAGATGGCCGGTCGCCCCCAGCGCCAGGCCGGTGGGCGCGCAGGCCGCGAGGCTGCCGAACGCGGGCGTGGAGAAATTATAGATCCGCCCGACCGTGCCATCGATATGGATCTCGGCGACACCGCCGGCACCCGCGCCGCCGAATTGCGGCACCGAGATGAAGAACGAGTTGGTGGCCGGATCCCAAACCGGCTGTTCCAGCCCGTCGCCGGCCGCAGCACCCGGGATGACGATATTGCCATGCACGATCGCCCCGGTGCTGGCGTTTACCAGCGTGCCGAACGCCGGCGCATCGGCATTATTGGCGACCAGCACGAGATTGGCCGAGGGCGAGTAGGCCATCTCATCGACCCGGAACGTGCCGCCGGTGCTGATCGGGGGGAACTGGATCGGCGGCGGCAGCGCCGAACTGGTGATGTTGAAGGATTTCAGCGTGCTGTTGCCGTCACCGGCAAACAGCGTGTGCTGGGATCCATGCGAAACGGTCAACACGCCATCGGGGCCGGAAATCGAGGTGGTGGCCAACTGGCCGGTGAACCCGGGCACCCGACCCAGGAACGATGAACCCGCAAAGGCGTCGACCGAGGCATTGGAGCGATCCGCCACGTAATCGATCCGCGTCGTCGGATCGAAGAAGCTGATATCGAATGCGGTGAAGGCGCCGAGAGGCTGATGGTTCGCCGCCCCGGCGCTGGGAACCGCGATCGAGTACTGAAAGGTCAGCGGGACGAAGGCGCTGGCCGCTGCCGGACTGGCCGCCGCCGCCGCCATCAGGCCGGCGAGCGCAACCGAGTGTAGATGACGCATCTGTGGTTTCCTCCGTTCGTTTGTTTTTACCGGCAGGTCGGTAATCGCGGACGTCATTACGGATAACCGGTCCCGCCTGATGACAGAATATTAATCCGGGCAGGCCCGACGGTGGCTTCACGTTGCTGTTAATTCCGGCCGTTTACAGAATTGTGATCACGCCGGGCGGAGGCCGGTGACAAAGGCCGCCATACGCGCTGAGAGGACAAAGAAGATCAAAGTATATTATTTATAATATTTATATTTATTCTATAGAACAGCCGAGTTGAGGCGAGGCGCGGCCATTGCGACCCGTGGGGTGACCGCGAGAATTTGGTCAGGATGCGGTTCCCGCGGCCTGGGGGCGATCCCCACCCGGCCCTCCCCACGAGGGGGAGGGAGAAGCAGGCCTGACGGAAAGCTTGACATTCGGATCGATTTATGTTCTTGTTTTGTTCATGAATGGTCCTTCGCCAGCTTCTTTCTCGACCCTCGCGCCCTCCCCATGCTCAGGCGGGGGCTCAGGCGGGGGCTCAGGCGGGGCAGACCGGCTGTGCGGCTGCGCCAATGGCGCGACGGAGCGGACCGGGCGGCATAGGCGGATGCTGGCGGAACTCGCGGAGATCGGCATGGAACTGGCCCGGGAAGTCCGCCGGCAAATGCTGGACAGGACCCCCGACCCGGCGGTGGGTCCACGCGCCGATCCGGGCGCCAATCTGGGCGCCGATCTGGGGCTGGTGTTTTCGCGGATCGCGCGCGCGGTGCGTCAGACCGTGGCGCTGGAGGCCAGGCTGGCCTCCGAGGCCGAGGCCCGGGCGCAGCAGGGTGCGGCGGTGCAGGCGAGCCAGGATGCCGCCCAGCGAGTCCGCACCAAACAGCAGAAAGCCCGGATCAAGCGCTTGGTCGAGGACGCGATCTCGGCCGGGGGGCGCGATACCGAAAGCCTGCTGCTCGATCTGGACGAGCGGCTGGAAGACCCGGATGTCGAAGCCGATTTCGCTGCGCACCCGATCGGGGTGGTCTTCGCGGCAATTTGCGAGGACCTCGGCATCACCGCCGATCTCCGCGGCTTCACGGACGCAGAATTGGGGTTCGATATCGGCTCGCCGGATCGGGGCGGGCAACCTTGTGAGGACGGCGAGGTTTTTGCGGCCGTACCGGCTGGTTCGGGGCCGGCCCGCGATGTTACGGTCGCTGTTGCGCTCGATGCGGGCGATGCGGGCGATGCGGGCGATCTATTGTCGCCGCTGCCCCTGGCTTTGCCGCCTTGGCCGCCGGATTGATGTCGTCCGGCGGGCGATAGGGTTTTGCGGATTATCGCCGGTACGGCAGCGGCAGCAGGCTGCGTACCGGCAGCTTCACCAGGCCCTCCGGCGCCAGCAGGATCACCGCGGCTTGTGGGCTGTAGTCGAAAATCATCTCCCGGCAGGCGCCGCAGGGGGCGACGACGGCTAGCTCGCGGTCGGTCTCCTCTGGTTTTGGATGGCGCACCGCAACCGCTGTGGCAATCGTGCCGTCGCCCTCCAGCACTGCGCGGCCGAACGCCACCGCCTCGGCGCAGACCGATAGCCGCCCGACCGTGGCGCCGATATGCAGGCCGGTCCATATCCGCCCGTCGCGGCCCCGGATCGCCGCCGCCACGGTGTGCCAGTGCGGGCGGTAATGGCGCGCAAGCACATCGTTGGCCGCGGCAATCAGTTCGTGGTCGGCATCGGTCAGGCCGGCGCCAGGATTTGGCCCGTCTGGATTTGGCCCGTCCGGATTTGGGCCGTCCGGATTTGGGCCGTCCGGAAAGAAATCATTCAGCCGCCTCGGCCTCCTCGCCTTCCTCAATGCTGGACAGCATGGTGTTGGCCACCACGACGGCCTGGTCGCGCACCTTTTTCTCGATCGACAGCGCCATATCCTTGTGGTCGCGCAGGAACTGCTTGGCGTTTTCGCGGCCCTGGCCGATGCGGGTGCTGTCGTGGCTGAACCAGGCGCCAGATTTCTCCACCACGCCCGCCTTCACGCCCAGGTCGATCAACTCGCCAACCTTGCTGATGCCCTCGCCATACATGATGTCGAACTCGACCTGGCGGAATGGCGGCGCCAGCTTGTTCTTCACCACCTTCACCCGGGTCTGGTTGCCGACCATCTCCTCGCGGTCCTTGATCTGGCCGATGCGGCGGATCTCCAGCCGGACCGAGGCATAGAATTTCAGCGCGTTGCCGCCGGTCGTGGTCTCCGGGTTGCCGAACATCACCCCGATCTTCATGCGGATCTGGTTCAGGAAGATCAGCATGGTCTTGCTGCGCGACACGCTGCCGGTGATTTTCCGCAGCGCCTGGCTCATCAGCCTTGCATGCAGCCCCATATGGCTGTCGCCCATCTCGCCTTCCAGCTCGGCGCGCGGCACCAGGGCGGCCACGCTGTCGATCACCAGCACGTCGATCGCCCCGGAACGGACCAGGGTGTCGCAAATCTCCAGCGCCTGTTCCCCGGAATCGGGCTGACTGAGCAGCAGATTATCCACGTCCACGCCCAGTTTGCGGGCATAAGTCGGATCCAGCGCGTGCTCGGCATCGATGAACGCACAGGTGCCGCCCAGCCGCTGCGCCTCGGCGATCGCGTGCAGCGCCAGCGTGGTCTTGCCAGAGCTTTCCGGCCCATAAATCTCGACCACGCGCCCGCGCGGCAGCCCGCCGATACCCAGCGCCATGTCGAGCCCGAGCGAACCCGAGGGGATCACTTCGATATGTTCGTTGCCGGCCCGCGCGCCCATGCGCATGATCGAACCTTTGCCGAACGCCCGCTCGATCTGCGAGAGAGCGGCGTCGAGCGCCTTGTTCTTGTCCATTGTCATCCCCGTTTGAGCCCCGCCACAACCCTGCCGTTTAACATGTCGCTACCATTTCTCTTAAAGATTGTGCACAAATCATGGTGCACTACAAGCAAATCGAGTCGCAACCGCGAATCCAGCGTTGATTATTGTTTATGGTATGTTCTCCCTGTGGGTCCAATACAAGGACTAAATCGCAACATCCGCCCGCGTCATTTGCTCCAGCAAATCCCCGAGCTCGCGCAGCGCATAGGGTTTGGCCAGGAAGGCCACATCGTCGCCGGTCAGTTCCCGCCGCAGCGCTTCCGCGGCATAGCCCGACACCAGGATCGCCGGCAGGCCCGGCCGGGTTTGCCGCAGCGCCCGCACCAGCGCGGGCCCGTCCATCCCCGGCATCACCACGTCGGAGATCACCGCGTGGATAGGCGTGGCCTGCGCCGCCAGCGCCAGCGCGGCGTCGGCCTGGTCGGCCGCCAGCACGGTCCAGCCGCGCCGAATCAGCGCCCGCTCGGCCAGGCGGCGCACCGCATCCTCGTCATCCACCAGCAGCACCACGCGCCGGCCGATCCCCGGCGCGGCGGTGACGGGGCTGGGCGTGGGTGGGGGCGTGGGTGTGGGTGGGGCGGGCAGGAGTTCGGCATCGTATCTGGGCAAATAAATGCGGAACCGGCTGCCCTGCCCCGGCGTGCTCTCGACCGTCAGAAACCCGTCGGACTGGCGTACGATCCCGTGCACCGTGGACAGTCCCAGCCCGCTGCCGCCCTGCTCGCGGCGGGTGGTGAAGAACGGATCGAAGATGCGCGGCAGCAATTCGGCGGAAATGCCGATGCCGGTGTCCTGCACTTCGATCATCACGTAGCGTCCGGGCGGGATCGTCTCCTCGCCCAGGGTCAGGTTGCGATACAGGTTGATGTGTCCGCTGCGTAAGGTCAGCGTGCCGCCATCGGGCATCGCATCGCGCGCGTTCACCGCCAGATTGATCAGCACCTGGTCCAGCTGCGTCGGGTCCGCCCGCACCCTTCTCCCCGGCGCTTCCAGTTCCAGCACCAGCCGGATTTTTCCGCCGAGCAGACGGTCAAACAGCGAGGACAGCGCCGTGATCGCCTCGTTCACCGCCAGCGCGCGCGGCTGCAAGGTCTGCTGGCGCCCGAACGCCAGCAGCTGGCGGACCAGGGCCGCGCCGCGCCCGGCGCTGTCCAGGATCTGCTGGGCATCGGGATCCGCTGGCCCGTCACGCTCCAGCATCGCCTCCGCCGCACCGGCGATCGCGGTCAGCAGATTGTTGAAATCATGCGCGATCCCGCCTGCCAGCTGACCCACCGCCTGCAGCTTCTGGCTATGCGCCAACTGCGCCTCCAGCCGCTTCTGGGTGGTGATGTCGGTCAGCCGCAGCATCGCGCCGCTGACCGACCCGTCCGCCTCGCGCAGCACCGTTACCGCCAAATTCACCCGATGGTCCGGATCGGTATCGGCGGCCTCCAGCCGGGTCGGCAGCGGTTCGGGCACCTCGGCACCCTCCAGCGCCCGGCGCAGCATGGCCTGGTCAACCTCGCGAAACAGCGCCCCGGACGGCGAGCCCGGCTGCAAATCCACCCGCCGCGCCACCATCCGCCGCAACGTCTCGTTCGCCCGCACGATGACCCCGGCGCGATCTACCACCAGCATGCCGGCGCCGGGATCCTGGAACAGCATCTGCACCAGCGGGTCCAAAGTCCCGCCGAGCCGTTCGATCAACCGTTGCTCGCCTCGCCTGCCGAAGCCAAGCAGCCTTCGCATGGAGCGCTAGCGCTGGGTGCCGAAGCCGAGGAAGCCGGCATTGGGCACCGGGGCGCCGCCGTCATTGGCGAATAGTTTGGGGGATGCAGGGGGCGGCGGCGACACGACCACTTTGGCGGATTTCGCTGCTTTGGCGGATGCCTGGGCAGACCGCTGGGCGGACCGGGCCTCGGCCTTGGCGAGCGCTTGCAGGTCGGCCTTGCCGCCCACGGCTGGCGGCGGGCCATTTTTATCCCCGGACCCGCGCAGCGACAGCAGCAGGAAGGAAATATCGCTGTAACCAAGGTCAACCGACAGGTCGATCGGCGTCAGGCCCAGGATATTGCGCCCGTTCAGCTCCGCGCCGCGGCTGATCGCGTCCTTGACGGCGGCCATGTCGCCCCGGTTGATGCCGTCGAACAACGCCTCGGTCGGGGCCATCTCGCTGGCCAGCCGATCGGCCGGCGCGGGCTCGGTGCGGTCGGTCCGGGTGCCCGGCAGGGCCGCCGGGCGGCGCTGCTGGGGCTTGGCGTTCGGCTGCGCGCCAGCCGTGGCACTGCCGGGGCCGAGCACCCCGCCGGAGAGCGGCGATTGCGCCAGGGCAGGCGTGGCGACCAGCAGCAGCGGGATGGCCAAAATGCCGGCAAGGCGGGGGATGCGATGGGAAAAAAGGGTCATGACACTGACTGTAGCTCAGCCGCGGTTCAGCCACCAGAACCCGGCGTTCAAATAGGTGGCGTAGCCGCACCAGGCTAGATACGGCACCAACAGCGCCGCCGCCGGGCGGTCGATGCGGGCGAAGGCGCGGATGGTCAGCCCGATCAGCGCCAGCAGCGCCAGGATCACCGCCAACCCCGCCGCCGGCGCGTGCAGACCGAAGAACACCGCCGGCCAAAGCGCGTTGATCGCCAGTTGCCAGCCCCACAGCAGCAGCGCGTCATAGCCGCGGCGCCTTTCGGGGGTGCCGGCGCCAAGACGCCACACCCGCCAGGCCGCAACTCCCATCGCCACATACAGCACGGTCCACACCGGCGCGAACACCCAGTCCGGAGGCGCGCCGGGCGGGCGGACCAGCGGGCGGTACCAGGACGCGATGTTGCCGGCGGTCACCGCGCCGGTGGCCGCACCGGTCAGCAGGCAAAGCCCGATCAGGCCGACCAGCATCAGCGCCGACGCGGTGCGTCCGGGCGGCCCGGAGGGTATTTTGCGCGGAATTCCAGGGCCCGGGGGCGGGGGAGGACGAAAGACACGGCTCCTTTGTCAACAGATTGGGTGCGGCCGGACTATGCGCCCTCTCGGCGCCAGCCGGCCAGCAGAAGTCCGAGCATCATCGGCAACGCCAACCACGCCGGCAACAGCGCCAGCCCGGCAATGTCCGTCACGATGTGGTCATCGCGCGACACCAGCCCGATCCAGGCGCTGCCGGAGGCGACGCCGCCGGGTTCGATACGGCGCAGTTCGGGCACCGATGGCGCCGCCAGGGCATCGGATGTCGCCAGCCAGTGCACCCCGCCGCCGGAGGCACGGGCCAGCGGGGCGAGCCGGGTTGCGGTGGCGCGCAGATCGGCCAGTTCCGGCGGATTGGCGGCCCCCGAGGCGGCGTAGGCCGTGCGGATGCCATCGCTCACCTGCCAGACGCCGGGCAGGGTGGCCGGCAGGTTGGCCGTGGCGCGCCCTGGGCCAGACGCTTCCAGCGCCACGCTGGCGCGTTGGCCGTCGGGGTCGGTGACCGTGACCGTGACCGGCGCCCCCGGGTCGGTGGTCCGCCGCTCGACATGCAGGCTGGCATCGGCTACCCGCGCATTCAGCGCGTTCTCCTCCAGTTCGGGCTCCTGCATCAGCCAATGCGCGACCCGGCGCAGCAATTCGGCCTGCGGTCCGCCGCCCTCATGGCCGCGCGACCACAGCCAGATCTGGTCCGACAGCAGCAACGCCGCACGCCCGCGGCCGTAATGGGCGGTGATCAGCAGCGGCGCACCGCCGGGCGCGCTCATCAGCACGTCGCCGCGCACATCGACCGGATCGATGCGGCGATACCAGGAACCCCAATCGGGAGGAGTCTCTGGCGCATTGACGCCAAAAATGTTGGCGCCGGCCAGGGATTCAGTGACCGGATGGCGGGCGCCGAGTTCCGTCACGCGCGGGCGGAACGCGCCGTCGATCACGCCGCGGCCCGGCTTCGGACGCGCCGGCAGCACGCTGCCGAGCGGGGTATCTGCCAGGCTGGAATTGCCGGTGAATTCCGGCCCGACCGACAGCAACAGCGCGCCGCCGTCGCGGATATGGTCGGCGATGTAGCCAAGATACGGGGTCGGCAGCAGGCCGCGGTTCTGGAAGCGGTCGAGCACGATCAGGTCGAAGCTGTCGAGCTTGTCGAGAAACAGCTCGCGCACCGGAAAGGCGATCAGCGCCAGTTCGTTCAGCGGTGTCTGATCGTCCTTTTCGGGCGGGCGCAGGATGGTGAAATGCACCAGGTCCACGGCAGGGTCGGCCTTCAGCAGCCGACGCCAGGTGCGCTCCCCGGAATGGGGTTCGCCGGAAATCAGCAGCACGCGCAGCCGGTCGCGCACGCCGTTGATCTCGATCACTGCCCGGTTGTTCAGCGTGGAGACCTCCCCCGCCAGCGCCTCGGCCGACAGCTCGATCACCGTGGGGCCGGCGCGGGTGATCGGGATTTCCAAGCTCTGTTCGACGCCGACCGGCACGCGGACGATCCGCATCGGCTCGCCGTCGCGGCGGATGGTCAGCCGCGCCGATCCGCCCGGATGCGCAACACCCAGATCTTTCACGCCCAAATCTTCCACAATCGCGCGCAGCGTGACCGGCTTGCCGACCAGGCCGTAGGATGGCGCCTCGATCACCCGCAGCCGGCGGTCGGTCTCCTCACCGGCGGCGGCGATCAGCACGTTCAGCGGGCTGCCGCCGAGCAATTTCGCCCCCTGGACCAGGTTGGGCGTGTCGTGCACCTGGCCGTCGGTCAGCAGGATGGCGCCGGCAAAGCGGCTGCGCGGGATGTCGGCCAAAGCGCGTTCGATGGCGGCGAACAGGTTGGTGCCGGTGTTGCCGCCCTCCGCCACCGTCAAGATGCGCAATTCCAGACCGGGCAGCGATCCGGCCTGCGCGGCGATGGCGCTTCGCGCTGCTTCGGTCAGGCGGGTGCGCTGGCCGATCTGCATGGAGGCGGTCCGGTCGACCACCAGCAACCCGATATCGGCCAGATTTTTCCAGTTTTCCTGCACCAGAAGCGGCCCTGACAGCCACAGCAGCAGCACCGCGAAGCCAGCGGCACGCAAAGTCGCGCCACGGGCCCGGCGCCAGAAGGCGGGGATCAATGCCAGCGTGGCTAGCGTCGCCAGCAGCGCGATCAACCAGAGCGGGACCAGCGGAGAAAAGCGCCACGCGGCAATGACCTGTTCCATGCCTATTGCCCCAAACGTTGCAATATCTGGGGCACGTGGACCTGATCGCCCTTGTAGTTGCCGGTCAGCGCATACATCACCAAATTCACCCCGAAGCGATAGGCCAGCAGTCGCTGGCGGGCGCTGCCGATAGTCGCAACACCACGGGCGTCGGTATTGGTGCCGGCGGTGTTGGGCAGCGTCGCATAGGGGTTGCGCCCGGCCCCATCCACCGCCCAGGCGGCGGCCCAGCCATTGGCGCCGAGGATCACCGGGCTGACGCTGTCATTGGCACGGTCCTGGTCGCGCTGCACCCAGACCGGCTCGCCGGAATAACGGCCGGGGAATTCCGACAGCAGATAAAACGCCCGCGCCAGCACGTGCTCGGAGGTCAGCGGCGCCAGCGGCGGGATCGACAGCCCGGCGCCGACCCGCAGCAACGCCGCCTCCACCCCCGGGGCAAAGCCGGCGCCGCTGCCGACGCCGGCCGCCGACCCGCCGCCGGTATCGATCACCACGATCCCGCCGCGCGCCATGTAGTTATTCAGCGCGGCGATGGCGGCGGGCTCCAGCGTCCGCGCCTCGGCGGTGATCGGCCAGTACAGCAGCGGGTAGAAGCTCAGATCGTCCAGCCCCGGGCTCACCGCGTCGGGCGGCGCCAGGATGGCCGCGGTGCGGCGGTTGACATAGCCGGTCAGCCCACCGAGGCCGGCCAGGGCCAGCCTATCAGCGGCATCGTCGCCGGTTACGATCGCGGCCAGGCGGGTGGAAAGTGCGGGATGATCGGCGGCCAAATCCTGCGCCCAAGCCGCCGGGCCGCACGCCAAGGCCAGCAGCAGCACGCAGGCGGCGATTTTCGCCCCGCCGGCTTTCGCCCCGCCCAGCGGGCTCAGCAGCCCACGCAGCCAAAGCCCGATCAAAAGATCCGCGATCAGCAGGAAAAACGCCGCGCTGAGCAGCCAGGGGCCGATCGGGCGTTCAGGCACCGCGCTGCCGATCGCCTCGACGCGCGCGCCGGCGATCGGTGCCGCTTCTTGCGGCGGCGCCAGCATCGCCCCCAGGTTCAGCGCCCGACGGCCGTTCTCCGGTCCATACAGCCCCGGCGGGTGGCGCGGCGAGGCGGTCGCATCGGCCAGCTCGTTGCCCATCAGGCCGGTCGCGGCCGGTGGCGGCGGGCCAAGCTGGCCGTAACCGTCCAGAGTCTCCACCGGCGACAGCCTGGTACCGTCGGCGGTGTCGGCGATCCCCGCCGAGAGCTGCACCAGGCGGCGGAGCATGTCGACGAACAGGCCCGATAGCGGAAGGTTCGACCAGTCGGCATTGGCGGTGACGTGAAACAGCACCACTCGTCCGGCGCCACGGGCGGCCTCGGTCACCAGCGGCGTGCCATCAGCCAGGCTCGCCCAGCTATGCGCCGCCAGACCCGGCGACGGCTCGGCCAGCACCTGGCGGTTGATCCGAACTTCCTCGGGCACCGTCAGACCTACGAACGGAGAGGCCGGCGGAAACGCCGCCAGCCCGGCGGGCTGGGACCAGGACAGTGCCCCGCCGAGCTGGCGCTGGCCGTCCAGCAGTTTTTCCGGCAGCAACGGATCCGCCAGATTCGGATGGATGGAGACGGCGTCGGCAATCCCGGCACCGGACGAGCGCGGACCGGCGAAGCGGATCAGCAGCCCGCCTTGCTCCACCCAGCCCAGCAGCGCGGCGCGCTCCGCCGCGTTGGTCCCATTCCAGTCGGCCAGGATCAGCACCGACAGATTGCGGGCGAGCAGCTGATCGAGGCTGCCCTCGCGCAGTTCGATGTACGGCGCCAGCGCCCGGCGGAGGAAAAACAACGGGCCGGTCAGCGGGGTTTCGCCGCCGCCCTGGCGCATCGCCGCCTGTTCCGCGGCCAGCAGGCCGACCGGGCGGCGGCGCCAGCGCTCGTCCAGCAGCACCACCGAGCCGGCCGACTGGGTGTCTTCCAGCGCCATTCGGGTCAGCCGGTTGCGCAATTCCGGCGGCAGCTCGATCGATGCCTCCCCCGAAACCGCGCCGGCGGGAAGCGCAATTTCGGCGCGGGCCAGAGTACGGCCGTCGCCGCTCTGCGCCAGCACGGCGACTGTTTCCGCCACCGGTTGCGCCACCCGGGCCAGCCGCGCCACCAGCCGATCCGCCTCGGCGCGCGGCGCCAGCAACAGTTTTGCCCCAGGGCGATCGCAGCACAGCTCGGTCACCGAACCGGCAGCGTTCAGCGCGACGGCGAAGGCGGCAAAATCGGGCCCATCGGTCAGGCCGTCGGCGAGGTAGACGATGGCGGCACCCGGATGCCGCCAACCGGCCAGCGCAGCGGCGGCGGCGGCGCGGTCGGGCGGCCAGGCGCGCGGCGCCAGGGCGGCCAGCCGGGCGCGCAGTTCCTGCGCCGGCATCGGCGGCGTGGCAACAGGCGGGGACCCATTCGGATCGGCAGCGGTCGCCAGCAGCGCCGCCGGCCGGCCCTGGCGCTGGGCGCGGTCCAGCACTCCGCCGGCCGCCCGCAGGCGAAGCGGCCAGTCCGGAGCGGCGGCCCAGCCATCGTCGATCACCAGCAGGACCGGCCCGTCGCCGGGCAGGCTGTCGCCGGCGTCCAGCACCGGGCCGGACAGCGCCAGGATCACCAGCCCGGCGGCGAGCAGGCGCAACGCCAGCAGCCAGGGCGGCGTGCGCGCCGGGGTTTCCTGCGCCGCGGCCAGACCGGCGAGCAGCCGGATCGCCGGGAAACTCTGCGTGCGCGGCGCCGGCGGCGTGACCCGCAGCAGCCACCACAGCACCGGCAGCAATGCCAGTCCGGCCAGGGCGTAGGGTGCCGTGAAGACCAGGGACGCCAGCATCAGCGGGCCGCCAGCCCGGTATGCAGCCCGGTATCCAGCGCTGTGTACAGCCCGAGCAGCGCGGCCTCGGGCGAATGGTCGGTCCGATGCACGGCGAAGCGGCAGCCGGCCCCGGCGGCGATGGCGGCCAGCCCGGCCTGATGCGCTTCCAATGCCTTCGCATAGGCCGGGCGCACCGCTTCAACGCGGGGGATCAGCGTATCGGCCTCGCGCTCCATGCCCTGGAAGCGGACCCGGCCCTGATACGGCAGAAGCGCCTCGGCGGGGTCGAGGATTTGCAGCATATGCAGACTGGCGGGGATGGCCGCGAAGCCGGCGATGCTGGCCTGCACCTGCTCCAGCGGGGCCAGGAAATCGCCGATCAGCACCAGCCTCGAATGGCGGGGCATCGGGGCATCCGGCGGCAGCCCGGGTTCCTCGCCGGCCGCGCTCTCCAGCGTGCCGGCCAGGATGTCGAGCCCGGCGCGGCCCGATACCGCCCGCCCGCCCAGCAACGCCACGCGCTCCCCGCCGCGCAACAACAACGCGGCCAGCGCCAGCAGCAGCAGCCCGGCCCGCTCCTGCTTGTCGGTGGCCGCCAGGCGCGAGTGCCAGCGCATCGAGGCCGAACCATCGCGCCACAGGAACACCGTCTGCGCCGCCTCCCACTCGGTCTCGCGCACAAACGAACGGTCGGATTTGGCCGATTGGCGCCAGTCGATCCGCGCCACCGGGTCGCCTGCGGTGAACGGGCGGAACTGCCAGAAACTTTCGCCCTGGCCGGTGCGGCGGCGGCCATGCACGCCCTGGGCAACGGTCGCCGCGACCCGTTCGGCCGCCACCAGCAGCGGCGGCAGCCGGGCGCCCAAAGCTTCTGCCCGGCGGGCATGGGGCGCTTCGATCCGGCTTGCGCCGGAATTCAGGGCCGGATCAGCCAAGCTGGTCGACCAGCCGGTCGATCACCTGCGCCAGCGCGATCCCGTCCGCGCGCGCGGCGAAATTCAGTGCCATGCGATGGCGAAGCACCGGGCGGGCAAGCGCCGCCACGTCGTCCAGGCTGGGGGCGAGGCGGCCATCCAGCACGGCGCGGGCGCGGCAGGCCAGCATCAGCGCCTGCGCCGCGCGCGGTCCGGGACCCCAGGCGACGTGCCGGCGCACCCCCTCGTCGGTGGCGGTGTCGGGACGGCCGCCGCGCACCAGTGCCAGGATCGCCTCGACGATGGTCTCGCCCACCGGAACGCGGCGGATCAGCGCCTGGGCGGCGAGCAGTTCCTCGGCGGTCAGCACCGGCATCGCGGCCGCCTCACTGGCGCCGGTGGTGGCGATCAGCATCGTGCGTTCGGCGGCCAGATCGGGATACGGCACGGTGATCTCCAGCAGAAACCGATCCAGCTGAGCTTCCGGCAGCGGGTAGGTGCCCTCCTGCTCGATCGGATTTTGTGTGGCCAGCACATGGAACGGCCGCGGCAGCGCGTGTTCGGCCCCGCCGACGGTGATGCGGCGCTCCTGCATCGCCTGCAGCAGCGCCGACTGGGTGCGCGGGCTGGCGCGGTTGATCTCATCGGCCATCAGCAACTGGCAGAACACCGGGCCGGGCAGGAAGCGGAAGCTGCGCCGCCCCTCCGCCTCGTCCAGGACCTCGCTGCCAGTGATGTCGGGCGGCATCAGGTCGGGCGTGAACTGCACCCGCTTGGTGGCCAGGCCGAGCACCACGCCCAGCGTCTCGACCAGCCGGCTTTTACCCAGCCCGGGCACTCCCACCAGCAGCACATGCCCGCCCGAAAGCAGCGTGATCAGCGTCTGATCCACGACCTCGTCCTGGCCGAAGATCACCCGGCCGATGCCGGCGCGCACCATCGCGATGCGCGCGCCAAGCGCCTCGATCGCCGCCGCTTCCCCGCCGGGCGGCATGACGGCTGGGTTCATCCGGGTAAATGAGGTCAGATCGGCCGGCATAAATGGGTCATCCCGCGGTTAGCATTCCGAAAGCTCATATAGGCACTTTGCTCGAAGGGGGGATGCTACCTATATCAGGCTAGTCGAAGGAAGCGCCGGCGACAGACTGGGGTTAACAACGTGAACGAGGCGAGCATGGCTGGATCGGCCGAAGCCCCCGGAGAAGAATTTTCGCAAGTGGAATTTTCGCAACCGATCGCGCAACCGATATTGTCTCCTGTGCCGGCGCCACCGCGACCGAGGCGGGTGCCGGTCGAGTGCGGCGACCTGCCCTTCGTGATCCGCCGCGACGGCACATGGATGTACCGTGGCAGCCCGATCGGGCGTAAGGAGATGGTCTGTCTGTTCGCCAGTGTGCTGAAACGCGATGCGGACGGGTCGTTTTGGCTGCAAACCCCGGCCGAGCGTGGCCGGATCGTGGTGGAGGACGCGCCGTTCCTGGCGGTGGAACTGGACTGGTCCGGCGACGGCCAGCAGCAGGTGCTTTCGTTTCGCACCAATGTGGACCAGATCATCGCCGCCGGACCCGAGCATCCGATCCGCATCGCGCATGATTTGCTGACCTGCGAGCCGACCCCGTATATCCAGGTTCGTCCCGGCGGCGGCCGGCTGGCGGTCGAAGCGCGGATCGGCCGCGCCGTCTATTACGAACTGGTGGCGCTGGCGGTGCCGGAATGGCTGCATGGACGCCAGATGCTGGGCGTGTGGAGCCAGGGACAGTTTTTCAGTCTTGGCGAGCTGCCGGACCTGGAGGATTAGCCCTATTATGCGCGGGAGTTGGCAGGCGTGACCGCCGCGGAGCTGCGCGCCCGGCTGTCCGGGCTGGCAGAACTGGATGCGCCGCACGATATCTTCGCGCCCCGGCTGGACGACCCGTCCGATCCTTATGACGGCCAGCTGGTGGAAGCGGCGGTGCTGGTGGCGATCGTTCTTCGCCCGCTTCCCGGCGTGCTGCTGACCCAGCGCACCGCGCATCTGGCCAAGCACGGCGGTCAGGTGAGTTTCCCCGGCGGGCGGATCGATCCCGGCGACGCCCACCCCGAAGCCGCGGCGTTACGCGAGGCCGAGGAGGAGATCGGGCTCCATCCGGCCAATGTCGAGGTGCTTGGGCGCATGCCGACCTATGTCACCGGTACCGGCTACCGGATCACCCCGGTGCTGGGGTTGATCCAGGCGGATCTGAATTTTGTGCTGTCCCCGCAGGAAGTGGCGGCGGTGTTCGAACTGCCGTTCTCGGTGCTGCTCGATCCCGCGGCACCGCGTCGGGAGATGCATTGCTCGCGCGGCAAGCTGCGCGAATACTGGGTCTGGCCCCATCCGGAACATTTCGTCTGGGGCGCGACCGCGGCCATTCTGGTGCATTTGGCCCGCCGGCTGCGTGGTGACGCTTGAAGCGGGGCGAAGCTTGAACGAAACGCCGGCGCTGCGGATCGCGCCGCCAAAGTTTCTGGCCGATCCAGCGCTGCGCGCGGTGCTGGCCGCCCTGCCCGGTGCCCGCGTGGTCGGCGGCGCGGTGCGCGATGCGCTGGCCGGACGCCCTGTCGCGGATATTGACCTCGCCACCCCGCGCCCGCCCGAGGACATCGTCCGGGCGCTGACCAAGACCGGCATTCGCGCGGTGCCCACCGGTATCGCGCATGGCACCGTCACCGCGGTGGCCGGCGGACGCGGCTTCGAGGTCACCACGCTGCGCCGCGACGTCGAGACCGACGGAAGGCATGC
>JAYTXR010000028.1:0-23182 GCA_043742865.1 Acetobacteraceae bacterium
CGCCGGGTGGTCAGCCCGATCGTCGCGCCGGCGAATTTGCAGCGCATGGAGCAGCTGATCCGCGAGCGCGCCTGCCGCATCCTGGACGGGCTGCCGCGCGGCGAGGAATTCGACTGGGTGCAGCGCGTCTCGGTCGAGCTGACGACGCAGATGCTGGCGACATTGTTCGATTATCCGTTCGAGGACCGGGCCGAGCTGACTTATTGGTCGGACGTGGCGATCTGCAATGTCAACGACCCGGAATCGCCGGTGCATTCCGAGCAGGAACGCTTCGACGAACTGACCAAGATGGCGCAGGCCATGAGCCGGCTATGGAACGAACGGGTGAATGCGCCGCCGCGCCACGACCTGATCTCCATGCTGGCGCATGGCGAGGCGACGCGGAACCTGCAACCGCGCGAGTTCATGGGCACGCTGGCGCTGCTGATCGTCGGCGGCAACGACACCACCCGCAACTCCATCAGCGGCGGGCTCTGGGCGCTGCACAACAACCCGGATCAATACGCCAAGCTGCGGGCGAACCCGGCCGTGATCCCCGGCATGGTCAGCGAGATCATCCGCTACCAGACCCCGGTGGTGCATATGCGGCGCAGCGCGCTGGCCGATGCCGAACTGGGCGGCCAGCGCATCCGGGCCGGCGACAAGGTGGTGATGTGGTATGTGTCCGGCAACCGCGACGAGGACGCGATCGAGCAGGCCGACCGGTTCATCGTCGACCGTGCCCGCCCGCGCCAGCATCTGTCGTTCGGCTTCGGCGTGCATCGCTGCGTCGGCAACCGGCTGGCCGAGATGCAGCTGCGGATCCTGTGGGAGGAAATCCTGCCGCGCTTTCCGGTGATCGAGGTAACCAGCGCGCCGGAGCGGGTCTATTCGAATTTTCTGCGCGGCATCAAATCGATGAAAGTGCGCATTCCCGCCTGATATTGCCCTATTTGCCGCCGACCATCGTCCGGCCGGCGCCGCTGGATTTCGGGGTCGCGACACCGAGCGGCGGCACGCCGACCGCGGTGAACTGCACCCATCTTCGGGTCAACAGCCCCCGGTCGATCGCGCAGCCACGCGAGACCAGGCTGACAACGTCCGATAAACGCTCGCCGCGATCCAGCGCAGCTTCGACCTGACGGATGGCATCGGTCAGGGTGTACAAGCTAGTTGTCAAAA
This sequence comes from Acetobacteraceae bacterium, assembly GCA_043742865.1. GTDB lineage: Bacteria > Pseudomonadota > Alphaproteobacteria > Acetobacterales > Acetobacteraceae > PALSA-911. Next base: position 1,162 of record JAYTXR010000028.1, read on the forward strand.
CGAGCATCCCCTGAATGCAAGGCCGGCTCGGTAGGACCTAGCCATGCTGCTGGTGCAGACTACCTATGCAGATAGCTGAGCGCAAGCGAATTTTGCTGCTAAGCAGCAAATAAGCCCAGGGGCTCTGCCCCTTGACCCCGTCAAAGGCATGCCTTTGAAATCCCTTCCTTAAAGGAACGCGGGTCTGGGGGCGCTGCGCCCAGCGAATTGCCTTAGACCGGCGATTTCCCGGTATGCAGCTTCATGCGCATATGATCCGGCACATCCTGTCCGGCGTCGGTGAACGCCTTGCGCAGCGCGTTCATGCTGGGGCCGAAGATGCCGCCTCGGTTCTCGCTGGCCCATTCGCGCGACGCCAGCGGACGAACCAAGCTGCCCTGGAAGCGCGGCATCACCCAGCGCGCGAACAATTCGTAGCTGCGCAAAGTCTGCTCGCGATTGGCCCATTCATGGGCGCGGAACAGCACCGCCCCGGCGCCGCCGCCGGTGAATTGCAGCATCCGCGCAATGCCGTCAGCGACCGTGTCCGGCGATCCCACCAGCGTGGTGCCGGCGGCCAGGCCCTCGGCCAGCGGGTTCTCGCTGCGCATCGGCGGGCGGCCGAGCGTTTCGCTGAAATAGCTCTGCGTCTCCACCCGCTCGCCCCGCCGGACCTCGCGCATCGCCAGTTCGTCGTCCTCGGCCACGTGCATGTTGACCACCAGCCGCCAATCGTCGCGCTGGAGGGTCTTGCCGTATTTGGCCGCTTCCGCCTCGCCCATCTTCCATTGTTCGGCCAGTTTCTCCGGCCCGCCCGGCAAGCCCGCACCCAGCGACAGCAGGCCGACGCCATGCTTGCCCGCGGTCAGCACGCCGGATGGCGTGGTGGCACTGGCGACCGCGATCGGGAAGCCGCCCCTGGTGTACGGCGCCAGATGCAGCCGCGCGTCGCGCAGTTCGAACCAGTCGGTCTTCATCGTCACCGGCTCCTCGCCGGCCAGCAGCTGCATGATCGCCCCCAGCGATTCGTCCATCATACGGCGTTGCTGTTCGGCATCGATGCCCATCATGTAGGCATCCGACACCAGCGCGCCCGGCCCGCAGCCCAGCATGGCGCGGCCGCGGGTCATGTGGTCCAGCTGCACGAAGCGCTGCGCCACCAGCAGCGGATGGTGATACGGCAGGCTGGTGACGCCAGACCCCAGCATGATCCGCTTGGTCCGGTCCGCCGCCACGCCGATAAATATCTCGGGTGCGGCGATGATTTCCCAGCCGGCGGAATGATGCTCGCCGATCCAGGCCTCGTCGTAGCCGAGATGGTCCAGCCACTCGATCAGTTCCAGATCGCGCGCCAGCGCCAAAGTCGGGTTATCGCCGACGCGGTGGAACGGGGCCAAAAAGATGCCGAAACGCAAACCGTCATGGGCCATGTCTATCTTCCACCAAAGGGACCCGCCGTGGGGCGGCGCGGGACCACGATCTTCACAGTAAAGCTCTGCACGATCTCGCCGTTCTGGTTGCGGGTCTCGTTGCGTAGGGTCACGGTGCCACGCTCCGGACGGGAACGCGACGGGGTCACCTCCAATATCTCGGTCTCCACCCGGAGGATATCGCCAGGACGCGTCGGCAGCGGCCATGACAGCTCGCCGCCGCCGCCGATGATGCCGGCGGCGAATGGCGGCCCGTCATCCACCAGCAGCCGCATGCTCATCGCCGCGGTATGCCAGCCGCTTGCCGCCAATCCACCGAACAGCGTCGCTTTCGCTGCCTCGTGATCCAAATGGAAGGGCTGCGGGTCATAGGCCCCGGCGAAGGCTTTGATCTCCGCCACCTCCACAAGTTTGGTCGCGGTGGTGAAGCGCTGCCCGACCGACACATCCTCCAGATACAGCAATGCCGCGGCGCTTCGGTCGGGCTTCGTCATGATCTGGTTGTTCTCCGATCCAGGGTTTCGCCGGGGTCAGCCATACAGCCGAACCAGCCAGAGGGAAATCGACGGCACATAGGTGACCAGCATCAGCACCCCGAACATCACCAGATAGAACGGCCAGATCTCGCGCATCACCGCTTCCATCGACACGCGCCCGACCGCGCAGCCGACGAACAGGATCGCGCCCACCGGCGGATGACATAGGCCGATGCCCAAATTCATCAGCATGATCATGCCGAAATGCACCGGATCGACGCCGAAATTGATCATCACCGGCAGCAGGATCGGCGTTGTGATCAGGATCGCCGGCGCCATGTCCACCAGGCACCCCAGCACCAGCAGCAGCACGTTGATCATCAGCAGGATGACGTTCTTGTCATGCGAAACCGTCAGGAAGAACGCAGTGATCTGCGCCGGCACCTGCATCAGCGCCATCATGTAGCCGACCGAGGAGGCGAACGCGATCAACGTCATCACCATCGCCACGGTGCGCAACGTGCGGTGCACCAGCCCCGGCAGGTCGCGCCAGTGATATTCGCGGTAGATGAACATCGTGACGAAGAACGCCCAGACGCAGGCGACCGCGCCGGCCTCCACCGCGGTGAAGATGCCGCCGAGGATGCCGCCCAGGATGATGATCAGGGTGATCAGCCCCCAGAACGCCTCCATTGCCTGGCCGGCGGCGTAGCGCAGCGGCACCGGCTCTCCCTTCGGATAGCCGTGCCGGTAGGCCAGCACCAGGCACAGCACGATCAGCGAAAACCCCAGCAGCAGCCCCGGCATTACGCCGGCCAGGAACAGGCTGATGATCGAGATGGTGCCGCCGGTGGCCAGCGAATAGATCACCGCATTGTGGCTCGGTGGGATCAGCAGCGCCTGCACCGAGGCGCTGATGGTTACGTTTGTGGCAAAAACCCGGGGATAGCCCACCTTCTCCATCTGCGGGATCATCACCGAACCGATGGCCGAGATGTCCGCCACCGCAGAGCCGGAAATGCCGGACATGAACGTGGTGGCGACGATGTTCACCACCGCCAGGCCGCCGCGCACGCGCAGGAACCCGACCAGCACGTTGGCGAAGCCCACCAGCCGCCGCGCGATCCCGCCCTCGGCCATCAGCGCCCCGGCCAGCACGAAGAACGGGATCGTCAGCATGGCGAATTTGCTGACACCGCTGGAGACCTGGAGCATCACCGCCGCGGCCGGGATATCGATCCACCAGGCCGCGGCCAGGGCCGACAAGCCCAGCGCATAGGCGATCGGCACGCCGATGGCGATGCAGAAGAACAGCGTGCAGATGATGATCGTAACGTCCATCGACCGGCTAATCGACCACGGGAAGGTGGTGCGCGCTGTCCAGCACATCGACGGGACGGCCGATCAGCAGATGCTCGATCACGAACAGAATGAGGCAGATGCCGCCGAGCGGGATCGGCAGATAGGTCACGCCCACCGACAGCGCCGGGAACTCGGCGATCGATTGATACCAGGTGGTCTGGCACAGGCTGGCGCCGTTCACCACCATGAACCCCCCGACCACCAGCATGATGGCTTCGGCCAGCAAATCCGCCGCCCGCGCCAGCGCCGGCGGCATCTGGTCGCGCAGGAACGAGACCCGCATGTGCAGCCCCAGCCGATACGACGCCGCGGCACCGAAGAACGTCAACACGATCGACAGCAGGATCGCCATCGCCTCGGGCCAGGAGGACGCGCTGTTCAGCCCGTAGCGGGTGAAAACCCCCCACGGCACCACAACGGAAATCAGCACCAGCGCGCTGCCCGCCAAGCCCACGCAACCCAGATACAGGCCATCCATGGCCCGGCGATAGCTGGCACGCATATTAATTCTAGGGTACCGCCTGGATGCGCTTGACCATCTCGGCGTATTTCGGGCCGTACTTGTCCCAAACCGGTTTCACCGCGTCCTGAAACGGCTTTTTGTCAGCGATCGTCTGCACGTTGATGCCGGCGGCCTTCATCTTGTCCAGCGCCAACTGCTCATAGGCGTTCCATAGCACCCGCTCCTCCTGCTGCGCCTCCCTCGCGAATTTTTGCAGCAGCACCTGATCGTCCTTGGACAGCTGGTTCCAGATCCGTTTCGAGAACACCACCATCTCCGGCACGATCAAATGCTCGGTCAGGGTATAGTTCTTCGCCACCTGAAAATGATTGTCGAACACAAAGCTCGGCGGATTGTTCTCGGCCCCGTCCACCACACCGGTCTGCAGCGCGGTGAACACCTGATCGTAGCCCATGGCGACGCCGTTGCCGCCGAGCGCGTTCATCATGTCGACGAACATCGGGTTGCCCATGACCCGGACCTTGAGGCCCTTGAGGTCGCCGAGGTCCTTGATCGGGCGCTTGGTGTCGTACATGTTACGCGCGCCGGCATCCATCCAGGCCAGCCCGATCAGCCCCGCGGTCGGGTGGTTGGTCACCTTGTCGAGCAGCTCCTGGCCGATCTGTCCGTCCAGGACGCGGCGCGCCTGCGCGGTGTCGCGGAACAGGAATGGCAGGTTCAGCACATTGAGGTCGTCGACCACCGGGCCCAGCGCGCCGACGCTGACGCGGGCGATCGCGATGGCGCCGATCTGGGCCTGCTCGATTGCCTCCTTCTCGCCGCCGAGCTGCATGGAGGCATACATCTGCGGTATTATGTAGCAACCACACCTAAATAACCAACATCAACGATAAGAATGTATGTCATACTAAATGCCCATATAGAGGCATTCCCATGGCAGATTCCGTTCTACCCGCCCTCGTCAAGCGCCGCGCCGATCTCGCTGGCCAGCTCGGCACCATGCAGACGGCGGTTCAGCAGCTACACGCTGACCTGGCTTGTATCGACGCGGTGATCCGGCAGTTCGATCCCGACTACAAGCTAGAGACCATCCGTCCGACATACAGGAAGGCCGCCAGCCCGGCAGAGTTCGGCGCAATGAGTAGGGCCGTGCTGGACACTCTACGCCGTGCACCGGGGCCTATGGCGGTCAACCTCAACGCTATTCGTTGAGATGAGTTATATTCGTAAATATGGAATACGTCAACGAAAAACGTTGGCATAGCTGAATTTTCTTGCTATAACATTGGAATGATAACACCCGAACAAAGCCGAGCTGCCCGCGCCTGGTTGGATTGGAGCCAGGAAGATTTAGCTGCAAGAGCTGGCGTTGCTCTCAGCACGATCCGAGATTTCGAGAAAGGCCGCCGTGTTCCTATCCCCAACAATCTGAACGCCATTGAAACCGCGCTTGGAAAGGCGGGGATCGCGCTTCTGTCGCATGACGGTGAGCCAGCCGGCGTCCGCTACGAAGGGCGCATCAAGGAACGTGACACTTACCGGCCCATGCTGGAGCTATTGGATGATGCCCAAGACGGCTTCATGCCCACGGCAGACCTGATCCGGGCGCTGGAAATGATGCTGGGTCCAAAAGGCGAGGATGCCGAAATTCTTGCGGGCCGATCGGACACAAGATTTTCTCAGATTGTCCGCAACATCGTTTCGCACCGGGAAACCCCCAACAATCCCATCCAAGCGGGCTGGGTCGAGTACGACAAAGTGAGGCGTGGTTTGCTTATTACGCAGGCCGGGCGAAGGCAGCTTGTCGAGATACAGGGGCAGCAGAAAACCGGGCCTTGAAGCCGGGCGCCAACCACTTCAATTCGGTTGGGCCGTCGTGATCTTTGTCCCAGACAAACCAAGCGTAGGCCGTGGTGCCACTGCCAGCCACAACCGCGCCCTTGGGATAAAAGGTAATCCGCTCACTGAACACCCAAACCCGGCCAGGCGGGTTCTTGTGGAAAATGGTGTTGGCGCGGTTGGCGCCTTCAAGGAAGGCAAGGCGCAACAACAAGGCGAATTTTCGCTGAGTGCAGCGCAAGCCGGTTGCCACAAAGCCTTCCGCGCTGTTGAATGGTGGATTGGTAACGATGTTGGCGCATCTTCGGTCGGCATGAAGAAAGTCATGGCCGCTATCGCCGTATCCCCGGTCGTAAAGATCAGAGCTGATGACTGTACTGCCGGTCTCCGTCAGCACATCCGACATGGCGCCATCGCCGCAAGCCGGTTCCCAAATATCGCCCGCGAAACGCTCGCTTTCGATGAGTGCGAAGGTGGCCCAGCGAGGCGTAGGGTAGAAGTCAGGTCCGCCCAGGTCGGCGGAGCGCTTCGCTGTCGGCTTAAAGCCGCCATTAAGATTGTAGGTAGTATCCATGATCCACGCCCCGGTTCTGCTGTGTGGAGTCTAGCCGACCTAAAGAGCCTGAACAGGTGGCATGTGAATCAAATCAACTATGTCAACGGATGTCGTTGAGGTTAGGTGTGGTTGCTACATAATACCGTACATCTGCACGCTCAACCGGCCATCGGTGGACCTGGCCAGCTTCTTGCCCATCTCCTCGACCGCGGTGACGGTCGGATAGCCTTCCGGATGCACGTCGGAGGCCTTGAACACCATCTTTTGCTGCACGGTGGGCTTCTGCTGGGCGGCGGCGGGCCGAATGATGGCAGCGCCCAGAACTGCGCCCGCGCCAAGACGCATCACATGCCGTCTTTGGAACATTTTCATCCCCTTTTACTAGGCTTGCCCAGTTACCAAACGTGTTAGCGACAGTCATTCGACGAGTTTCGTTCTCCAACAAGCAATCCGCGCCAGCTCGAGGTAGTGGGTCAGTTTGAAATCCGCAGCATAAATTCCTAGTTGATGCCAGGTGCGGGCAGCGACCCATTGTGGCAGACTACGCCCATGACGAATGACAGAAAAAAGCTTGAGGCTGAAATTCTGGCCGATATTCACGCAAGGATGCGGCACGATGCTTTGGTGGAAGCGATAAAGTTCTGTTACGCGCGATTTCAAGTGCACACAGAGATGGCAGAAGCACAAACCTCAGATGATATGCGTGCGAAATTTTCGCAATTGGCCGCCGAGTCTGCGGATTGCGGGATTGCGATCGGGCAGATTATGAGCAAGGCATAAACGATGACAATGAAGCGCACCCCGCGCCCGCGGGACCCGATCCAGCTTGGCAAGCTCATTGGCGACATCGCCACCGGGAAGGTGCCGGATATGGTGGATGACGGGAAGGATGCGGCGGCTGCGGTTATGGGGCGAAAGGGCGCAGCCGCCCGCGCCGCCGGGATGACCCCGGAACGTCGAGCAGAGATTGCTAAACAAGCGGCGGCTAAGCGATGGGATCGCAAATAGTCACCACTCTAGAATTATAATTCGTCGTCTAGATCGCCACCGGATGGCTTGGGCATCGGCGCCGCGTCCTTCAATGTTTGTTCGGGGCGGCTTTCTTCATCGACACTAGACGCCGATTCGGTCGGCTCCATCATCAACTCGGTCCATCCCGCCAGCCCCCATCCCAGCGCCCTACTGTTCCGGAGTTCCTCGGACCTCGATAAGAACCCGGATAGGTTCGCGACAGGATTGCTGCCTCCTACGTGGATTCCCTGTTTAGCAAGAATTTCCAAGAGTTCCCGTGTGTGGATTGGTGCTTTTCGCTCCCGTATGGCATCCACTGCACCACGAACGGCGGCGCCAGAAATTCCGCCCTTTGCCCTGAGGCCGTCAGCCAGGCCGTCTTCAGATTCGTAAATGTCAGCCATCTCGATATACGCCGACACTTTGTCGCGCCTGCTTTCCATGCTTTCGATTTGGGATCGCAGCCGAGAAATTTCGATTTTCAGTTTAGCCAGGTCCGATTTGGCACGCTCAATTGGCGTCATTGCACCGTCTCCCACGCAATCTTCACGCAAAATACGCCACGCAAAGCCATTTTGCAATGGCCGCCTTGCGTGTTGCGTGAAAGTGCGCCATTCTGCGCGACGGATTCGGAGGATAGAGAATGTTGAGACCTGGATTGCTCCCTACGCTTCCGCCGACTGGCGATAGGGAGACGAAGAAGGCCCGCCACGCGCTCCCCTGATAAGGAACGTGACGGGCCTAGTCGGTGCTCAATGGGCCGGAAGCTCAATTGGATTGAGCACAGGCGCCGTGTCCTGGGGTTGTGAGTTCGAGTCTCACCCGGCCCGCACTGAGTGTAGCACACGTGGGATTCTTATGGAATCCCCGCGTTTCTGCGCAATTATGCTTGACGTCAAGCATAAACGGTCATATAACCATGTCCATGAACAAGCTCTCCCGCGAAGCCCGCGCTCAAATCCTCGGCATGATGGTCGAGGGGATGGCACTCCGCGCCATCGCCCGCATGACCGGTGCCAGCAAGAACACCATCGTCAAGCTGCTGGAGGACGCAGGCGACGCGTTCAGCGACTATCAGGACCGCACCCTGCGCAACCTGCCCTGCAAGCGTGTCCAGGTCGATGAAACCTGGTCCTTCGTTCACTGCAAACAGGCGAACGTAAAGGCTGCCAAGGCTGCGCCCGCCAACGCTGGCGATATTTGGACCTGGACGGCGATCGACGCTGACACGAAGCTGATCCCATCCTGGTATGTGGGTAGTCGTGATAGCGCGGCAGCGCATCACTTCATCGGAGACCTGGCGTTGCGCCTCGCCAACCGCGTGCAGCTGACCAGCGACGGCCACAAGCCCTATCTAGAAGCCATTGAGGAGTCCTTCGGCGCCGATATTGACTATGCCATGCTGGTCAAGATTTACGGTGAGGCAGCCGTTCCTGCTGGCCGCTACAGCCCTGGCGTGTGCATCGGCGCCGAGCACAAGCGCGTTGAAGGGCGCCCCGATCCGAAGCACATCAGCACCAGTTATGCCGAGCGGCAGAACCTTTCCATGCGGATGGGAACGCGCCGCTTCACCCGGCTGACAAACGCCTTCTCAAAGAAAGCCGAGAACCACGCTCACTCGGTCGCTATCTACTTCATGCACTACAATTTCGTTCGCATTCACCAGAGCCTGCGGTGCAGCCCGGCTATGGCCGCTGGCGTCACCGTGACACTCTGGGAATTGACCGATATGGTGAAAGTGCTTGAAGAATGGGAAGGCATATCGCGTAAACAGAACGAACAAAGAAAATAGCGTGAAGGTTTTGCCCCGACGATTTTTGAGATTTCTCGATGGCAGAGCAAGCGATAGGCTGGTGATCGCATTTCTCCCCGGCAGCCTTGGAGGTTATTTAAGGACTCTACAGACGAACGTTATGATACGCAGAGACTACGCATACAAATTGATAAGAAGAAAAATCAACTACTACGAATTTGATGAAATACAAAACACCATAGATAACGGTCACTGCTTTCTAGATGACTCTCATCATCTAGCCTTTCTTTATGTGAAGGATAAAGTAACCCCTATCATATATTTCCTGCTACTTAAGACTGACGGGAAAAGAGAGGAGTTATGGCTCGTGACTTTCCATAAGATCAAAACCAAACAATTTACTGAGCGTCTCCACGTTGATCGCTTAATCAAATATCATACTGAAGAAGAGTTTATGGGGTGACTGCTGCCCTACAGTCACCCCATCTTGTGCAGCGGAGGGACTCCAAGTCTCCCCCTAAGCCACGATCCGGCGATTGGCGTACCGAACGGGCACGGCCTGAAGATTTACCGTGTCACCACTCCTCAAAGATAGAACACCCCAGGCGATTCGCAAAGGGCAAAAGCTGCCTCCTACAATTTGTTACTCGACTCTCCGTCAAATACCGTACAGTCGCTTGCTTCGAGTCGCTTAATAATGGTCTTGGTAGGATTGGGGTTATTTTCCTCGCGTCAATTTCAAACTGACCCACTACCCAGCTCGATCCGATCGAGACACTCTGCGGGAAATACGCTATAACCGGCTCCGGCGAGGAGCAATTCCATGGTCCATATCCATTACCGGGTGGTCGAGCACGACGGCGGCTGGGCCTACAAGCTGAGCGACGTGTTCTCCGAACCGTTCCCGACCCGCGCGGCGGCGCTGCGTGCCGCCAAGCGCGCCGCCGCCGAACAGCGCATCCCCGGAGATCTGACGCTGATCGAGTTTCAGGACGAAAACGGCAAATGGCACGTCGAACGCTCGGAGGGCGGCGACCGGCCGGAGGCGGACGTCGTTGAATAACGGTCCGTAGCCGGCCCCGCTAACCGGCGAACGGCCAGTGCGAGAAAAGCATCAGTGCGAGAAAAGCATCAGTGCGAGAAAAGCACCGGCACCGTCATCTCGTTCAGCAGCGTTCGCGTCACCCCGCCAAAAGCCAGTTCGCGCATGCGCGAATGGCCGTAGGCGCCGGCTACGATCAAATCGGCGCCGATATCGGAAGCATAGGAAAGCAGCGCCTCGCCGGCCGAGATATCCTTGGCCACCGTGTGCGCGGCCTCCGCCTTCACGCCGTGGCGGGCCAGATGCAGGGAGATGTCAGATGATGCGAGATCGCCCGAGGAGACATTTGGGGATGCATCCATCCAGCGGTCGGGATTGATCGCCAGCACCGTCACCAGCCGCGCGGTCCGCAGCAGCGGCAGCGCGTCGTTCAGGGCCCGGGCGGCTTCGCGGGTGGCGTTCCAGGCGACCAGAACATGCTCGCCGACGGTTTCGAACCGGCCGGCGAACGGCACCACCAGCGCCGGCCGGCCGGACGACAGCAGCATGGTCGCCGGGATGGCGTCGCTGCCATCGGGCCGCCTGTCCTGCGAGTTCGGCTGGCCGACGATCGCGAGATCGGCGTAGCGCGCGTGCAGCGCCATCATCGTGCCGGGGTCGCCCTCCACCACGCGCCACTCGCCCTCCAGCCCTTCCTGGCGGAGGCGCTCGCGGAACGCTTCCCCGACCGGGCCGATCCGCTGCAGGGCCTCGGCGCGCACCACCTGGATCAGATCCTCGGGGCCGGGGGAAGCGACGGTCATGGAATAACCGTAGAACATCGAGGAGGCCGGGATGTTGACGGCATGCATGCCGGTCAGATGCGCCCCGCTCGCCGCCGCCAGCCGCACCGCGAGCTCGAGGCGCACCGCGCTGCGCGGTGTTTCGTCCAGATGAACCAGCAGATCCTTGTAGGACATCGAAGCCTCCCAAACCGGCATTCTCGGATTTCGATTGGATTTCAGGACTATGCACGCCCCGTGATCAGTTGGCGAATGAGCGCGTCGTAGCCGGCAAGATAATCGTCCAGGTTCAGATGCTTCAGCGCAAAACGCCTGGCCCCGGCGCGGATCCGCCGCGACAATGCGGCATCCTCGATCACCTCGATGACCTGGCGCGCCAGCGCCTCGGTGTCGAAGAACGGGACCAGCATGCCGTTGCGCGAATGGGTGATGAACTCGCGCACCGGCTGGGTGTCGGACGCCACCACCGCGCAGCCGCTCGCCAATGCCTCGCGCAGCGACCAGGAGGCGACGAATGGGTAGGTCAGATAAATATGCGCGTCCGAGCGGGCGAGCAGGCCGAGATAGGTGGCGTAGTCCACCCGGCCGGCAAACACCACGCGGGCGAGGTCGATCCGCCCATCGAGCTCGGTCAGCATCGTCTGCCGCCAGGTGCCGCTGGCCGGGGGGCCGCCATAGCTGATGCCGTCGCCGCCGACGATCACCACCCGCAGATCCGGGCGCGCCTTCAGCAACAACGGCAGCGTGCGCATCAGGATGTGAAAACCGCGATACGGCTCTAGGTCGCGCGCCACGTAGGTGACCAGTTTCTCGTCCGGCCCGATCGTCGCCTCGCCCAGCTTCAGCGTGGCATGGCGCGCCTTGGCGTTCGGCGCGCAGATCGCCAGGTCAACGCCTTCCGCCAGCAGCGTGATCTGCGGGCGGGCCCAGGGTGGGTAGGTGGAAAGCTGCCATTGCGTCGGCGTCTGCCCGTGCCCGCCCAGATTGAGCGCCAGATGGTTGACCGCGTTCTTCGCCCGCACCCGGGGGAAGTCCGCCACCGGGATCGGGAATTCGGCGTCGAAGCCGACATCGATCCCATCGGTGTGGTAGAAGAATTCCATGTAGCCGAGCATCGGCACGCCGGGCCAGACATCCGGCAGGTTCAGCATCTCGCCCCAGCCGTGATGGCCGATGATGATATCGGGGATGAAGCCGAGCTGCTTCAGGTTGGCCGCGGTCTGCCCGACGATGTCGGCCCGGCGCAGGGCGGCGTCGAACTCGCGCACCGCCCAATGGGTATCGGGCGAGACCGGCGGCGGCTTGCGGTACGGCACCTTGCGCACGCCGGCAATGGCGTTCGGGTTCGGTTCGGTCAGGAACACCACCTCGTGCTCCCCCGACTGCACCAGATGGCGGACCAGATGCAGGAACTGGCCGGGGAAATTTTGGTGGACCAGGAGATATTTCATCGGTCCAGGATTGCCTCGTCTCAGTTCTAGCGCGCCGGCCTTCCGGGCGGCACCGGACGCTTGGCCTGGGTTACCGGTTTGGCTTTCCCTGCCGGCTTGCCAACCGCAACTTGCGCGACGTTCGCCACCCGCGGGCGTTTCGGCGGCCCTGGTTTCCGGATGGGCGGTTTAGCCGGCCTGGCATCGCTGGTCCCGGCCTTGGGCGACAAGATAATCTGGAACGCCTCCAGCGGCGCCAGGCTCGCCGCCTCGCAGGCCGCTCCCGCCGCCACCGGGCCGATATCGGTGCCATCGACGAAGCTCGCGTGGCAGACCAGGCCGTAGCGCCGCTCCGCCTCGCCCTTCAACCGCACCCGCAGCCCCAGCAGCGGCAGCGCCATGCCGCGGCTGCCGCAGAATTCTCCGCCATGCACCCAGGGCGACAGCCAGTTGCGGCCCAGCACCGCCTGATACTCGATATCCTGCAGCTCCAGCGGCGCCGGCGGGCGGATTGAAAACCCCTCGATCCATTTCCGGCTGGTGCGGCTGCCGGCCCAATCGCCAAACCGACCCGCCACGTCGCCGGTCGCCTGCACATGGACGGTCACCTCGGGCGGGGTCGCCATGGGCGCTGATCCCGGGCGGATACCGGCCGGCGCGACGGCCGGTTCGCCGGTCCCCGGGGTCTCGTGATCCAGCCGCAGCACCTGCAGCCGCGGCGCGGTCTCCGCACCTTGTCCGGGTGCCTGATAGATCGTCACCAGCACCTGCGCCGGGCCGGCAACGACGCGGATCAGCGCCGCCGCGTCGGACCCGCCAAGCCAGCCATCCGGGCGGAACGTGCTGATGCTGATCTGGTCGGGACGATGCGCCGGCCCGGGCGGCAGCGAGATCCGCACCCCCGGCAGACCGAGCGCCGCATCGCCGCCAATTCCCGAGCCCGGCGCATGAAACAAGCAGAAAGTGCCGGTATCCAGCGTCATCAGATGACCCGACACCCGCAACTCGGTAATCCGCTCGCTGTTGCGCAGCTGCGCGGCGGCGGTCGCCGGCGATCGCGTTGCAGACATAAGCCACCTCTAGCGTTCATGTGATTGTTTATCAGGCCATTTCTTCCCGTGCGAGGCCCGTTACTCGACCGCCGCTCGCCGAGATCAGCGCCTGATTGATCGCGCCGGCGGAAAGGCCGAGCGGCAGAACAAAGCCGTTTCCGGTGCGACGGATGCGTTCCGCCGGGGCGCCGATATCGAAGCAGGCCGCAGTCAGCCCGGCCTGCCAGGCCTCGGTCAGCGTGAAACACCAGGTCTCCGGCCAGATCGAGGTCACCAGCGCCAGCGAGGCCTGCTGGCTCCGGATCAGCGCCACCGCTTCCTCCGGGCGGTACTCGCCGGTGACGAACACCCGCCCGGTGGCCAGCAGCCGGTTATCGTCGATGGTGTGGCCGATCACGACGAATTCAATTGGCAGGTCCCGCCAGACCGCGTCCCGCGCGCAGGCGAGCAACACCTCATAGCCCTTCTCCAGCCCGATCGCGCCGATCACCGCCACGCGGCAGACCGGGCGTCCGGTGCCTGGCTGGCGTGCCGGACCCGGACCCGGCGGCGGCGCGATCGCCGAATCGTCGCCATGCGGCACGATCACCGGGTCGGTGGCGGGAAAATGCCGGCGGATCCGCAGCGCGGTGTCGCGCGACGGCACCACCACGCGGGCTGCTTCGCCCAGGATCGCCGCCGACCGCCGCCGCAGTTCCGCGACCGGGATATCCAGCCCGTCCTTGCGGCCGATATCGGCGATGCAGGCCTCGCAGCGGGCGATTTCCGGCTCGCCGCAATAGCGCCGGTCCGGGCCGAGCAGGCCGACGCGCGGGCAGAACGCGGCGCTGTCATGCACATGCACATCATACGGAATGCCAAGCCTGGCGATCACCTCGAGCACCGCATAATCATGCCCCAGCAGATGATGCACCTGCGCCGCCATTGGCCGGTCGACGGCCAGCAGGCGGACCAGGGCGGCCAGCTCGGCGGGCAGCGCGAAACATAGATTGGGGTAGTCGGTCGCCTCCCCATCGCCGACCATGACCGCGGCCGATCCATCCGCCAGCCGGGCCGGGCGCAGCACCACCGGGCGCTGGCCGGCCGCGCGGGCGGCGTCAATCTGGGCGCGCATTTGCCGCTCGGTGCCGCCGCCATGGAAATGGGTGATCAGGATCATCGCGGTTCGCCGGGCAGGCGGCGCGCGGCCGTTCCTCCAGCGCGCCATGTCCATCCGCCGACGGGCTGGCGCCAGCGGGTCCGCCAACCCGTGTTCGGCGATCAGCCCGGCGTAGCCGGGATGCAGCCGGTCCAGGATCGGCCCATTGCGCGCCAGCAGATGCGGACGAGCCGCGCCGAAGGACTGGCCGGACAGATGGCCGACGAACACCCCGGGGGCGGCGACGTGGCGCCAGCCGAGCTGGCGCGAGCGGACGCAGAAATCATTCTCCTCGCCATAGCCCTGGGCGAACAGATCCTCGCGCAGGGCACCGGCGGCATCGAGGCAGTCGCGGCGAAGATACAGGCAGAACCCGACCGCGGTCGGGATGTCGATCACCACCCCGCCATTGGCCGCCGCGGCGAGCCGGTCGAGCGCTGCCGTTGCCGCCATTGACGGCACCCGATTGGTTCCAGCCGGACCGGGATAGCTGAGGATCGTGGCGTCATTGGACAACGGCGTGACGCTGCCGATATCGGCGGCGGAATAGGCAACCTGGCGCAGCCGTACCAGCCAGCCCGGCCCGGAACCCGGCGGGGGCACCAGCGTGTCGCTGTTCAGCAGCACCACGTCGTGCCCGGCGCAGGCGCGCAGCCCGGCATTGGCGCTGGCGGGAAAGCCCAGATTGACTGCATGGCGGATCAGCCGGATGCGCCGCCTTGCCGCCAGCCGGTCCAGCGCGCCCGCCAGATCGGGATCGGGCGAGGCATCGTCCACCACCACCAGCCGGCCGGGCCGCGCGAGCGTCGCCAGCACCGCGTCGATGCAGCCGAGCGTGACCGCACCGCCACCATAGACCGGCATCACCACGTCGGCCGGCGGCCGCATAACCCCCTCGGCCGGCGGCCGCATAACCCCGTCGGCCGGCGGCCGCATAACCCCGTAGGCCGGCGGCCGGGCGGCGCGGCCCGGTCTGGCACTGGTAGTGGCACTGTTACTAGTGCCGGCCGGAAACCGCGCCGCCACCGCCAGCGCGGCGGCGACCGCGTCCCGCCGCGCAGCACCGGGATCGAGCGGGCTGCCGGCAAGCTGCCGCCCGTCTGCCCCGGTCACGCCAACCCGTCCGCTGAGTCCGGCCAGCGCCGAGGCAGGTACCTGGAACCGCCGCGGCCGGGCCAGCACGGCGGCACCGGAAACCGTCACCTCCAGATCGGTCGCGAGGATCGTCCTTCCGGCCCACCGGCGCCCTTCTTTTGGCGGATCCCCCTGCGCGAGATCGGGCATCTGCTGGATTGCCAGCGTCGGGTCGGCATCGGGATTGCCGGGATGCCAGGCCCAGCCGGCCAGCCCGCCATCCTGTTCCCACACACAGCCCTCGACGCGGCGGATCGCGGCGAGGTCGATCGGGCTGCCCAGCAGCGACCGGCCGTCGCAATGGACATCGAGGCGGCGGGCCGACTGCCAGCCGGGTGGCAACCCTCCCCGACGCAACGCCACCGCCACGCCATCGAGCGCGATCTGGACCGGGCCGGGCGCCTCGGCAAACAGGGCGCCGCCGGGACCCAGGCCGCACCAGCCGGCCAATCCCGCCGCCCGGAGGATCGCATCGGCGATGCCGGCGACCTGCTCGCGGCGATCCACCAGAAAGCGTGCCAGTGCCGGCTGCAGCGCCTCGGCCGCGAGTGCGCCCTCGCCCAAACGCAGCCGCGCCAGCGCCAGGCCAAGCCAGGCGGCGCGCACATCCTGGCGGGCCGACACCCCGGCAAACAGGTCCGCGGCGCGGGCATCGTCGTGGCCAAGGCAGGTTCCGGCCAGACACAGGATCGCGGTGTCATCGCCCGGCGCCAGCCGGCAGGCGCGTTCGAACCACCGCCGCGCCGCTGCCGGATCGCCCCCTTCGGCTTCCTGCTGGCCGCGCTGCAAAGCCTGCCTGGCCAGCCCGGCCGCATCCGGCGCTTCGGGCATCAGCGCCGCCATGCGGGGCGGATCAGAGCCCGACCGCGCGGCCGAACGGCGCTGTTATCGGCTGTTGCGGGGGCTGGTTCGGCGCGGGCTCCGGGGGCAGCGCGGCCAGCTCGTTCGCGGCCTCGGCCTGACCGTTGGCCACGGCCAGACCGAGCCAGTGACGTGCCTGTGCGGTATTGATCTCGCCGGCCAGGCCACGGGCCAGATAGCTGCCCAGCATCCTCTGCGCCACCGGATGGCCGCGCTCGGCCGCCTGGCGAAACCAGCTTTGCGCCCGCACCCGGTCGGTCGGCACGTCATGGCCGCCGCCCAGCATCGCGCCGACGGCGAAATTCGCTTCCACATGGCCCTTGGCCGCCGTCTTTTCGAACAATTCCAGCGCGGCTGCATGATCGCGCGGTCCGCCGCTGCCGGTCAGAAGCATGTCCGCCAGCGCCACCTGCGCGTCCAGCATGCCGACCTCGGCGGCGCGCGCGATCCACTCTCGGCCTTGCCGGAGGTCCTGATCCACGCCGCGTCCCTCGATCAGCATCCGGCCGTACCAATACTGCGCGTTGACCACCCGCTCGGCGGCGCGGCGCAGCCAGATCGCGGCCTGTTTTTCGTCCTTGGGAACGCCCACTCCCTGGGCGAGGCAGACGCCGTAATTGAACGCCGCGACCAGATCGCCGCCGGCGGCGGCCTGCTCGAACCACTGGCGGGTGCGCACCAGGTCCTCGGTGCCGCCGACGCCCTTCAACACCAGATTGGCCAGATCGGCCTGCGCGTGCTTGTCGCCAGCCTCCCCGGCAACCCGGAACCAGCGCGCCGCCTCCTCCGGATCGGGCGCGACGCCCGCCCCGGTCAGATGCAGCAGGCCCAGCGTGCGCGCGGCGCCGGAGTGCCCGGCCTCGGCGGCCCGGCGCATCCAGATCGCCGCCTCGGCATAGTTCGGCGGCAGCGCACCGCCCTTGGCATACAGATCGCCGACCAGCGCCGCCGCCTCGGGATCGCCGGCCAAAGCCGCCCGGCGCAGCCACGATTCGCCCTCCGTCGGATTGGCGTCAACGCCGATGCCCTGCATCAGCGCCAGGCCCCAGCGCGCTTGGCCGGAGCGGTTGGCCTTTTCCGCGGCCCGGCGATACAGCTGCGCCGCGGCGGCCGGATCGCACTTCACGCCGGCACCGCGCTCATGCAGCACCCCCAGCAGATACAGCGCCGTCGGCAGCCCCGCCTCCGCCGCGCGTCCGAGATATTCCGCCACCAGCCGATGCGTCGGCTCACCTCCCACCTTGTCATCAGGAGCATCGCGCGCCAGCGACAGCGCGAAACCGAGTGCCCCCTGCGGACAACCGGCATCGGCCGAGCGCTTGTACCAGTCATGCGCCTGCGCCAGATCGCGCATCGGCTCGGGGCCGGCGGTCAGGATATAGGCGAGCACCGCCTGGCCGTCCGCCGAACCGGCCTGTGCCGCCATCCGCGCCCAGCGCGCGGCAATGAGGAAATCCGGCGCCTGGGTCTCATTGCCGGCAAACAGTCCCCGGTCGGCACCGGAGGCGGCCGCCCCCGGATCGCCGGGGCCGCCGAGGCCATGCAGATACAGCGCGGCCAGCAGCGACTGCGCCTCGACATGGCCCCCTCCGGATGTGGGCCCAGAAGTCGGGTCGGCGGCGCGCTCCAGCCAGCGTATCCCCTCGACCCGGCTGCGCGGCACCCCCGCCGCCTCCAGGTAGCTGCGCCCGACCTTGTACTCGGCCTCGGCCAGCCCGGTCCGAGCGGCGCGCGCATACAGCGCGAAAGCTTTGCCGTGCTGGCCGTCTGCCGCCAGCGCCGTGGCGCGGCGCAGCGCCGCTTCCGGCGACACCAGGGCCTGGACGCGGTCGAACGCGCGAAATCCAGCGTGCAAACGGGTCAAGGCTCGCGCATCCCCTCCTGGGTCACCGGCAGGATGCGTCCCATCAGGTAGCTCAGCACGGTGCGCTTGCCGACCTTGATGTCGGCGGTCACCGGCATGCCGGGGGCCACCAGGAAGTTCGCCGGCACGTCGTGCAGGTTCAGCCGATCGATCGAGATCCGCGCGCGGTAATACGGCTCGGTAGAGTTGCCGGGCAGCGGCACCGCGCCGGGGTTGCGGCTGGCCTGGGTGTCGGCGGCGGTGAAGCTGTCGGGGCTGACGATGCGCACGGTGCCGTCGGCCATGCCGTAGACGCTGAACGGGAAGGTGTCGAATTTGACCGCCACGGGATCGCCGACATGCACGAAGCCGTCGTCGCGCCCGGCGATGTTGGCCTCGATTTCCATCGGCGCGTCGGCAGGCACCAGCGTGATGAACGCCTCGCCCGATTGCAGCACCGAGCCCACCGACACCCGCGCCAGGGTGAGCACCGTGGCGGCGCGGTCGGCGCGCAATTCGACCAGCTGGCGACGCAACTGCGCCTTGTTCAACAGCTCGCGCGCATCGCTGAGCTTGCGCACCTGATCGGTCAGCGTCTGCGAGGTCTGCGCCCGCCAGTTCTGCCCATAGCCGTCGCGCTCGGCCTGCATCGCGGCAAGGTCGCGCCGCGCGGTCTCGCCGGTCTCGATCGCGCCGGACAGGCCGCGCGCGACCTCCAGCCGGCTGTCGGTCGCGGCCAGGGAGTTCAGTTTGCTGCCGACCTGCAGCTTCTCCAGGCTCTTGCGCATCGCCTCGACATCCTGCGCCACGGCCAGCCGGTCGCGGAACGCCGCGGCGTCGGCCTTGGAACGGTTCACGGTGGCGCGCAGCCCATCGATCTTCTGGCTGTAGTTTTCCAGCTTGAAACTGCGCTCGGCGGCGCGCTGGGCGAAAATGGCGGCCTGCAGCGACAGCGACGGATCGAGGCCGGTATAGGTGAACGGCTGTTCGCCCGCCTCCGCCTGCAGGCGCGATACCTCGGCCTGCAGGCTGGCGACCTGCGCCACCAGCGCGCCCATGTCCGCGACCGCGAAAGTGGGGTCCAGCCGCGCCAGCAGGTCGCCTGCATGCACAAGCTCGCCCTCGCGCACCTCGATCGAGCGCACGATCGCGGTTTCCAGCGGCTGCACCACGATGTTGGACGCGCGCGACACCACCCGCCCGGAGGCGGAGACCACCCGATCGACTTGGATCAGCCCAAGGGCCAGCACGCAGGCGGCGAACAGCGAGCTGATCACCCAGATCGTGCCGCGCGCCGAGCGCGGCACCGGCATCGCCAGAATGCCGGCCGACGGCGACTCGAATTCCAGGATCACCGGCAGGGTGGGCTCGTCGCGCGGCCCACCCGCCGCGCGGCTAATCTCCTTGGAGAAGCGTCGGGGCGATCGCGGCATGACGGGGACCCTGATTATCCATGTGACGGTTCTGCTGCGCCCAGAGCTGGCGGTACAGGGAGCAGCGTTCGAGCAAAATGCGGTGCGGCGCGATGTCTACCAGCCTGCCCTTCTCCAGCACCAGTATCTGGTCGCACTCGGTCAGCGAGGACAGCCGGTGGGAGACGAGGATCATGGTCCGCCCGCGGGCGATGCGGTTCAAATTGGCGTTCACCAGCGCCTCGCTTTCGGGGTCGAGCGCGCTGGTCGCCTCGTCCAGGATCAGGATGCGCGGGTCCTGGATCAGCGCGCGCGCGATCGCCAGCCGCTGCTTCTGGCCGCCGGACAGATTGGGCGAGCCTTCCTCGATATAGGTCTCGTAGCCGTTCGCCATGCGTTCGATGAATTCCTCCGCGCCGGCCAGCCGGGCCGCCCGCACCACGTCCTCGATCGTCAGGCCGGGGCGGCCGGCGATGATGTTGTCGCGGATCGAGCCGCGGAACAGGAAATTATCCTGCAGCACCACGCCGAAGCTGGCGCGCAGATGGCGCAGATTGATCTCCCGGAGGTCGGCGCCGTCGATTTTCAGGAAGCCGGTATAGTCGCGGTTGATGCCTTGCAGCAGCCGCGCCAGCGTGGACTTGCCCGACCCGCTGCGCCCGACCACGCCCAGCATGGTGCCGGCCGGGATCGCGAAACTCACCCGGTCCAGCGCCGGCACCTTGGTGCCGCCATAGGTGAATGAAAGATCGTCGACGGTGATCGCGCCGGCGAATTTAGGCCGCAGCCCGCCGGACGCGGCATCCGCCTCCAGCGGCCGGTTCAGCACCGAGCCGGCCTGGCCGATGGCGGCGCTGAACTCCTCGTAATCCTCCACCAGCCGGGCCAAGCCCACCAGCGGCTGGGCGACCCGCATCGACAGCATCATGAACGCGAACAGCGAACCGACCGCGTATCCGGTGTCGTCGTGCAGCGCCAGATAGGCGCCGAGCAGAATGACGCCGATCGACATGAAGCGCTCGATCGGGGTGATCAGCGTCTGCGGCCAACTGGCCAGACGCCCGAACGCCATGCGCCATTTGCCGGCATCCGCCACCTTGGCGTCCCATAATTCGCGGCGCTGCGGCTCGATGGCCAGGGATTTGATGGTCTTGACGCCGAAGATGGTTTCACCGAGCACCGAGGCACGGGCGGTCTCGGCCTCGATCACCTTGGCGAATACGTGGCGCAGCGGGCGCAGGAAGGCGAGGATGATCAGCGCGATCAGCGCCGAGCACGCCACTACCACCCAGGCCAGGGTGACGCTGAGGTAGAACAGGAACGGCAGCAGCACCACCAGCGTGAACAAATCCAGGAACGTGGTCAGCAGTTTGCCGGTCAGGAATTCCCGCACCTTGTTGATCTGGTTCAGCCTGTGCATGGTCTCGCCGGCTGGATGGCGCTCGAAATAATCCAGCGGCAGACGTAGCAGGCGGGCGAAGATGTGCAGGTTCAGCTTGGTGTCGAGCCTTGTGCCGACGGTCAGCACGATCAACCGGCGGGCATGGCCAAGCAGGGTTTCATAGACCACCCCGATCGCCAGGATGGTGGCCAGCAAGGTCAGCGTGGAATAGCTGTGATGGGTCAGCACCCGGTCCACCGCGGTCATCACCAGCAGCGGCGGGAAGATCGTCAGGAAACTGAGCGTCAGCGAGGCGAAGCCGATGTCGCGCAGCGATTTCCGCTCCTGACCGACCAGCGAGATCAGCCAGGCGCGGGTGAACGGGGCATCCTGATCGGCGATGCCGCGATTGGCCCGCACCAGCACCGTCTGGCCAGACCAGACCTGCGCCAGCCGCATTTCATCAACCTGGACGGCCGGTTCGCTGACCGGGGCCAGCGGATCCTTGATCAGAACCACGCGGGCCTCGGGGTCGGTGGCGGTCATCAGCCCGGCACTGCCGTCGTTCAGCAGCAGCACCACCGGACCGGCCGCCTGCACCCGCAGCAGCTGACGCCAGCTCATCCGCACGCCGCGCGCCCACAGCCCGCAATCCTGCGCCCAGGCCGACAGCGAGGCGGCGGAGGCGGCGGTCTCGCCGGGGGTACGGCGGAAATCGCTCTCGTCCAGCTCCATTCCGTAGTAGCGCGCGGCCAGCGCGATGGCGCGCACACGTGGGTCCACCCGCTCCTCGCGTGGAGGCAAGCCGGCATCCTTGGTTTGGTCGCTGCCCCCGCCCGTGGAAGCGCTGGCGCCACCGCTGCCGGGCGAGTTCAGGGAAGATCCCTCATTATCGTCCACAGGCAGCTCCTATGCGGGTAGGCAGGCCAATTTCTCTGGGCCAAACTCTGCCCGGTCTGCCCGTTTGTTTGCGAGCCAATCCCCCCAATAGGCCCATATCGCCAGACAAAAATCAATTTATATGCGACCGAGGCTGCCGCTTCGCCGCGCGACAGCGGCGATCGACCCAACTATTCT
>JAYTXR010000029.1:0-5862 GCA_043742865.1 Acetobacteraceae bacterium
TTCGCCTCGAAAAAATACCACCGCCAAACCGGAGACTATCATGTTCAAGGGATCGCTCGTCGCTCTGATCAGCCCCATGCGGCCGGACGGCACTGTGGACGAGAAAGCCTTCGCCGATTTCGTCGAGTGGCAGATCGCCGAGGGCACGCACGGCATCGTGCCGGTCGGCACCACCGGCGAGTCTCCCACGCTCAGTCATGCCGAGCATCGGCGCGTCGTGGAGATCGCCGTCGAGGTATCGCATGGCCGCATCCCGGTGATCGCCGGTGCCGGGTCCAACAGCACCGCCGAGGCCATCGAACTGGCCCGGCACGCCAAGGAAGCCGGCGCGGACGCGATCCTGGTGGTCACGCCGTATTACAACAAGCCGACCCAGGAAGGCATGTTCCTGCATTTCACCGCGATCGCCGATGCGGCTGATATCCCGATGATTATGTACAATATTCCCCCTCGCAGCGTGGTGGACATGAGCGTCGAGACGATGGCCCGGCTGGCCAGGCATCGGAACATCATCGGCGTGAAGGATGCGACCGCGAATCTGGCCCGTCCGCTGCACACGCGCCGGGCCTGCGGCGAGGATTTCTGTCAGCTATCGGGCGAGGATCACACCGCATTGTCGTTCAACGCCGCCGGCGGCCATGGCTGCATCAGCGTAACCGCGAACGTCGCCCCCCGCTTGGTCAGCGAGATGCAGAGCGCCTGGATGGCCGGCCGCTTCGCCGAGGCCATGGCGATCCAGAACCGCCTGGTGCCGCTGCACGACGCGCTGTTCTCCGAAACCAGTCCCGGCCCGGTGAAGTTCGCCGCCAGCCTGCTGGGCAAGACCTCGGAAAAATGCCGCCTGCCGCTCGCCCCGATCATGGAACCGACGCGCGAGCGCGTGCGGGCCGCGATGACCGAAGTCGGCCTGTTGAACTGATGGATTGATGGCCGAGACCAAGACGAAATCCAAATCGGGCCTGATCTCGCACGGCATCGCCTCGCAAAATCGAAAAGCGCGCTTCGACTACACGATCAAGGAGACCGTCGAGGCCGGCTTGGTGCTGAAGGGGCCGGAGGTCAAAAGCCTGCGTCACGGTCGCGCCACCCTGTCCGAAGCCTGGGCCGGGGAGCGTAACGGCGAGGTGTGGCTGTTCAACGCCTATATCCCGGAATACCAGGGCGGCGTGCTGTCGCGCTTCGAACCGCGCGCGCCGCGCAAGCTGCTGCTGAAGCACAAGCAGGTCGATATATTGCTGGGACAGGTCGCGCGCGACGGCGTGACACTGGTGCCGCTGCAAATCCATTTCAACGACCGCGGCATAGCCAAAGTGCTGCTGGGCGTCGGCGAGGGCCGCAAGAAAGCCGACAAGCGCCACGCCATCGCCGCCCGCGACTGGCAACGCGACAAGGCCCGGCTGCTGCGCAATCGCGGCGGGTAGCCGAAAGGACCCCCCGGCATGACCGATTCCGACGAAGACGACCCTGTCGAGCTGACCGGCAAGCTTCGCGACAAGCTGATCGAAACCAAGCAAGCCTGGGCGCGAGACGGAAGGCTGCTGACCGGGCAGTCATCCGACCCCGCGCGCGACCGCCTGCCGCCGGGACAGACCTTGGTGAAAGACTGGCCGGTGCTGGATCTGGGTATCCAGCCGGATGTGCCCGAGCGAAAATTCCGGCTGGATCTGGACGGGGCGGTGGAAAACCGGCTTTCTTTGAATTTCAACGAGTTCATGTCCCTGCAGATGCAGGAAAGCGTCTCGGACATCCATTGCGTCACCCAGTGGTCGCGCTACGACAACCACTGGAAGGGCGTGGCCGCCCGCACGCTGATCGAGCTGGTCAAGCCGGATCCACTGGTCCGGCACGTCGTCTTCCATTCCCATGACGGCTACACGACCAATGTGCGGCTGGACCAGTTCGATCAGCCAGACGTGTTCCTGGTGCACGAATGGGAAGGCAAGCCGATCACCCGCCAGCATGGCGGCCCGGTGCGTGGCCTGATCCCCCGGCTCTATCTGTGGAAATCCGCCAAATGGATCCGCCGCGTGGAGTTCGTGATCCGCGACCGTCCCGGTTTTTGGGAGGTGCGCGGCTATCACAACAACGCTGATCCATGGTCAGAGGAACGCTATAGCTGATCGGCTCGGACCAGGGCCATCGGGGAAGAAAGCAAGGCCAGGGGGCGCTGCCCCCTGGACCCCCGCCAAAGGCTCGCCTTTGGAATCCGTCCATTAGTTGCGGGAGAAAGGGGGCCTACTCAGACCCGGCAAGGTCATGGACGGCCCCCTTTCTCCCGCAACTAAAAGTATGGGGTTCTAAGGGCTGGCCCTTAGCGGGGTCCAGGGGCAGCGCCCCTGGCCTTACTCCTTCCCCAATGCCCCTGGTCCGAGCCGCTCGGCGATTTCCGCTACCACCGCCTCGAACATCGCCGTGGTCAGCCGGCCCGTGTTCGTGTTGTAACGCGAGACGTGATAGCTGTTGGCTAATTGCAGGCCGTCCGGCAGTTCATGGATTTTGCCGTGCTGGAAGCGGATGCGGGCCGGTTTGATGCCGCAGGCTTTCAGTGTCGCGGCATGGGCCAGTACGCCCAGCGCGAGCATGATGCGCAAATTGGGCATTCCCTGGAGTTCCGCGGCGAGGAAGCGGTTGCAGGTGGTCACCTCCTTCGGCACCGGCAGATTGGCCGGCGGCACGCAGCGCACCGCGTTGGCGATGCGGCAATCGCGCAGTTGCAGCCCGTCGTTGGGGTCGGCCAGGTAGGCCCCTTTGGCGAAGCCGAATTTCAGCAGGGTGGTGTAGAGCAGTTGCCCGGCATGATCGCCGGTGAAGGGCCGTCCGGTGCGGTTGGCGCCGCGCACACCAGGCGCCATGCCGACCACCAGCAATCTCGCCGCGGGATCGCCGAAACTCGGCACCGGCCCGTTGAACCAGTCCGGATTTTCGGCACGGTTGGCTTGCCGGTAGGCGACCAGCCGTGGGCAGAGCCCGCAATCGGGGCCCGGAGCCTCGATCCTTTGCCGGGCGTAATCCGCCATCCCCGGGGTAGCAGCCTGGCTACGAGTGCGCGTCCTGCACGTCGTTGAACGGCTCGGCCGGGGTCATGCGGATTGGCGGCGCCGGGCGCGGCCGTATTTCGGTCTGCCGGCGGGTGAATTCCGGGGCGATGTCGGCCAGTTCCAGGAAATAATCGGCCTGCCGGCGCAACTCGTCGGCCACCATCGGCGGGCTGGTGCGGATCGAGGAAACCACCGATACGCGCACGCCTTTGCGTTGCACAGCCTCTACCAGACGGCGGAAATCCGAATCGCCGCTGAACAGCACCGCGTGGTCGATTTTTGGGGCCAGTTCCAGCATGTCCACCGCCACTTCGATGTCCATATTTCCCTTGACGCGGCGGCGGCCGGCGGCGTCGGTGAATTCCTTGGCCGGCTTGGTGACCAGCGCGTAGCCGTTATAGGCCAGCCAATCGGTCAGCGGCTTCAACGGCGAATATTCCTCGGTTTCCAGCACGGCGGAATAATAATAGGCGCGGATCACATTCGCCTGCTTGCGAAAATATTCGAGCAGGTTGCGGTAATCCACATCGAACCCGAGATTGCGCGAGGCGGAATATAAATTGGCGCCATCGATGAACAGAGCAACCCGCTCATTGGGAAGGAAATGCACGGTGGATACCTTTCGAAACGGACGGTATGAAGCGTTCGGATATGGCGCGAGCCGGGCAAAATATTGGTCCGGAGCGGTTGTAATCCAAAT
Source organism: Acetobacteraceae bacterium (assembly GCA_043742865.1). GTDB lineage: Bacteria > Pseudomonadota > Alphaproteobacteria > Acetobacterales > Acetobacteraceae > PALSA-911. The sequence continues at coordinate 3,739 of JAYTXR010000029.1, forward strand.
ATCACATCAAATAAATGAAAAGTGAAGCGGCTTCCGATTCGATCCAGCATATCCTGATCGGAATCGGCGCCAATCTGCCGTCGCCAGGCGGTGCTGCGGCGATAGATACCGCCCGCAACGCGGTGATCTCGCTTGACCGTGTGCCGGGGCTCCGTTTGGTCGGATTGTCGCGCTGGTATCAAAGCGCCCCGATCCCGCCCTCGGGCCAGCCGCCCTATATCAATGGGGTGGCGCATTTGCGCGGCAGGATCGACCCTGCCGGGCTACTGGCCGTGTTGCAACGGATCGAACAGCAGGCCGGCCGCCGCCGGGGCGTGGCAAACGCGGCCCGCACGCTGGACCTCGACATTATCGCAATCGGGGATCTGGTCCGGGCCGCGCCGGACCCGGTGCTGCCGCATCCTCGCGCCCATCTGCGCGCCTTCGTGCTGCTGCCATTGGCCGATGTGTTGCCGCTTTGGCGGCACCCGTCCTCCGGGTTGGGCTTGCCGGACCTGATCGCGGCGCTGCCAGCACAGACGATACGGCCGCTTTAAGGAACCCGCCCTAGCGGTCGGTCAGGCGCAATTCGATCCGCCGGTTCTTCGCATAGGCGTCGGGCGTGTCGCGGTCATCGAGCGGCTGGTTGTCGCCGAAACCGGTGGCGGCGAGGCGTTCGGGAGCCACGCCCTGCTCGATCAGCAGCTTAACGACGGTGATCGCGCGCGCGGCCGATAATTCCCAGTTGGACGCGAACGCGCCGCCGGCGGTCGGGCGGCGATCGGCGTGGCCGTCCACGCGCATCAGCCAGTTCACCCCCGGCGGAATGGTTTCGGCGATCTCGCGAATGGTCGCGGCCAGCCGGACGATCTGTTCCTGACCGGCCGGGGTCAGCTCGGCGTTGCCGGCGGGAAACAGCACCTCGCTCTGGAACACGAACCGGTCGCCGACGATCTGAATGCCCGGCCGCCCCGCCAGCACGTCGCGCAGTTTGCCGAAGAAATCGCTGCGGTAGCGCTGCAGCTCCTCCACCTTGGCCGCCAACGCGGCGTTCAGCCGCTGGCCGAGATTGGCGATCTGCGCGTCCTTGTCCCGCCCGCTGGCCTGCGCGAGATCGAGCGCCTTCGCCACCTGCGTCATCTGCGCGCGCAGCTCGTCGGTCTGGCGGTTCAGCAGCGCGATCTGCGCCCGCGCGCTGTCGCCGAGCTTCTTCTCATCGGTCAGTTGGGCGGCGACGGCGGCGCGCAGCTGCTGCTCGGTCAGGCTGCGGGCGGCCGCCTCGCGCGCCTGCTTCTCCATCTCGTCGCGCAACGCGGCCAGGGCGCGGGTCTGCTCGGCCAGACGATCGGCGGCGGCGCGGCCTTGCAGATCGGCATCCAATGCCTGCGCGCCGGCGCGGTCCTTTTCCCCCCGCAGCGCGTCGCGGTCAGCCATCAGCCTGGCGTCGGCCTCGCGCAGGCGGGCAAGGTCCTGGGCGCTGGCGGCGCGGGCCGCGCTTGCTGCGTCCAGCTCGCGGGTCAGCCGTGCCACCGACAGCCCGAGATCGCCGGCCCGGCCGCGCTCCAGGTTGAGCATGTCCGACAGCTCCGCCAGCTGACGGTTGACCCGGTCCAGCGCCTGGTCCCGCCCCGAAAGTGCCACCGACAGGAACCCCTGCGCCAGCACGAACACCAGCAGCACGAAGATGATGACCATCAGCAGTGTGGACAGCGCGTCCACATAGCCGGGCCACGCATCCAGACCGTTGCCGCCGTTCCTGCGGGATCGCGATGCCATCGTCCGCTACCGGGGCGGTTCGGCCAGGGCGGCGAGCGTCCTGGTCAGAATGCGAAGATCCCCGCGCACTTCGTTCGTCGCGGCGGTGCGGCCCTGCTGCATGTCGGAAAGGATGCGGCCCAGCGTCTGCTCGATCGTGCGCAGATGGGCACGGGCTGTCTCATCGCCGCCTTGCACGTCCGACAGGCGCTGCAATGCCGGCCCGAGGCCGTTCTGGGATTCAGCGATACGGAGCATCAGTTGCTGGTTGGCGCGCATGGTGTCGGCCAGCAGGCTCAGCCGGTCGTTCAGGGTCAGGATGGCCTGATTGGCCTCCATACGCCCTTCCTCGCCGCGGGTTAGGATGCGCTGAAGACCTTCCATGTTCTC
>JAYTXR010000030.1:0-23835 GCA_043742865.1 Acetobacteraceae bacterium
GAGAAATTTACCACGGCACATTGCGACCCATTTGCAAGCTACCACGCGAACTCATAATTTCTGATTACTGACGGCGTTGAAGGGTAGTGTCAACTGCCAACTAGCCTACGTTTGATTACGGGTCCGCAGATACGCTGCGTCTCAGGGCCTCATTAGAGGCGACTTGTGCCGCACTGATGCTCGATCTGCTCCTACCGGTATGCCCGTCTCCGGAGTGACCAAGATACACCAGCTTGACGTGCGCTTGGGCATCATCCATGAAGTGGGGTGCATTTGCTAAGTGGCGAAATGAAGTCTAGCATTTGCATATGAGATGATTTTTAATTTAGCAGCTTCGGAGTGTCTGCGGTGGTCAAGAAAGTATCATGGCTGCGCAGATCAAAGCCAGCAACAGGTAAATCTGTGAGCGACCTCGCCATCAATGGGCAAGTATCGGTTGCACGGAGTTCCATCCGGCGTGTTTCTATTTCACTATTAACCTTCTCGGGTTTCGAGTCATGCGGGAATTTACTAGACAATTTGTGTCCCATGTTTGCACAGAAAGCTGATATTCTACTTACAATTGTGGTAAGAAATAATAATCCTGATCTCGACTCATCGGCATTCGATGCGACATGGGCGAAGTTGCAAGATAGTCACCGTGATATCAAATTCTTGTTTTTCAATGATGGGTATAATGTTGGATTTGGTCGAGGACACAATTTAAATTTTGACATTTCTCCCAGCGACTATTTTCTTATTCTGAACGATGATATTGGTTTTCCTCATATTGACTGGTTGGATGCTGCTCTTGTGATTCTGGAGAACAATGAGAGGGTGGCTCTGGTAGGTGCCTCACAGAATCCCGGTTCCGTCACGTCGCTCTTCGGCAACGGCGTTTTTTCGGATGAAGGCAGGCGTTGGCCGTTGCGCTACGCCGAGGCATCTATATTATTGGTTCGTTCGAAAGTCTTCGCTGAGATCGGTAAATTCGATGACGCCTATGAGTGGGCGATGTGTGAGGATGCTGATTTGTCATTCCGTGCTCAGGCGCATGGCTATCAGCTGTCGTGGATTGACATTCCACATGAGCACTGGCGCAGTTCTTCGTTTAATGTTTTACCTAGTGAAACAAAGTCTTCAATACTTGAATATAATCGATCGGTACTGTTTTCGAAGTGGAATGTGGCTTTCGAGGAAAATCAGATTAAGCGTCTCGAGATATTTGATTTGTGGTCTGACGGTATCGGGGATGTTTTTTGTGCGCTTCTACATCTCCAGGTTTTTGTCGGCCGGTTGACCGAACAGCAAAGATCGCTCATCGTCTTGAATACTTCTCTTCCGGACCTCGCAAAGAAGCTGTTTTCGGATAGCCTCGCAATTGTATCATTTGCGAATCAGGATAATCTGAGAGAAAAATATGCAGGAGTTGGAGTCCACAGCTATAAATCGTTGCGGAATGCGAACTATGGCCTGCCTTTCAATTTGCACATGATAATCTGCACTTCACTCGGAATACCTGTAGCATCTTCGCATCAACTGTCCGCTATTATTAAGCAAACCTTTGTAGACAAGGGGGTTTTGCTGCCTCAAATCGCGTTGGGTGAAGCTTTTTGTGTCGTGCATTTGGAATCGGAGCGGCTCAACCACGACGGTCGCAGTCCATCACCACTTACCATCCGGGAGATCGCAGTAAGTGCGGCAGAGCATTTTGATCATATCGTGTTGGTTGGCAAGAAAAAGCTTTTATCCGAAAATGATCTGGCAGGAAAAACGGCAAAAATAACCGACTTGCAAGGGCAGTTGTCCGTCGAGGAGCTGATCCAAGTGGTCGCCTCTGCCGACGCATTCGTCGGGATCGATTCTTTCCCGGCTCATACCGCACAATTGGCGGGTGTTAGAAGCGCTGTGTTTTTCGGCTCCATCCATCCATCGTTCCGAGTGCTGTCGGAGGGCCAGACTTGGCCGATCGTGAAGCCGATCGAGTGTATAGGCTGTTATCATATTTCCGTTGAGCCTAGCGTTCCGTTCTGCCTGCGTCGCGATGTGTCGTGTACGAAGGATATCGAATCCTCTGTTGTTAGGAGGGCAATCGCGGGCTGCGCGGAACTCGATGCGTTTGACTGGCGAGATCTGACTGCACAATCGCTCGAACTTCAGCGAAAATTCTTCACCAAGCTGCTATTCCATCCGGCCCCCGAGAAGCGGTTTTTCGCTGGGCAATCAGTGTCGAACGAAATGGCGAGCAACCTCATCTACCGCGTGATCGATCAGATGCAGAAGGCCGTCTCCCGCAGCTTGCCCCAGTCGGTTGCGCAAATGGCACTGGAATTGGAAGAGTTGAAAGCGGAGTCGTTCCGCAAGGACCTCCGCGTGGAATCTATGGTTAAGCTGATCGCAGAATTGCGACGCTAACCGTCGAGGGGTGCGTTGATCCGACCCATGACTTGGAAAAGTTTTGGAAACTGACGGAAAGGAGGAACGCGAATGCAGGACGTCTTGGATGAGCGATTTCCGCTCGATTATGACCCGGGAGGAGCTGAGGTTCGCAAAACGTACAGGCTGCGAGTTGAAAGCGGGTTCATGCGGAAGTATTTAAGCGGCGAGGTGATTCTTGATATTGGCTTCAAAGGATCGGATAATCCAGAAAATCGTACTATCGTTCCCCATGCGACCGGCGTGGATGTCGACTATCCTGACTACGACGGAAAAACGCTACCGTTTCCCGATGCATCGGTAGACTGCGTATTTTCGAGCCATTGCCTTGAGCACATTTGGTTTCCTCAGGAAGCAATTCGCGATCAGTTTCGGACGCTGAAAGTAGGGGGTTACATCGTGTGTATTGTGCCTCATAAATTTCTTTACGAAAAGCGGCTGTTTCCGCCCTCTATATTTAATCCTGATCACAAAAGATTTTTCACATCGGCCACTTTGCTGAATTTGTATGAGGAAAGTCTGCCGCCAAACTCTTATAGGATACGCCATTTATATGAGAACGATCTGTGGTTTGACTATCAGTTGGGTCCAAGTGTACATTCGCTAGGCTGTTACGAAATCGAGCTTGTTCTGGAAAAGCTTAATCAGCCAGCTTGGCTTATAGAATGAACACGACCTTCCCGTAGTAGCTGACCGAGTTATGTTGGCTTGACGATGATGCTGCCCTACGATAGCCCTTGATTTTCCTTCCAGGGGCGCGTTTAAACCTATTTTAGCGGCGAAATTAAATAAGAGGATAAATGTCATTGTCAGCGTCGTATCTTCCCGCTCTGCCTCATATCACAAATCAGGTGCGACGGGGCCGATGTGTCTATGATGGCTACCAGCGGGGTTGGGGTTTGCAATTCGGTGACGTTGCTGCGCATGTTCGTGCGGACCCCACCTACATACGGGCTCTCGATCGGGCCATGCCGCGCATCATCCAGGGCGAAATGAATCGGATGAACATCTATCTTATCCTTCGGTTCTTCCTGCCTCGGCTAAAACCGGGCAATATCATCGAGTTTGGAAGCTATCGCGGTGGCTCCGCGATCTTCATGGCGAGTGTATGCCAGGAGCTTCTGCCAGATTGCATAATTTATGCGCTCGATACCTATACAGGTATGCCTAAAACCGATAGCGAGATAGATGCTCATGGAGAGGGCGACTTCGCGGATGTCGATTACAGCGAGATGGTGGCATATGCCAAGAGTCTTGGACTGAACAATCTGCGCTTTATCCCCGGGTTGTTCGACGCAACAGCGCCTGCGGTCCTCGCGCAAGCCGGCCCGATTGCTCTTGCGCATATAGACTGCGATAGCAAATCCGCGGCGCGATACGCTTATGACGCGGTCAGCCCCGCCATGGTCGAAGGAGGCTACATCGTGTTTGACGACGCTACGGTATCGAGTTGTATTGGGGCCACGGAGGCTGTCGAGGAAATTATCCAGCAGGACCGGGCATTTTCCGAGCAAATTTGGCCTCATTACGTGTTTCGGCGCAACCTCGGATAGTCTCCCACTCGACGGACGTCGTGATGACTCGCTTTCAGGCTAAATATTTTTGGATGCTGCTGCCTTTACGCTTTGGCAAGATGCCCCCTTCTTCGCAGCTCGGTAAGCGATTTTGTTAGAAAGTGGTGCTAAGGCCGTGGGATGCTGTTGCCCTCGTAGCTAAATCATCTGTCTGGGCCGACGTCCCATGTATAAAGGCGGTGCTGTAATGTTAACTTCGGTGCGACTTGGCTCGTTGCGAGGGCATCTCAGCGGAATCCATGCGCTGATTATTCGTGATCTCATGGTCCGCTTCGGCCGCGAGAACCTCGGCTTCGTGTGGACAATCCTCGAGCCCATGATCCTGACCGCCGGCGTGCTAACTTTCTGGTCGCTCCTGAAAGAACCGGTGATCCACGGCGTGCCGGTGGTCGGCTTCGCGCTTACTGGTTATATGCCGTTGACGGTGTGGCGGCATATGACGAATTCGATGGTCCGCCTAATCAGTAATAATGCTGCATTGCTTTATCACGTACCGCTTAGCCATCTTGATATTGTGTTGGCGCGCTTAACGCTCGAATTTCTGTCGACCACGACGGCATTGGCGGTAATGTATGTAATTTTGCTAGTGACCGGACTCACCGAGCCGGTGCAGGATTGGGGTTTGCTGTTGACCGCCTGGCTTTTTACGGCATGGTATCATGCGGGAATCGGGTTGCTGATCGTTGCCGCCACCGAGCGGTCCGACAGCGTCGAGAAGTTCATCCAGCCAGCGCAATATCTAGCATTGCCGCTTTCGGGCGTATTCTTCATGGTCGATTGGTTGCCAAGTCAAATGCAGCGGTTGATTCTCTGGAATCCGGCTATTCATTGTTTCGAGATGTTCCGTGCCGGCTATTTTGGTGAAACCGTCGTCGCGCACTTCGACCCGCTGTATTTAGCCGTATGGTCGTTCACGCTTACGGTGCTCGGAGTCGTGGCGGTCCTTCGAGTGCGCGATCACGTGCACACATGAGATTGTCACCCCAAGGAAACTCCGACTGGCCGCTACCGGACCCCCAGATACGCAGCCCGGACGGCTTGGTTCTCGTGGAGCTGGTCGGCGGTGCCCTCGGCGACGATCTGTCCGGTCTGCAGCACATAGCCTCGATCGGCTACGGACAAAGCCCGTCCGACCATTTGCTCCACCAGGATCATCGCCATCCCCCCCGCTTTCAGCGATTGGATGATTTCGAAGACGGTGGCGATGACGGACGGCGCCAAACCGAGGGAGGGTTCATCCAGGATCAGCAGCTTCGGCGCGCCCATGAGGGCTTGGGCAATGGCGAGCATCTGCTGCTGTCCGCCGGATAGCGCGCCGGCCATGGCATGGATCTTTTCGCGAAGCATGGGGAACGTATCGAGCACTTGGGCGCGGGTTTTGGCCAGCCCTGCCGTGTCCTTTCGGCGCACGTAGCCGCCCAGGGTAAGATTGTCGCTGACGGACATCGTCCGGAAAATGCGTCGGCCCTCGGCGACCATGATCAGCCCGGCCTTGACCATCTCGGTCGGGGACCGGCCCGTAAGGTCGCGCCCGTCCAGCATCACCCGCCCGGAGGAGGGTGGCAGGAGTCCGGAGATCCCCTTCATCAGAGTGCTCTTGCCGGCGCCGTTGCTGCCGAGAATGCAAACTAGCTCGCCTGGTTCGACCCGAAGGCTGGCGTTTTGCAGCGCAGTTACCGAGCCATACCGACACGTTATTGCTTCGACTTCGAGCACCTATCCCCCGTCCAGCGCCGGCCCAACCCCGCATCCATTACCCAGGGCGCGCTCGACCAGAACGCCGACATCGTACGACGGCCGGCAAGCGCTTGTCCATGGTGACCAACGCCGATAACATGTTCCTCAAGGGAACTTGGCATAAAATCAGTAGGGATTCTCTGACTCATGACTGCGATCGGATCGCGGTCCCGGTTCCCGCTCGTTAAATATACCCGATCAGGAAAGCATCTTGACCATGTCCGCGAATGCATCAGACGAAACCGCCGCTACCCGGATCAACCATTCCGACGCGCTCGTTATCGGCGCCGGTTTTGCCGGTCTCTATAGCCTACACTGCCTGCGCGAACGGGCGGATCTTTCGGTACAGGTGCTGGAAGCCGGCCACGGTGTGGGCGGGACATGGTACTATAACCGCTATCCTGGTGCACGATGCGATTCAGAAAGCCACGTCTATGGCTTTACCTTCTCCAAGGAACTGATGGAGGAGTGGGAATGGACCGAGCGCTACCCCGAACAGCAGGAGATCATGCGCTACCTCAACCATGTCGCGGACAAGTTTGACCTGAAACGGGATATTCGTTTCAACTCCCGCGTAACGTCGGCGGATTACAACGAGGCGCAGAACCTCTGGGAAGTGCGGATTGCTTCGGGGGAGATTTTCACCGCAAAATTCCTGATCACCGCCGTCGGCTGCCTGTCGGCGGCGAACGTCCCGGATGTTGCCGGGCTCGATAGCTTCGCGGGACGCTGGTACCACACCGGGCAGTGGCCGGCGGAGGGGGTGGATTTCGCTGGCAAGCGGGTTGGGCTGATCGGCACCGGGTCCACCGGCATCCAGGCGGCCCCGGTGATCGCCGAAACAGCATCCCATCTGAGCGTGTTTCAGCGCAGTCCGACATTCAGCGTGCCGGCCCGCAACGCCCCGCTGACCCCGGAGTTCAAGCGTTGGATCAAGGACAACGCCGCAGACATCCGCCGCGCGATGCACGCCACCCCGTCCGGCCATCCGTTCGACAACTCGCAGCTTTCCGCCCTCGCCACTGCACCGGATGTGCGCCGGGATCTGTATGAAAAAGCCTGGGAAGTGGGCGGCATCGTGTTTCGTACCACGTTCGGGGACTTGATGACGGACCTGGCGGCGAACGACACGGCGGCGGAGTTCCTGCGCGGCAAGATCAAGGAGATCGTGAAGGACCCGGTGACTGCGGCCCTGCTGTCCAATGTCGACCACCCCTATGCCTCCAAGCGCCCGCCGATTGACACCGACTACTATGAGACGTTCAACCGCGACAACGTTTCGCTGGTGGATGTGCGCGCGGCACCGATCGAATGCATCACGCCAGAGGGCATTCGCACGCAGGATTCCGACTATCCGTTGGACATCATCGTTTTCGCCACCGGCTATGATGGCGTCACCGGTCCCTTGCTGCGACTGAACATAACCGGTTGCGGCGGAAAGCAGCTCACGGAGGCGTGGAAAGATGGACCGCGCAGCTATCTTGGTCTGCAGGTCGCGGAATTCCCGAACCTGTTCACCGTGACCGGGCCGGGTAGCCCGTGCGTGCTGACCAACATGCCGGTGGCGATCGAACAGCATGCCGAGTGGATCGCCGATTGCATCATCCATATGCGCGAGCACGGCCTGCAACGCATCGAGCCGGAGACAGCTTCCGTGGATCAGTGGCAGGACGAGGTCGCCGAAGCAGCAAAAGCTACGCTGCTGTCGACTGCCACGACGTCCTGGTATAATGGCGCGAACGTACCCGGCAAGCCGCGTGCGTTCATGCCATACGCCGGCGGAATGGCGCGCTACCGGGGGATCTGCGCCGATGTGGCCTCCAGGAACTACCCGGGCTTTCGTATGACGTCCTGAGCATTGACAGCGCCGACAGCCGGCCCCTAGCTTTGCAAAGCGGCGAGGGCAAGCCACATCGTCGAGATTGTATCGGCTGCGCCAAGACAGCCGATACAAACCATTCGATACCAACAACAAGAGATGATATTATCATGCGCAGGCTCAGAACATGCAGGCACCATTTGGCGTTGTTGACGTCGATGATCCTGTTGGGACCGTGGATTGCATACGCGCAGGAGCCATTCAAGCTTGGCTTCAGCGCCCCGCTCAGCGGGCCTTTCTCGGCGCTTGGCAAAGTCGAGGCGGAGGGGGTTAAAATAGCGCTCGACGAGATGGGCAACAAGTTTGGCAGTACCCCGGTCGAATCCAAAACCTACGATGACAAGAACGACCCGGCGGCGGCCGTTGCCGTGGCGCAGGAGGCTATCCAGCGCGATCGGCTCAATTTCCTGATTGGCCCGGTCTTCACCGGCACGGCGGCGGCGACGATGCCGATTTTTACCAACGCCAAGATGCCGCAGTTTATCGTTGGCACCGCTCAGTCGGTGATCAATCCGCAGTTCCCCTATGCCTTCCGGCTGAACTATCCCTCCGCGCAGCAGGGCCAGGTGCTGATCGGATATGCCACGGGCATTCTCAAAAAATCCCAGGTGGGCATTCTCGTGGTCAAGGACGCGCTGGGTGCGAGCGAAATCCAGGCCGCCACGGCGGAGCTCGCCAGGCGGAACCTCAAGCCGGTGGGTGTCGAGGAGATGAACACCGGTTCGACGGACGTGACCGGACAGCTGCAGCGGCTCAAAAAGTCGGGCGCGGAAGTGCTGTATGTGTACGCCTCCGGCGCGGACGCGGCGACGGTGATCAACGGGATGGAAGCGATCGGTTTGAAGGTGCCGGTGGTTGGCCATGCGGGCATGGTGACGTCCGGCTTTCGCCGGCTGATCGTCGGCAAGGACATCTCGCAGCTCTATGCCACGGCTAATTGCTTCTTCGTCTTGCCCAAGGGGGAGACCCTTTCACCCGAGATCCTCGCCTTCACCGATAAATTGAAGAAGTCCTATTACCAAGGCGGCGACATAACGGAATATTCGGCTTTTTCGGCCATCATGTACGACGCGGTCTTCGTCATGCGCGAGGCGTATCAGAACGCGGGCGGCAAGTCCGATCCCGATGAGCTGGTCAAAGGTCTGCGTCAGATCAGCAACCATAAAGGTCTGATGGGCAAAGTCGACTTCTCGAACGGGAACGAGGGCTGGCCGATCGAGAACATCACGCTTGCCAAGGTGGACAGCTTCGACCCGAAGACGGGCACCTTCACGCGTGCTCCGGGTGCGGTCTGCGGCGTCGCTTTCTAACTCTCGGCCCGACCAGCCGATCCGCCGGGCGATCGACGATCGAAAGCGCAAATATGGACGAGATATTCTCCATCCTCAGCCGCAGCGCCGGGGCGGCTGGGATCTATATCCTGATCGGTATTGGATATAACTCGATCTTCTCTACGACGCGGGTGTTCAACCTGGCACAGGGGGAGTTGTCGGTTGTTGGCGCGTTCCTCGGCCTGCTGCTGATGGAAAAATTCGGCCTTCCGATTGTCGTGGCGTTGGGGATTGTCGCAATCCTGGTCGCGCTGCTTGCCGTCGCCGAGGAGAGGATCGCTGTGCGCCCGGTGCTTCGGGGCGAGGCGGGTGCCGCCGCGACCGATCGCAACATCGCGTGGGCAATCACGACGCTGGCAGTGGGCGTTCTGCTTTCCTCGGGTGCGGAGATTATCGCCGGGCCGGATCCGTATCCGTTCCCCAGCCTGATACCAAACCGTACGGTGGAGATTGGGCCGACTTTCGTGAACCTGCCGGCGGTTGGCCTGTTCGCCGTGGCGTTGCTGACCGCGGTCGAGCTGCATTTGTTCTATACGCGCACCCTGACCGGAAAAGCGATGGCTGCCATCGCGGAGGACACCGAAGCGGCCAATCTTCGCGGCATCAACACGAAATTTCTAAAGACCCTGTCATTCGCGTTGGCCGGGTTGATCGCCGGCGTCGCGGCGTTTTTCATCGTGCCGCTGACGTTCATCTTCCCCAGCCTGGGAACCATCTACAGTTTCAAGGGCTTTATCGCGATTGCGATCGGCGGCATGGGCAACAATGCTGGCGCTCTGCTCGGCGGAACCCTGCTGGCACTGGTCGAGGTGATGGGCGCTGACGTGTTCGGCGCCGCCTACCGTGACACGGTCTCTATCAGTTTTCTGCTGTTGGTTCTGCTGGCGTTCCCGAGGGGTCTGCTCGGGCGTCGGCAGGAAAGGGTGGTGTGAGCGATGCGCGGCCATGGCCCAGGGTGGCGCGCCGGATCGATCGTCGTAGCCATCGCGGCAGCGCTGTTCGTGCTGCCGTTTCTGGTCAATTTTTACTACGTTCAGCAGGTCCAGACGCTGGCGCTTTACATCCTGGTGGCCGGCGGCCTCGCCGTTGCCGTTAGCTATACCGGCCTGATTTCCGTCGGCCATGCCGCGCTGATGGCGGCGGGCGCCTACGCCACCGCTTATCTTGCGGTGAGCTTGCACATGCCGTTCCCGATCGCGGTTGCCGGCGGCGTCGCCGCGGCCGCATTGGTCGGGCTGGTGCTGGCGGTGCCGACGGGCCGGCTGGGCCATTTTTACTTCGCCATGGTCACGCTGGGGCTCGGGCTGGTCACCGAGCAGCTGCTGGTGGAGTGGAACTGGACGGGCGGCTACTCGGGAATAGTCGGGGTCCCGCAGCCCTCGCTGTTCGGCGTCACGCTGTCGCCGAAATGGTTCTTCTATTTCACGATCGTCCTGACCGGCTTGGTTCTGCTGTTGCTGTCCAACCTGATGCGCAGCCGCTTCGGCCGATCTTTCCTGTTGGTTCGCGATGACGAGATCGCTGCCGCCAGCGCGGGAATACGGCCCTACAGCAACAAACTTCAGGCATTCGTCGTCAGCGCCATGCCAGCCGGTCTGGCTGGCGCGCTGTTTGCCTACCAGAACTCGGGCACCACACCGGGCTCGTTCAATCTCAATCTTGGGCTGTTTTTCCTGCTCGCGGTCGTGGTCGGCGGCCGCAACTCGATCCTTGGCCCGATCGGGGGCGTGGCGCTGCTGTTCGCGCTTCCGCTGTATTTGCGGGAATACCGGGCCTACACCAACATCATCTTCGGCGTCATTCTGCTGGTCGTGCTGGCGATCGAACCCGGCGGCCTGGCGGTGGGTGCGCGCCGTCTGCGCCAACGCTTGCGTGCCTGGCGCGCGGGCGGGGCGTTACGCGCCGGCGGCGAGTTGAAGCTGTCCACAAGCCGGATTCTGCCAGACTTCGTGCGCGCAACCGCCGGCGGGGATATGGTGATCACGGGACTGACCAAGTCGTTCGGCGGGGTGCGCGCCCTCGACAACGTCTCTCTCACGCTGCGGGCGGGACAGGTCAGCGCGGTTATCGGGGCGAATGGTTCCGGCAAGACAACGCTGCTGAACATCGTTTCCGGCTTCTACAGGCGCGATGCCGGCCGGATCCGGGTGGGCGACCGGGACCTGCCGACTGAGCCGGCGGCGGTTGCCCGTTCCGGGATCGGCCGGACATTTCAGACACCGAAAGTCCTGGCGGACCAGACGGTGCTTGAAAATGTCATGGCGGGGTACGCAGCCGCAGGGCAGGCAACAATGCTCGAAGCAGCCTTGCGCGGCGGCAGGGCCGGGCGAGACGAGCGGATCGCGCGCGCGCGTGCCCTGGAACTACTAGAGTATATGGGTTTGGCTGGGCGGGAGTACGATCTGGCCGGTGAACTTCCACATCCCCATTTGCGGTTTCTGGAGATCGCCCGGGCGTTGATCGTCGATCCGCATTTCCTGCTGCTGGACGAACCGGCCGCCGGGCTGTCGAACGACGAAGTGGCACAGCTGGATCATTTGGTCCGCGCCCTGTCGCAGCGCGGGCTAGGGGTCATGATTGTCGAGCACAATATCGGCCTGATCATGGACATCGCGGATGTGGTCGTGGTGCTGGACAGCGGCGTTGTCGTTGCGGAAGGCGATCCCGCCCGCGTGCAAGCCATGCCGGAAGTCGCCAGGATCTATTTGGGCGACGACTGGTTGAAGACGAAGCACTCTTCGGACCAGGCGGACGATGCGCGTGGACGGATAGTCTCCACAGACCTGAGCAAGGGGTTGAGCCCGTGACCGAGCCGCGCAAGACCATTGCAATGGATCGCCTGAACCTCGCCGGTCTGCGCAGGACCGACCGCCGTTGGGTGATCGATGTGATCGACGGGCCGAATATGCGCCATCTCGGCAAGCGCGATCGACGCCTGTTCGGCACGATCGGCTCTATCGAGGAGCTGCAGGCGCTGGTCACCGGTTTCGGCGCAGCGCTAGGTGTCGAGGCGCGCGTTTTCGCCTCCGACCACGAGGGCGCCATCCTCGAATACATCCATGCGTCATCGCGCACCGCGGACGGCTATATCGTCGATCCCGGAGGGCTGGCGACGGTGAGCCAGGGGTGGCCGCACGCATTACTGGAAACCCGCAAGCCGGTGGTCGAGGTCGCCTTCTACAACACCGTTGCGAACCACGAGGCGTCGGTCTTCACCAAGACCGCGATCGGTCAGGTCATCGGCCTGCGGGAATATTCCTATGTCGCCGCCTTGCTGGCGCTGGTCCTGTCGCTCGACGATGAGACCTTTCTCCACCCGGACGCCCAGTCATCCGAGGCGACGCGCAAGGACGGCACGCCATACTCCTTCAGGCTGGGTTAGATGCCGCCGGAGGCACGGATGCGCAATCCCGATCCGGCATGGGCGCGTTCGCTCGGGCACGGATTGAGGCCATGCCGCGCCGGCGAACGGCGCTGGCGGATCAACCTGATAGACGGTCCCAACATGTCGAATCTGGGCCAGGGCGGACGCGATCCGCGTACCTACGGCATGGTGACCTCGCTCGCCGACCTGCAGGACAGCATCATCGCGATGGGCGAGGCACTCGGCCTGGAGATGAGCGCCTTCCATGCCAACCACGAGGGCGACATTGTCGCGCATATCTACCAGGCCGCTCCGCGCATCGACGCCTTCCTGATCAATCCGGCCGCGCTCACGCGGTTCGGCGTGCCGTGCAAGCTCGCTTTGGCCGATGCGCGTCGCCCGTTCATGGAGCTGCACTTCGCCAACGTCGCGGCCCTTGGCTGGGAGGGTGGCATCACGACGCCGGTGGCAACGGGCGTCGTGATGGGCATGCGCCATTACAGCTATGTCGGCGCATTGTTCGGGCTGGTCTGCGCGCTGGATACCGGCGGGATCGAGGTTCCACCAGACCGCGAGACGGCATGAAGGCCTGGGTCTGCCCCGCCTATGGCGACCCTTCCGTCCTGCGGATCGAGGCGCGGGCCGGGACCGAGCCGGACGCCAATGAGGTTCGGATCCGGCTGGCCGCCGCCGGGGTGAATTTCCCCGACCTGCTTTCCATCGCCGGCACCTACCCGATCCGTTCGGACCCGCCCTTTATTCCGGGCGTGGAGGGGGCCGGGACGGTCATCGCCTGCGGCCCGAATATGCGCAGGCTGCGTGTCGGCGAGCGGGTGTGCTGGCAGAACAACGAACGCAAGGGCTCCTTCGCCGAGGAGGCCGTATTGCCCGAGACCGCCATCGCCAGGGTCCCGGATAGCGTGCCGCTCGACATCGCGGCTTGCGTGCCGACGGCGTATGGCACGGCCTATTTTGCCTTGGTGCATCGCGCCGCGCTCCGGCCCGGCGAGATCCTTGTGGTGCATGGCGCTTCCGGCGGCGTGGGGCTGGCGGCGGTGCAGCTCGGCAAGCTGCTCGGCGCGACGGTGATCGCCACGGGTGCCGATGCCGCCAAGCTCGCAATCGTCCGTGCGCTCGGCGCGGATCATGTGATCAACGTCAGTGCCGAGCCAGTGCGAGAGCGCATTCTGGAGCTGACCGCGGGAAGCGGCGCGGACGTCTATCTCGACCCCGTGGGCGGCGATCTGTTCGAGGCCTCGTTGCGGGCCATCGCGCCCTACGGCCGGGTGCTGGTTATCGGCTTCACCAGCGGCCAGTTCCCCGTGGCGCGCGCCAACATCCTGCTGGTCAAGGCGGTTTCGGTGATCGGCGTGAATTACGGTCACTACCTTCGGCACAGCCCTGACGAGGCGCGAAACCATATCGAACAGATCCTGCAATGGGTTGAGCAAGGCCGGTTGTCACCGCGCATCCATGCCCGCTACGACCTCGGACATGCGGTCGACGCCTTGCTTGCCCTGACCCGCAGAACCGTCGTCGGAAAATGCGTCATTAAGATGAACGGATGGAGGTAACGATGGCCGAACTGATCCTGCATCATTATGCGATGTCGCCCTATTCGGAGAAGATCCGCCTGGCGTTCGGGCTCAAGGGAGTTTCCTGGCGTTCGGTGCTGATCTCGCCGGTGACGCCGCGCCCGGAGCTGATGCCCCTTACGGGCGGTTACCGGCGAACGCCGGTGCTGCAGATCGGCGCCGACATCTACTGCGACACGCAGCTCATCCTGCGCACGCTGGAGCGGCTGCATCCGGTGCCGAGCCTGTTCCCCGGGCAGAGCCAGGGCATGGCGACGGTGCTCGCCTGGTGGTGGGACCGCTCGACCTTCCTGCCCGCCGTGGGTCTGGTCGCCAGCCTGAACACCGGCCGGTTCACGCCGGAGTTCGTCGAGGAGCGCAAGGGCTTCCTCGGCTTCGCCCTGACCGACATGCCGGAGAACTTCGCCCAGTATGTGCAGCAGCTCGCGGCGCATATGGATTGGCTCCTCTCGATCTTGGCCGATGGCCGCGCCTTCCTGCTGGGCGATGCGCCGAGCGCGGCGGACGTGACCGCCTATCACACCATTTGGTTCATACGGCAGAACGGCGGCGGGAAGCCGGAACAGCTGCTGCCGATAGGCAGGCTCGCGGACTGGTACGAGCGGGTCGCCGCGCTGGGGCATGGACGGCCACGGGAGATGTCCGCGACGGAGGCGCTCGAGATCGGCCGCGATGCCCGACCGGTCTTCCCGGACATTGCGGCGGACGGCGACCCGTCCGGCCTCAAGCCCGGCCGGCGTATATCGGTCACGCCGGACGACATGGGGCGCGACCCGGTGGTTGGCGAGTTGGTGGCGGCCGACAGCCAGGAGATCGTCCTTCGCCGCAACGACGAGATAGCGGGCGAAATCCACGTGCATTTCCCACGCGCCGGCTTCGAGGCGAGACCCGTCTGATATTTAGCTTCGCGCCAATTCCTGCTCCACCAGCGTCGACCAGAATGACGCGCCGATGGGTAGAATATCGTCGTTGAAATCGTATTCCGGATGATGCACCGGCGTGCTCCCACGCTGGCCGTCGGCCTGGCCGAAGCGGACGAAGCAACCGGGAACGCGTAGTGCCATGAAGGCGAAATCCTCCCCGCCCATGCCCGGCGGGCGCTTGCGGATCACCTTGTCGGCGCCGACCAGCTTGACGGCGGCCAGTGCTGCGCGCTCGGTCGGGGCGGCGGCGTTCACCACCGGGGGATAGCCGCGGATGTAGTCGACAACCGCCTGCGCGCCGTGTGCGGCAGCGGTGGCGACCGCCATCTCGGTCAGCATCTGCTGCACATCGTCCTGCACTGCGGGGCGCAGCGTGCGCACCGTGCCGTTCAGCACCGCCTCCTGCGGGATCACGTTGCCGGTGGACCCGGCATGAAACTGGGTGATCGACAGCACGGCGCTGGCCAGCGGATCGACCCGGCGCGCGACCACCGATTGCAGCGCCAGCACAATATGGGCACCGACCACGATGGGGTCGATCGTGCGGTGGGGCCGGGCGGCATGTCCGCCTTTGCCGGTGATGCGGATCCAGAACCGGTCCGACGCGGCGCTGACCGAGCCCTGCACGGCGGTGATGGTGCCGACCGGCAAATAGGTGTCGTTATGCGCGCCATAGACGGCATCGCAGGGAAAGCGGTCGAACAGGCCTTCCTCGACCATCACCCGCCCGCCGCCCTGGCCTTCCTCGGCCGGCTGGAAGATGAAATGCACCACGCCGTCGAAATTCCGCGTTTCGGCCAGATAGCGGGCGGCCCCGAGCAGCATGGTGGTGTGGCCGTCATGGCCGCAGGCGTGCATGGCACCGGGGTTGCGGCTGGCATGGGCGAAGCTGTTGGCTTCGGTCATCTCCAGCGCGTCCATGTCGGCGCGGATGCCGATCGAACGTGACGAGATGCCGGCGCGCAGCGTTCCCACCAGCCCGGTGCCGGCGATGCCGCGGGTGACCTCGATGCCCCAGGATTCGAGCTTGCTCGCGACCACGTCGCTGGTACGGTACTCCTGAAAGCCAAGCTCCGGATGGGCGTGCAGGTCGCGCCGCCATTCGGTCATATCCTCGGAGAAACCGGCGATCCGGTTGAGGATGGGCATCAAGCGGGTTTTCGATCGATGTTGGGCAGAAAATAGGTCAGCAGACCCAACAGCGGCAGGAACGAGCAGATGCGGTAGACGGTGTCGATGCTGGTCATGTCGGCGATCTGCCCCAGGGCTGCCGCACCCAGGCCACCCAGGCCGAACGAAAAGCCGAAAAACAGCCCCGCGATCATCCCGACCTTCCCGGGCACCAAATCCTGCGCATAGACCAGAATGGCGGAGAAGGCGGAGGCCATGATCAGGCCAATGATCACCGACAGCGCCAGCGTCCAGGTGAGGCCGGCATAGGGCAGCGCCAGGGTGAACGGAAACACGCCGAGGATCGAGAACCAGATCACCGGAATCCGGCCGATCCGGTCGCCGATCCAGCCGCCGGCCAGCGTGCCGAGAACCAGCGAAGTCAGAAACACAAACAGAAAGATTTGCGCCGTCTGCACATCCAGGCTGAATTTATGGATCAGGTAGAACGTGTAGTACGAACTCAGGCTGGCGCTGTAGACGTTTTTCGAGAACAGCAGCGCGACCAGGATGGCGATCGCGAACAGCACTTTTTCGCGCGACAGCGTGACCTGGCCGTGCACGGCGCCGTTGGCGCGTGGTTTCGGCTTCGCCAAATGCCGGTTGCGGCTGTACCAGTTGCCGACCGAGAACAGCACGACCATCGCCACCAGCGCCGCGGCGGAAAACCAGATGATGCTGCCTTGTCCGCGTGGCACGATGACAAAGGCCGCCAATAATGGGCCGATCGCCGACCCGGAGTTGCCGCCGACCTGGAACAGTGATTGAGCGAAGCCGTGCCGCCCGCCCGAGGCCATGCGCGCCACGCGCGAAGACTCGGGATGAAACACCGAGGAGCCGATGCCGATCAATGCCGCCGCGCCGAGAATGACCGGGTAGCTGTGTGCCATCGACATTAGCACCAGGCCGATCAATGTGAAGCCCATGCCGACCGGCAGAGAATAAGGCTTCGGATGGCGGTCAGTGTACATCCCGACCAGCGGTTGCAGCATCGAAGCGGTGAACTGAAATGCCAGAGTGATCAGGCCGATCTGGGCAAAGTCCAGCTGGTAATTTGTCTTCAGGATCGGATAGATCGCCGGGACCATCGACTGCATCATGTCGTTCAGCAGGTGGCAGAAGCTGAGCGAGAGGATGATGGCGAAGGTGGTGGTGTCGGCGGACGCCGGCAAAGACCGGTCCCGCAAAGACTGGTCCCGCAAAGGCTGGTCCCGCAAAGATTGGGCCGATGACGCGGCGGCCGGCGCGTTGCCGGTGGAGATGGTGGTTTCGCTCACGGTCTTGTACACCCCTGATGCTGGTCGGTATTATGGCCGCCTCGATAGTAGGACGGCTCGGGGATCGAAAACCAGCGCGCCGGCGCATGGCGGATGCGCGGGGAGATGTCTGTTTGTTAGCGGACATTGCCTCCCATCTGCTGGCGACGGCGCTGCGTAACGCGAGCGGGACGGGGAAGCAGCCATGCCAGCGCGGACCGGGGCGGAATTCTTGGCAGGCCTGCGCGACCGGCGGGAGCTTTGGGTCGGCGGCGACCGGATCAGCGACCCGGCCGACCATCCGGCGCTGCGCGGCGCCGCGGCGGCCATTGCCGAAGTGTTCGACCTGCAGCACCAGGCGGCCGAAATCTGCCTTATGGCGGACCCGCAAACCGGCGAGGCGATCGCGGTCAGCCACATGATCCCGCGCTCGCGCGACGATCTGATCCGCCGCCATGCGGCGCTGCAAAAAATTGCCGAATTCTCGGTCGGCCTGATGGGGCGGACGCCGGACTACATGAACGTGACGTTCGCCGGCTTCGCCGGCCGCTGCGACGAATGGTCGGCGAACGGCAACGAAGCCGGCGGCGCCAACCTGGTGGAATACCAGAAGCTGATGGCGCGCGGCGATCTGAGCCTGACGCACACGCTGATCCACGCCATGACCGACAAAAGCAAAGGCAATACGCCGACCGGGCTCGACCCGACGCAGCTGCACAAAGTGGAGGATACCGCACACGGCATCCTGGTGCGCGGCGCGCGGGTGCTGGCGACATTGGCGCCGTTCTCCGACGAGATCGCGGTGTATCCCAGTGCCCCCATGCCCAATGCCGCCGGGGCGCATGCATTGTCGTTCAGCATTCGGATGGACACGCCGGGGCTGAAATTCCTCTGCCGCGACAGCTTCTCGCTGCCGCGCGACGATTTCAACCACCCGCTCTCCGGCCGGTTCGACGAGCAGGATGCGTTCGTGATCTTCGACAACGTGGAGGTGCCGCGCAACCGGGTGTTCATCGACGGCAACCTGCCGGTCTATAACAGCGTGATGTCGCCGAGTTGGCGGGCGAACGCGATGCAGCAGACCATGGTGCGCGCGCAGACCAAGCTGGAATTCGCCTGGGGCCTCGCCTGCCGCATGGCGGAAGCGCTGAACGCCAGCGATCCGGTGACCTCCGCCATGTTGGGGGAGATCTGGAGTTTTGCGGAATTGACCCGTGCTGCGGTATTCGCCGGGGAACACGGCGCGCGGGAATACGGCAACGGATGCTGGTTTCTCGACGAACGGCCGATGGCGGCCCTGAGGGCGATCTTGCCGTTCTGGTTTCCGCGGGTGAATGAGATCATTCGGCTGATCGGCTCGCATAATGTATTGGCGACGCCGACGTCCCAGCAATTCGCCGATCCGGAGCTGCGCAAGCTGATCGATATTTATATCCGCGGTGCCGGCGATATCAGCGCGGAGGCCCGCGCGCGGGTGTTCCGCCTGGGCTGGGATTTCGCCGGCAGCGCGCTGGCGAGCCGCAACGAGCAATATGAGCGGTTCTATTTGACCTCGGGCGCGCGCAATCAGCAGGGCGCGCAACTGCGCGCCGACCGCACCCGGGCGGACCGGTTGGTGGACCGGTTCCTGGACGAAGGGATCTGACCGTGCGGAAAGATTTCCTTGGCCGGGCCAACGCTCTATGTTCCGGCTGAGCTTGAGGAATTTTCGGGAAAACGGATGAATCGCGGCACGTCGTTATATCTGGATGCCGTCCGCTTCCTGGCAGCGTTCGTTGTTTTCATGGATCATTATGCTGCCGGCCGGATATCCGGAGGCCTGTTCCATCAACTGATGATTTTTGGCGGCGAAGCGGTCGACGTGTTTTTCGTACTTTCCGGTTATGTTATTGGCTATGCGACGGACACAAGGGAACGATCGGCACGCGCCTATGCGATCAACCGCGCCGCGCGCATCTATTCGGTCGCGTTGCCTGCGTTGGTCCTGACATTCGTGCTCGATCGGGTCGGATTGTCGCTGAAGCCCGACCTCTATCTGCTCAATCCAAATTTTCGTTCCGGAAACGAGATCTGGCAATTCGCCAGTTCCCTGCTGTTCATCAATCAGGTCTGGTGGGCGAACACTTCACCGGGAACCCTGCTGGCGTATTGGTCGCTAGGTTTCGAGGTTTGGTATTACGTCATCTTCGGCATGGCGGCATTCGCCTCCGGACGCTGGCGCATCGTGGGGATCGCGGCGTTGTTGCTGCTGGTGGGGCCGAAGATCGTGGCGATGTTCCCGCTCTGGCTGATGGGGTTTTTCGCCTATCGCGCGACGGCGCGCCACGCGTGGCCAGCAGGGTTGAGTTCCCTGCTGTTTTACGGCTCGCTGATCCTTTGGGTGGCTTATGAAATGGTGGCGCTAAGAACCGGCCGTTTGGATAGTCTTGCGGCGAATTATCTGCCGCGGTGGGGACTGATCCAGGATTATTTCATCGCCCTGCTGTTCGCGGTGAATTTGCTCGGGGTATCGGCCATCGCGCCGGTCTTCGCGCGCTCTCCGGCGCCGGTCACCGGCGCGATCCGCTGGGTCGCGGGGGCCACGTTCTCGCTGTATCTGCTGCATCAGCCGCTGATGATGGTGATCGTGGCGATGCTCCCCTGGGCCGCGGACCGACCGGCAACCAGGATCATCGTGTGGGTCGGCACATTGGCTGGGGTCTTCGCGGTCGCGCAGGTGACCGAGCGACGCAAGAATGCCTGGCGCGCCGGGATCGCCTCGATACTGCCGCAGGCCGCCCACCCGTAGCTTACGGTCCATTGGCGTGCCGACATACGCCGATGGACCGGCGGAATAGCGGTCGCTTACGGCAGCAGCACGGTGCTGCCCGTGGTCTTGCGGCTTTCCAGCGCGATATGCGCCTTTGCAGCCTCGGCGAGGGGGAAAGTCTGGTTGACCTGGATCTTGACGATGCCCTTGGACACCACGTCCATCAACTCGGCCGCGGTCGTCTCCAGATCGGAGCGTTTGGCGGTATAGGTGTGCAGTGTCGGGCGGGTCAGGAACAGGCTGCCCTTGGCCCCGAGAATGGCGATGTCGACCGGCGGAATCGGGCCCGACGCGCTGCCGTAGCTGGTCATCAGGCCCAGCGGCGCCAAACAGTCGATGCTGGCGTTGAACGTGTCCTTGCCGACGCTGTCATAGGCCACCGACACCATGGCGCCGCCGGTGATGCGCTTGACCTCCGCCGGCAGGTTTTCATGGCCGATGACCACATGCGCCGCACCGTTGGCGCGCGCCAGCTCGGCTTTTGCCGCGGTCGAAACGACGCCGATCACGGTGGCGCCCAGATGTTTGGCCCATTGGCAGAGAATCAGGCCGACGCCGCCGGCCGCGGCATGCACCAGGATGGTTTCGCCGGCCTGCACCTTGTGCGTTCGGCGCAGCAGATATTGCGCGGTCATTCCCTGCAGCATCATCGCCGCCCCGGTGGTGAAGCTGATCGCTTCGGGCAGCGCCACCAGCCGGTCGGCGGCGATGGTGCGCTGGGTGGCGTAGCCGCCAATCGGGCCGGCATAGGCCACGCGGTCGCCGGGCTTTACGCTGGTGACGCCGGGACCGACGGCCAGAACGGTGCCCGCGCCCTCCATCCCGATCGTCAGCGGCATGTGCGGGGCCTTGTACAGGCCGGTGCGGAAATACACGTCGATATAGTTCAGGCCCACCGCCTCATGCTTGATCAGCGCCTCACCGGTGCCGGGCTCCGGGGTGGGGACATCCTCCCACTGCATCACTTCGGGGCCGCCGTTCTGATGGATGCGGATGGCTTTGGACATGGCTGGTCTCCGTTCGGCGCCTGATGGGAAGATCAGGTCGGCGCCGTGAGGGTGAGGGTTGAAGTGGCTTCGAGCTGGAGCAGGGCGCGCTTGGTATCGACCCCGTCGCCGCCTGAATAGCCGCCAATGCCGCCGCTGGCGAGGACCCGGTGGCAGGGGATGAAAATGGCGATCGGGTTGGCGCCGTTGGCGGTGCCGACCGAACGGGGCGACCCGCCGGCGAGCACGGCGATCTCGCCGTAGGTGCGGGTCTCTCCGTAGGGGATCTGTTGCAACGCCCGCCAGACAAGTTGGCGATACGGGCTGCCGGCGGGGGCCAGCGGAAGGTTGAATTCTCGCCGCTCGCCGTCAAAATAGGCGTGCAGTTGGTCCCGCGCCCGCACCAGCAGCGCCGTCTCGGTCTGATCGCGGCCCCAGCCCCAGTCGAGGGCGACGATCGCATCGTTGTCTTCGGAGATCGTAAGGTCGCCGACCGGGGTATGAAGGGAAAGCTGGGGCAAGCGTTGGGGGGTCCTGCAGAGGATGCAGGGGGATGGCAGCGCCACTCGAACGATCGAGTCAAGTGGCGTCGTCGGGCCGAGCGGGGCAAATCAAAACCTTGCCTGGTCCGAGTAGGCCCCCCTTGCACCCGCAAACCAAGTAGGGGGTTCTAAGGGCTAGCCCTTAGCGGGGTCCAGGGCCAGAGCCCCTGGCCTTGCTTTGGTCAAGCCATTGCCCCGCCCGAGAGCAGCCGCCGCAGCGCCGTCGGGTCGTCGATCGGCAGGCCGCAGACGCCGCCGCGGCAGACATAGGCGCTGGCACCGGCCGCACCGGCGATCTTGCCATGGGCGGGGTGGCATACCGGCACCGCATCCATATGCGGCGCGCGCAGCAGCACCACGCGAGGGTCCGGCGCGCGGAGCGCGACCTGGCACAAGGCAGCGGTCAGCGGATGGCCGGGCGCGCCGGCGACCACGACGGTGGTCGCGTTCGCCAGCAAATCCGCGGCGGCGAGCAGCGTCGGCAGGGTCGCTAGCTTTTCGGGTTCACCGGTGAACGCACCCAGCAACGCGGCGGCGGCGGAGCGCCAGGCCTCATCGCCGGTCAGGTGGAACAATCGGGCAAACACCTCCGCCATCTGGCCGTTGCCGGCGGGGGTGGCGCTGTCGGCGGCGCTGCGGGGCCGGTTCAGCGGTAGGTCCTCGGCATCGGCGGCGGTCTGGAAAAACGCCCCGTGGCCGTCGCGGAAATTCTCGTCCGCCGCGTGCAGGATGCGGATGGCCTGTTCCAGACGCGCTGGGTTCCCGCTCGCCTCGAACAGCGCCAGCGCCGCCCGGGCAATGGCGGCCTGGTCTTCGAGCATTCCGGATGCCGCGATGCGCCCAAGGCGCCAGGCATGCTGGATGCGCCCGTCGGGTGCGGCCATCTGGTCCAGCACAAAATCCAGCGCCTCCTCCGCCAGGCCGATCCAGTCGGGACGGGCGAACACCGCGCTGGCGCGGGCGATGGCGGCGATGGCAAGGCCGTTCCAGTCCGCCAGCACCTTGTCGTCGCGCGCGGGCCTGGTGCGCCTGGCGCGGGCGGTGAACAACGTGGTTCGGGCTGCGGCCAGCCGCGCCTCCTGATCCGGCTCGCCGCGCTCTGTGAGCCGCCGCAGGATGTTGGTCTGCTCCCAGTTGCCGTGTTCGGTCACGTCGTAGGCGGCCATGAAGGCCGGCGCGGCCAGGCCGAGCAGCGAGATGATTTCGGCCTCCGACCAGACGTAGAATTTGCCCTCCACACCTTCGCTGTCGGCGTCTTCGGCCGAGGCGAAGGCGGCGCGGCGGTTGGCCTCGGCCGCGGTCATGTCCCGGATCAGCCAGCCGATGGTCTCCGTGGCGCGCTCGGCATAGAGCGGGTCGGGGCGGTCGGCATGGGCCAGGGCCAGCAATTCGAGCAGTTGGGCGTTATCGTACAGCATCTTCTCGAAATGCGGCACCAGCCATACCTCATCGGTGGAGTAGCGGGCATAGCCGCCGCCGAGATGATCGTAGATCCCGCCTTGCGACATCCGCTCCAGCATCAGATGCGTGGCATCCTGGCCGACGCGGCTGGCGGTACGGAAATCGTTCTGCCAGAGCAAACGGAAAATAGACGGATTGGGGAATTTGGGGGCGCCACGCAGGCCGCCATGGATGGGGTCGGTCAGGCGCTGGAAGGTTTTCGCGACCCGATCGAGGTCCGCGGGGACCGGCATCGGCCCCGATTTGACTTCCGACAGCGCCAGCAGCGCCTGGCGCAGCGCCTGGGTGTTGTGGGCGATGCGCTCGTCATCGCCGGCATAGGTATCGGCAACACCTTGCAGCACCTGGCGGAACGAGGGCTTGCCCCAGCGCGGTTCCGGCGGGAAATAGGTGCCGCCCCAGAACGGCAAACCATCCGGCGTCAGGAACATGGTCAGCGGCCAGCCACCGGCCTCGCCCAATACGTGCAGGGCGGACATGTACAGATGGTCGATGTCCGGCCGCTCCTCCCGGTCTACTTTGATGTTCACGAAAAGTTCGTTCATCAGCGCGGCGGTGGCCGGGTCTTCGAAAGATTCGTGCGCCATTACGTGGCACCAATGGCAGGCGGCATATCCGACCGAAAGCAGGATGGGCCGGTTCGCCGCCTTTGCCTCGGCCAGCGCTGCCTGACCCCATGGGCGCCAATGCACCGGGTTGTCGGCATGCTGCAACAGATAGGGCGAGGTTTGGTGACGGAGCAGGTTCTCGGGCGGTGACATGGGGCATCCCTTGGGCGTTTGTCTTCGACACG
>JAYTXR010000031.1:0-8893 GCA_043742865.1 Acetobacteraceae bacterium
ATGTATTCGCCGAGGTCGGTCTCCACCGGGGTAATGCCATGGCGTTCCAGATGCTCGTTCACGCCGATCTCCTCGGAGATCATGCTTTTGCCTTTGGTCACCGTCCGTGCGCCGGCGCTTTGGCAAATGGCCAGGACTGCCGCACAGGCGTCGTCCGCGGTCGCGCACCAGTGCAACCGCCCGCCGGCTTCGGTCAGCTTCGCCTCATACGCCTCCAGGTAGAAATCGAGATTGGCCAGCGTGTGGTTCTTGATGTCGCGGCCGATGTCGCGCAGCGCCTCGAACTCGGGCAGGCGTTGCACTGCCGCAGCGCGGCGGGCGACGAAGGACGGGCCGGAATTGGCCAGCGCTTTCTGCAGCCCCGCATTGGCGAGAGCAGCGGTGGCATTCTGCTTGAAGGCGGGGCTGGTGACGACATGCATTTGGCGGGCTCCTGCTCGCCGCCAATCTAACCCCTTGCGCGCGATCTACCACGGCTAATACGAACCGTGATCGATAATGAGCGTTGGTTTAGGGAAGGCCAGGGCTCTGCCCTGGACCCGCCAAAGGGCCGTCGCCCTTTGGAAACCCTATACTCCGCGGGGGGAGGGCCAATCCCTTTTTTCGAACGGTCAGTGGTTAGTAGCGACGTGAAATCTGGGACATCAAGCCTTAGCCCCGGCAACTATTTATGAGAATACATTCGCTGCCCGGCTACCGGCAAAACCGCTGTCAGGATGGAACAACTGGCGGATTCCGTGATGTAAAGCGTCCGGTTCTCCGGCCCGCCATAGGCCATGTTCGTCACCATCTTGCCGCACGGCGATTTTATATAGAACAGCGGCGCGCCATCGCGGCCGTAGATCCACGCGGCACCGTGATAGGCCTGTGCGATCACCACATTGCCTTCCTGGTCCATCGCCATCCCATCCGGCCCCTGGGCATGCATCTGCACGAACAGCGCCCCACGGCGCTCGGGGTCCACCATATCCACCCACCAGACGCAATTGCCGCGCGTGACGGCAACGAATAATTCGGTTTCCGCGGGGTTGAACACCAGCCCGTTCGGGCTCGGCACCGTGTCGATGATGCACTCCAGCTGGCCATTGGTACGCAGGCACCAGACCCGGCCGGTGGGATCTTGCAGGCCGGTGCGTCCCTGTTCGGTGAAATAGACATCCCCGCTGCTGTGAAACACCAGATCGTTCAGGCTGCGGAATTTCTGTCCACGGCGCGGGCCGTCCACGATCGTCTCCACCTGGCCGCGTTTCACATCGAGCACCGCCAGCCCATATTTCCGGCACGCCAGGAATATCCGTCCGTCCTGGTGGATTTTCAGGCCGTTGGGAAAACCGTCATACTCGATCACCATCTCCCATTTCCCAGCCGGATTGATCCGGTAGACCCGGCTGGCGAAGATATCGACGACATAAAGGTTGCCGTCACGGTCGAAGGATGGACCCTCCAGAAAATTATGCCGCTCCGGCGTGTGCGGAATACGGAGTTCCTGGGGTAGTTCGGTCCAGACATCCGGCGTGATCTGCTGGGGTGGTGGTCCAAGATACATGATTAAATCCCTCCCGAAGATGGCACCGCCGGATGTCCGCGCTAGCTGCCGAGAATTCCATGCTGGCGCAGAAACCCGAACAGCGGAAGCAGCGGCAATCCCAGAATCGCCGAGTGCTCACCGTCGATCCGATCGAACAGATGCACTCCACGGCGTTCCAGCCGATAGGCGCCGACAACGTGCAGCAACGCATCGCCCTCGGCTTTCACGTAATCCTCCAGAAAATCATCCGAAAACACCCGCATAGTCAATTTGGGTTGGACTACATGATGCCAGAGCCGATCGCCGTTACGCATGCAAACGACCGCGGTGACCAACGCATGCGTCCGGCCACGCAGGTAGCGCAGATGCTCCAACACCTCCGCCCCGCTGGCTGGCTTATCGAACCAAACGCCATTGCAGACCAGGATCTGATCTGCACCGATCACCACGGCATCCGACATTTGGGCGGAAATACGGGTAGCCTTGCGTTCCGCCAGCAGCACGGAAACCTCCGCCGGCGTGGCACCTTCGGCCCGTGCCGATCGCTGGACGCTGGCTTCATCCACATAGGCCGGCCGCGTCGTGAAAATGAGCCCCGCGGCCTCCAACAGGGCACGGCGAGAGGCAGATTGGCTTGCCAGTATCAGTGGCGGACCAGTTTGCCTCATGTCGACGCCCCGGCGACCTTGCGCCGTCGCTCGTGCCAGGCATCGATCAGCTGCAGCACGGTGGCTGCCGTCTCCTCGATCGAGCGGCGCGTCACATCGATGACCGGCCAGCCCCGGCTGGTGCATAACCGACGAGCCCAAAGAAGCTCGCTCTTGACCGCCTCCTCGTCGACATAGTCGGAGGTATCCTGCCGGACCGGACCGGTCTGTGCCCCAGCGCCGATCAGGCGCAGCCGGTGCCGACGGATCTCGATCAACGATCGGGCATCCACGGTCAATCCGATCACCGGGCAGGGCGGCTCATCCAAGCCCGGCGGCGGCGGCGTTCCCGGCACCAGCGGGATATTGGCCGCCTTGATCGCGCGATTGGCCAGATAAAAACAGGTCGGCGTCTTGGAGGACCGCGACACCCCCACCAGCACCACATCGGCCTCGGCGATCCCCATCTGTGCCTGACCGTCGTCATGTGCGAGCACGAAATGCATCGCATCGATGCGACGAAAATAATCGGCGTTCAGCACATATTGCTTGCCCGGACGAGACGCCGCTTTTTCGCCGATATGTTCCTGCAGCACTTCCATAACGGGGTCGAGGACATTGACGATCGGCACGCCCAACCGCTCGCAGGTGGTCTGTAAATCCGTGCGCAACGCTTTATCGACCAAAGTCGATAATACCGGCCCCGGCTCGGACTCGATGCCTTCCAACACACGATGCAGTTGAAAGCGGGTGCGGATCAGACTCCAACGATGATACAAAATATGGGCATGCTCGAACTGCACCGTGGTGGCCCGCGCCACGGCATTCAACGTCTCTCCGGTGGCATCGGACACCAGGTGCAGATTGATCTGATGATCGGTCATGATTGCGAGGATAGCGTGGATAAGTCGCCCTGACACGCATCCTGTGCGATCCGCGGTCGAAAGCCGGGGATAGTTGATCGCTCCAGCGGTACGGGGGACATTCCCAGCGCTGTTTCAGGCGACTGTCGGACAGATCCGAAATTAGCTGCTATTCAAAAGGCTTGGCGGCCACACCATCTGTGATTAAATCCGGTATGGATCCCGCCATCCTGGGTACCCCGTTAAACACAGGCCCTATCTACCCCCTCATAAGATTCTTAAAGCATTCTTTTATAAAAGATGAGGGAAACATCGGCACTGACAGCCCCTTTCACGATCGAACCGGGTGGCGCTACAACGAACCGATTACCCGAGACGCTCGAACAGATAGCGGGCTGATCAGAGAGGCAGGATTATCTTGACGGCAAAGCCATTGCTTCGAGTGCTCGGTGGCGAGGCTGTCTGGCCACCGCCGCTTTGGCTAATGCGTCAGGCCGGTCGCTATCTGCCGGAATACCGGGAGATCCGTGCCCGTGCCGGCGATTTCATCAAGCTTTGCACATCTCCCGGTCTCGCTGCTGAAGTCACATTGCAGCCGATCCGTCGCTATGGCTTCGATGCCGCGATCCTGTTCAGCGACATTCTGATGCTGCCCTGGGCGTTGGGCCATGGGCTGCGCTTCGCCGAAGGCGAGGGTCCGGTATTGCAGCGGCTGCGCGATACTGCCGGCGTGGACGCGCTGGATATCCAGCGAATGATGCGGGAGATCGCGCCGATCTTGGAGACGGTTCGGCGTGTGCGCGCCGGCCTGACCGCGGAAGGGTTCGACCAGACCGCGCTGATCGGTTTCGCCGGCAGTCCGTTCACCGTCGCCTGCTATATGGTGGAGGGGGGCGGTTCCAAGGATTTTGCCGCTACCCGTCACCTGGCCTATGCCGATGCGCCGTTGTTTGCCCGGCTGATGGATGTTCTGACCGAAGCGACCATTAATTATCTGGGCGCCCAGATCGAGGCCGGGGCGGAGGTGGTGATGCTGTTCGATAGCTGGGCCGGGGTGTTGTCGCCTTCCCTTTTCCGGAGCCATGTCATCTCCCCTACCGCCCGGATCGTCGGCGCGCTACGGGATCAATTTCCAGCCGTGCCGATCATCGGATTTCCACGCCTGGCGGGTGCCATGCTGGCGGAATATGCCGAGGTAACCGGCGTGAATGCGGTGGCGATGGATACGGCGACCGATCCGGGCCAGGCCTCCAAGGCCATCCCCGCCAGTATTGCGGTGCAGGGTAATCTGGACCCGATGGCGCTCCTGGCCGGTGGTGGCAGCCTGGTTGGGGAAGTCCGTTCGATTTTGACCGCAACGCAAGGCCGTCCGGCGATTTTCAATCTGGGCCACGGCATCGTTCCGCAAACCCCGCTGGAGCATGTGGCCAAATTGGTGGAGTTGGTTCGTGCCGGCTGAGTTTTCAAAATCGCGCATCGCGATCGTACTGTTCAATCTTGGCGGTCCGGATCGACCGGAAGCGATCCGGCCGTTCTTGCTTAATCTGTTCCAGGACCCCGCCATCCTGCGGGTGCCGTTTTTTGTGCGGCCTTTGCTAGCCCGGATCATCGCCCGTGCGCGGGTGAAGCCAGCCACTGAGAACTACGCCCAGATCGGTGGCAAATCGCCGCTGCTCGAACTCACGTTGCTCCAGGCGAGTGCCCTGGAACAGGCGCTGCCGGAATTGGACGCCAAATGTTTCGTGGCAATGCGCTACTGGCATCCGTTCAGCGATGCTGTGGCGCGGGAAGTACGGGACTGGAAACCCGATGGGGTGTTGCTGCTGCCGCTATATCCGCATTATTCCACCACCACTTCCGGCAGTTCGATCCTTGCCTGGCGGGAGGCGGCGGCGAAGGCGGGTCTGGTGGCGACGGTCACAACACTCTGCTGCTGGTTCGACGATCCCGGCTATGCCGCCGCGATCGCGGCGATCGTCGCCGACAGCTATATCCAGGCACGTGCCAGGCTGGACCCCTCAATCGCGCTGCGAGTGCTGTTCTCGGCCCATGGATTGCCGGAAATCATCGTAAAATCCGGCGACCCCTACCAATACCAGATCGAGCGCTGCGTTGCCGCCGTGCTGGGCGCCTGGGGCCGGACGGAGATCGATTGGGCGGTCTGCTATCAATCACGCGCCACCCCGCAGAAATGGATCGGCCCATCCACCGAGGACGAGATCGCCCGGGCCGCGCAGGATAAGGTCGCGGTGATGGTTGTGCCGATCGCGTTCGTGTCGGATCATTCGGAGACGCTGGTGGAGTTGGACATCGAATACCGCGAGATTGCCGAAAAAGCCGGCGTGCCCGCCTATTTTCGGGCACCCGCGCCGAATAGCGATCCAAGGTTCATCGCTGCCCTGGCCAATATCGTCCGCCGGGCCTGCGCCAATGGCCCGGGCCTTTGCAATCATGCCGGTGGCAGGCTCTGCCCGATGGAATTTGGCGACTGCCCTTATGCAATGGCGCCCGCATGAGACAGGCGGCGCTGCAGCTTCTCCGGTCCCGGTCCGCGAAGCTGCTCCTGGTGATCTATGATTGCGATGGCGTGCTGATCGACAGTGAACCGGTGGCCAACCGGGTTTGTGCGGAGGAGATTTCGATCCTTGGCTGGCCAATGACCGCGGCGGAGTCACATGCCCGGTTCCTCGGCATGAGCCTGTCGGACATGGTGCCCATCGTGCAAGCCGAGCTGGGCCGCCCGGTGCCGGTGGAATGGGTGCCTTATCTGGCGGACCGGCTGGTTCAGGCGCTAGGCCAGGAAGCCGTTCTGATGGACGGTGCGGAAGCCACCCTGCACGCCACATCGGCATTGGGCCTGGACTGGCGCATCGCGTCGAATTCCGGCCCGGACGAATTAGCCGCCAAATTCACCCGAACCGGGCTGTCTGCTTTGGTGGCGGGCCGGGTGCACAGCGCCAGCGAGGTGATCGCCCGTGGCGGCCGCGGCAAGCCGTTCCCTGATTTGTTTCTGGCCGCTGCGGCAGCCTCCGGCGTGGCGCCCGAGGCCTGCGTGGTGGTCGAAGACTCCGTTACCGGTATGCGCGCCGCGCGTGCAGCGGGAATGACCTGCCTCGCCTTCGCACCGGACGGCCATAATGCTGAAATCGCGAGTGCTGAAATCGCGGCGCTGGGCGCGGCTCCGGTCGTCTCCCTGCATCATCTGGCGGAATTGTTCGGAGCGGTGATTTGACCTGGCTGCTGCCATTCTATCCCTGGATCAAATCCCTGCACGTCATCGCCATGGTCGCCTGGATGGCCGGCCTGCTCTATCTGCCGCGGCTGTTTGTCTATCATTGCGACCTGGCGCGCGGGTCGGCCGAAAGCGAGCGGTTCAAGGTGATGGAGCGCCGGCTGCTGAAGCAGATCATGACCCCGGCGATGATCGCCACCTGGGGCTTCGGCCTGCTGCTGGTGGCAACCCCCGGCATCATCGATTGGAGCGCGGGCTGGTGGCATGTCAAGCTGCTAGCGGTGGTACTGCTGTCGGGCGTGCACGGGGCAATGTCCGCCCGTCGGCGAGCCTTCCTGCAGGACCGCAATACCCGATCCCAGCGCTATTTCCGCATCCTTAATGAAGTTCCCACGCTGCTGATGATCGTCATCGTGCTGATGGTCATCGCACGGCCGTTCTGACGGGCTGCGTAGCGGGGGGCGGCTCTATCGTCGTCATCCCGGATTTCGCCCCGCTTCATCCGGGATACGGGCTTGTGATCCGGGTTGACGAGCGGCGAACGCGTCGCTAACTTATTTTTTGTCCTCTGGTGTTCGGATGCCATCCGACCCGCTCCCCTTCTTCTCGTCGCGCTCCGTCCTCGCCGGAACCGCGCCGCCCCTGACCCGTGACGGCTGGTACAGACCCTCAAGGGCCTGATGTCCTGATCCGGCACCCCGGCCAACCCGATACATCCCCCATATCAATATTTGCCAAGGCGCCCAGATGCATCTCGCCGAACTCAAGGCAAAGTCTCCAGCTGACCTGCTGAGCTTCGCTGAATCGCTGCAGATCGAGAACGCCTCCAGCCTGCGTAAGCAGGACATGATGTTCGCGATCCTGAAGAACCTGGCCGAGAACGACCAGGCCATCCACGGCGAAGGCACGCTGGAAATCCTGCCCGACGGGTTCGGGTTTCTGCGTAGTCCCGAAGCCAACTATCTTCCCGGCCCGGACGACATTTATGTCAGTCCCACCCAGGTGCGCCGCTACGGCCTGCGGACCGGCGATTCGGTCGAGGGCCAGATCCGCGCGCCGAAGGAAGGCGAGCGCTATTTTGCCCTGCTGAAGCTGCACACGATCAATTTCGAGCCGCCGGACGCGGTCAAGCACCGGATCAATTTCGACAATCTGACCCCGCTCTATCCGGACCGCCGCCTGAAGATGGAGATGGAGAACTTCCAATCCGTCGCCAAAGGGCCGGCCAAGGACAACACCCCGCGGGTGATCGACCTGATCGCGCCGATCGGCATGGGCCAGCGCGCCCTGATCGTCGCCCCGCCGCGCACCGGCAAGACCGTGATGCTGCAGAACATCGCCACCGCGATCTCCGCCAACCATCCGGAAGTGTTCCTGATCGTGCTGCTGATCGACGAGCGGCCGGAGGAAGTCACCGACATGTCGCGCAGCGTCAAGGGCGAGGTGGTTGCCTCCACCTTCGACGAGCCGGCGACGCGGCATGTGCAGGTTACCGAAATGGTGCTGGAAAAGGCCAAGCGGCTGGTCGAGCACAAGCGCGACGTGGTCATTCTGCTGGACAGCATCACCCGGCTTGCGCGCGCCTATAACACCGTGGTGCCGTCCTCGGGCAAGGTGCTGACCGGCGGCGTGGACGCCAACGCGCTGCAGCGGCCGAAACGCTTCTTCGGCGCCGCCCGCAACATCGAGGAAGGCGGCAGCCTGACCATCATCGCCACCGCGCTGATCGATACCGGATCGCGCATGGACGAGGTGATCTTCGAGGAGTTCAAGGGTACCGGCAACTCCGAGATCATTCTGGACCGCAAGCTGTCGGACAAGCGCAGCTTCCCGGCGATCGACATCACCAAATCCGGCACCCGCAAGGAAGAATTGCTGGTGGACCGCGCGATGCTGTCGAAAATGTGGGTGCTGCGCCGCATCCTGAACCCGATGGGCACCGTGGATGCGATGGAATTCCTGCTCGACAAGCTGAAATACAGCAAGACCAACAACGATTTCTTTGAGGCGATGAACACCTGAGGAACCGAAATTGGCGCCGCGTCGCACGCGGCTGGGCGGCTTCCTGGCGATGCTGGCCACGTTGTCCGGCTGTGGGCCGAGCTATTCGCCGGACACCTACGCGTCCTCGGCGGTGCAGCAGGCCAACAAGGTCGAACGCGGCCTGATCGTGGGCGTGCGCCGTGTCGATGTCAGCGCGCCCGGCACCGTCGGCGCGCTGGCTGGCGGGGCGGCCGGCGGTGCGGTTGGCGCGCAGGTGCCCGGCAGCATGTTGGGCGCGACGTTTGGCGCGATCGGCGGGACCGTGCTGGGCGGGCTGGTCGGCACCACGGTGGAACACACCACCGCCGATACCATTGCGTTCGAATACATCGTGCGCAAGCCGAACGGCGAGCTGGTATCCGTCACCCAGAAGGACAAGGAGCCATTGCCGCTGGGCCAGCGCGTGCTGGTGATCGCCGGCAGCCAGGCGCGGATCGTGCCGGATTATACCCAGCCCGAGCCGGCCCCCATTCCCGCCCCAATCGTGGTGACGCCGCTGCCGCCGCCCCAAGCAGCGCCAGCGTCGGGCATCCCGCCCGTGGCGTTGCCAACCCTGCCGGTGCCATCGAAGGACGCGCCC
>JAYTXR010000032.1:0-42196 GCA_043742865.1 Acetobacteraceae bacterium
CCGCCAGTTGTGGTAGCGCGCCCCCGCTGCGTTATCGAATTGATGGCTCTGCCAGCGCCTTCAATCCGGCCGGCAACGTGCGCGCCAGCGCCATTTCCCGGCCCGAACGCTTCAGGTCCGAAGCAGCCTCGATCTTCCCCGCGATCAGCAGCTTAAACATATCCGCCAATGGCCCGTTTGCCATCCGCGGGGCCTGCTGCGTGCGCAGGCGCTCGAGCAAGGCTTCATCGCCGGCCTGCGAGGCAGCGCTGGCCAGACGCAGCAGCAGCCGACGCTGGGTATCGTTCAACTCGCCCTCCGCCGGCACCAGCAACGCGGCCTGCGCCGCGAGAGTCTGGGCGGCGGCCGGCCAATCGCCTTGCTGCTCCAGGATCGTCGCCCGCAGCTCTCCGGCCGCCAGGCCGGAAAGCGGCGCCAGCGCGGCCAGCGCCTTGGCCGGTTCGCCAGCACGCGCGCTGGCGGTGGCGCCCAGCAGCGCGCGCTGATCCGCCAAACTCGGCGGCAAATCCGCCGCCATACCCGCCGCCAAACCCGTCTGGGCAGACGCCGAAAGCGCCGCCAATGCGCCCTGGGCATCGCCTTCCCGCAATTTCAGCGCCGCCAGGCTAGCCCCGAAGCCGGCCCGGCCCGGCCCGGCGGGAACCGCCTGCATCAGACGCTCCAATTGCGGCCCGGCCCGGCGCGGCAGGTCCAATGCCAGCAGTTTTTCCACCAGACTCGCCTGCAACAGGCCAGCCTGCGCATCGGCCTCCGCCATCGCCAGCAAGTCGGCGTTTTCGTCCAGCAGGGCGATCAGCTCGAGCGGAGCGATCCGATCGAGCGGCGAGACCAAATCGAGCGGAGCGGCCGGGTCCGCTGTCCTGCCGCGCAGCAGCCCGGCGAAACTGGTCCGCATCGCCGCCATGATCTCGGCTTTCTGCTCTGGAAAAATCGGCATCGTCTCGCGCAGCAGCGCCAGCGCCGGTCGCCATTGGCCGAGTTCGGCGCGCAGGCTCGCCACCCGTTCGCGCAACTCGAGCTCCTGGCGGTCCCCGCGCCAGCTATAGAACTGCCGGTCCAGCGCCTCCGCCGCCGCCGCAATATCGATCCGGTGCCCGGCCAGGCTCAGCTCAACGGCAAGGCTGGCAGCCCTCGCCCGCTGGCGCCGGTCCGGGCCGTGCACGACGAGGTCATACGCAGCCAGGGCGCCATCGATATTGCCATCTTCCTGCAACTTCATGGCGCGGGCCAGGGCCAGGCCCGGATCATCGCGCCGCTGCGCCAGCGCCGGCGCGGCGGCGGCGGCCTCGCCGCCAGCGATCATCGTCTCGATCACCACCGGCAGCAGACGGTCGCGCAAACCTTCAGGATAGGCCAGCGCCAGCTTCAGCGTGACGGCAAACACCGCCGCCGCCTGTGGCGAATTTTTCTGCTGCCGGGCCACGCGAAACGCCCGCCACAGCGCAATCTCGTCGGTCCCGGACAGCCGAGGATCTTCGATCGCGCCGGTGTCCTCGATCCGGTCGGCGAGCAGCGCGGCGACGGCGCCGAGCCCCGCCGCGTCGGCCGACTCCGCCAAAGCCGGATCCGCCTCGGCGGCGATCTGCAGCATCGCCTGCGCCTCCACCGCTAGCCCGAGCGCGATCATCGTCTGCGCCGCGGCCAGCCGCCGGCGCCCGCGGGCCCGCGGTGGCGCGATGGCGGCGTCGGCCACCTGCGACTGCATCCGATGCTGAAGAATTTCCGGGGAGAGCGCCGGAAAATCGAAGCGCCGCGTCAGCCCGGCCGCATCCGCCAGGCTTTCCGCTTCGTCCGGGACTTCCTGCGTCGCCGGCAGATCGGCGCCGGACAGGATAAATCCATCCTTGGCCGCCCGCAGCGACAGGCTGTCAGCCAAGGGCTGCACCGCTACCCCCTGCCAGGTCGGCAACAGCACGTAGCGCGGGTTGCTGCGCATCACCGCGACGCCCTGGCCGGGCTTGCGTTGCGTGCCGAGCAACAGGGTGGCGCCGGTATCGGGGTCCGCCAAACTGACGACCTGGCCCGGCGCATCGGCCGTCAGACGGATGCGGCCGAGGCCGGGACCAGACGATTTAGCCTCATTGGCGGCCAGCACCGGACGGATCGGCACCAAACCCGGTAGCCCCACCGTGGGTAGCAACGGAGCGGGCAGCAGCGCCACGATCCATGCCCCTGGCGAGGGCCGCAGCAGCGCGACCTCCAGCCCGGCCGGCAACCGGATCCGGATCAGCGTTGCCGCCGGCAGCAATTGCACACTCGCCCCGGCCAGCACCGGGTCCTCGCGCAGCGCCGCCAAATCCACCGGGCGCTTCTGGTCGAATACCACCAGCGCGACATTGCCGCGGCGCAGCGCGGCCGCGCCGACATCGGCGCCGAACGGCACCGAAAACGCCGCCCCCGGGCCGGCAACGGCCGGCAGGGTCCGGGCCGCCACCAGGGCCACCGGGCCCGATGCTTCCCGCATGGCGATATCGGCCGGTGCGGGCACGGATGCCAAAGCTACGGGATGCGGATCGATTTCTGCCTTTTGCGCCGCCATCGGCTTTTGCGCCATCATCACGGGCGCCAGGATTTCCGGCAGGGCCGGCGCGGGGGAATGGGTCTCCGGTGCCGCGGCGGCGGGAGCATCCTCGGCAGCGGCCAATGCGGCCGGCGTTTCCGGCGGGATCGGTGGCACCGGCAGAACCAACGCCGGCGGCGGGTTCGGGCGGGTTTCGGAGGAACCGCCGGGATCGAACACGTCCACCACCACGCGCTCGCCGATCCGCGACGGGCGCACGCGGGCCCCGGCCGCGACCACCAGCTCCGCCTCCCCGGCACCACCGGAAGCGGCCAGGACATTGCGTGCCAGCCGGGCTGGCGTGCCGATCCAGGCATCGCCGGAAAAATGCAGATGGATGCGCTCGCCGTCCCGCGACAGGCTGTACTCCGTTCCGCCGGCGACATCGAACACCATCCGCCCGAATCCGGGATGGTTGCCGGCGCGCACGCCAACCGCGCCGCCGCGCGCCGCCGCCGGGGGCTCGGCCTGCTCCGCCCGCGATGGCCCCGCAAGCGCCAACACCGCCGCCAGGATCGCGCCACCGGCTATTCTGGCATGGGTCATTCCCGCATGAGTCATCCCCGATCCCGCGCGGCGGTGGGGTCGCGCACCCGCAGAT
The DNA here is from genome assembly GCA_043742865.1 of Acetobacteraceae bacterium. Classification (GTDB taxonomy): domain Bacteria; phylum Pseudomonadota; class Alphaproteobacteria; order Acetobacterales; family Acetobacteraceae; genus PALSA-911. Next base: position 3,162 of record JAYTXR010000032.1, read on the forward strand.
GCGCCAATCCGTCGGTGATCTCCCGCGCCCGGTCGGGATGCATCGCCGACAGGATCAGCGCGGCCTTGCCCTCCTTCATCCGGTCGAGCACCTGGAGCAGCACCGGCATGTCCAGCTCATTGAAGATCGTGGCGGCATCGCGCGGTTTCATGGTTTCGTACAGTTTGACCAACCCCTGCCACCCGACATCCTCCCGCTGCACCCGCGACGATTCCATCGCCTCCAGCTTCTTCTGCAGCGTCTGTAGCTCGGCGACCCGGCCGGCCAGCTTGCGTTCGGTTGCCGCCAGCATTGCCTCGCGCGTGACCAGCACGGCTTCGCGGGATTCGAGCTGCTCGCGGCGCTGACGCAGTTCCAGCAGCACGGCGCGTTCACTGTCAGGGATCGGCGGATCCGGCGTCGGCGGCTTCGGCTCGGCGGGGATCGCCTTGCCGGCTTCAGCCGCCGGTATCGGCTTGCCGACGCCGCTGCCGCCAGATTCCTTGGCGGCAACCTCTTTTGCGGCGGCCTCATGGGGGGCGGCCTCATGGCTCGCCGCCTGAGCATCGGAAACCGCGCGCACGAACACGGTGGATTTCACCGCCAGCAGCAACGCCAGCACCAGAATGGTCAGCGGCAACAGCCGCGGCTGCGGGATGCGCATCAGCGTGACAACCTCAGCGCCTTCATCAGGTCGCGCTCAGCCTGGCTGCGCAGCCGTGGCGGATCGGCCGGCCCGCCGATTTCGGCCATCTCCGCGCGCGGCCGGCTGGCAACCGCCTCGCCGATCCGGCCTGGGGCCGCCCGGTCGGGGGGGATCCGAGCATAGTCGGGCTCCACGCGGCGCGGCAACTCCGCCACTTGTTTCTGGCCGCTGCGCACCAGCCCGTCCAACCGGTCCGCGAGTTGTTCCCCGCGCTCGTTCAGGAACACCAGGTCCTGCTTCAGGCCGCCGGCCGCCTCGATCTGCCGGGCGATCTGGCGCCCCGCACCGTCCACCGCATCGCGCAGCAATTCCACCCCCGTTTCGGCCTGGCGGGTGCTGGCGTTGAACCCGCGCACCAGCTCCTCCAGCGCCGCGCGGTCCCGCTTCAGCATGCCCAGCGCGCGCTCCAGCCGCATGGCATGAAACAACGTGACCGCCAGCAGGCCGATGAGCGCGAGCTCGAGAAGCCATTGCAGCCCAGCTATTTGCATGAGTTCCCCCGCCCCCAACCAATCGCATAGCTCATCGCTCCGGCGCCGCCAGCCGCGGCGCCTCGCGCTCGATGCGCACCGCGACGCGATTCTTCCGCCGTCCCAGCCGGCCATCGAACAGTGCCACCCCGCCGCAACGCAGCTGCACCGCCGCACCCGGCGCCGCGCCGAGAACGATGCGGCTGCCAGGCTGAAACGCCATCACATCCGACAGCCGCATCTCCTGTTCGTCCAGCACCACATCGAGCTCGACATCGGTGCTCCAGAGTTCTTCCGCCAGATGGGTTTCCCAGATCGAATCGCGGCCGAATTTCTCGCCCATGAACTGTTGCAGCAGCAACTCGCGCACCGGCTCCAGCGTGGCATAGGGCAACAGCAATTCCAGCCGGCCGCCGCGATCCTCCATCTCGATCCGCAGCCGTGACAGCACCGCCGCGTTGGACAGGCGCGAGATGGTGGCGAAACGCGGATTCACCTCCAGCCGCTCGAAGCGGAACGTCACCGGACACAGCGGATCGAAACTCGCCGACAGATCGGCCAGCACCACATGGATCAGCCGCTCCACCAGCGTGCGCTCGATGGTGGTGTATGGCCTGCCCTCGATGCGCATCGCCGCGGTGCCCCGCCTGCCGCCCAGCAACACGTCCACGATCGAGTAGATCAGCGCGCTGTCGACCACCATCAGGCCGTAATTGTCCCATTCATCGGCCTTGAACACCGCCAGCATCGCCGGCAGCGGGATCGCGTTCAGGTAATCGCCGAACCGCAACGACAGGATATTGTCGATGTTGACTTCAACGTTGTCGCTGGTGAAATTTCGCAGGCTGGTCGACATGATCCGGACCAGCCGGTCGAAGACGATCTCCAGCATCGGCAGCCGCTCATACGACACCAAGCCGGAGCTGATGATCCGCTGCATGCCGGTGCGGCGGTCGCCGTCGGCCGGCCCGTCATCGAAGCCCAGCAGACTGTCGATCTCGGCCTGGTTCAGCACCCGGGCAGACTCGCCGTCAGCAGACTCGCCGTCAGCAGACTGGCCGTCAGCAGACTGGCCGTCGTCAGTATCTGGCGGGGCCGCTTCGGCGGTCCCGATGCCTGGCTGGCCGCCCGCGCCGCTCATTGCACGATCAATTCGCTGAACAGCACGTCGATCACCCGCGTCGGCGCGGCGGCGATGCTGGCCCGCGCGATCAGCTCCTCACGCAGCCGGTGCGTGCCGGCGGAGCCGCGCAGTTCCTCCGGCCGCATCTCCCGCAGATAGGTCTGGAACAGATCGACCACCCGCGGCATCGCCGCCTTGATCCGTTCCGCGTCCTCCGTCTTGCCCACCTCCAGCCGCGCCACCAGCTTCACATAGCTGGGGCGGCGGGAATTGGCGTTCAGATTGGCGATCATTTCCGGCAGATCCACGAACACCGGCGGCCCCGGCTTCGCCTCCATATCCGGCTTCGACGCATGTTCCATGCCCAGCAGATGCGGCAGCACGCCGCTGAACCATAATCCCCCCCCTACCCCGGCCAGGATAAGCGGCAACGCCAGCAGGATCAGTTTCTTCTTGCCACCCTTCTTCGCCGGCAAATCGGCCGGCGCGCCGTCGCTAGCCGTGATTTTCGCAGCCGCCGACATGATCCATTCCCCGCGGCGCCCGGACGCGGCACCTGTTATCCGGATGGCAAATTGACAGCGACGGATTAACGAAGCGTTGCAACCGACCGGGCGAACCGAATTGCCCGGCAGAAACCTCCGCCACCCGGCAGTCTCTGCCGGGCCGGCTCCGCATTACCCGGCGCAAAGCCGGCATATCCGCGGCTACGACGTGAAAAACCCTCTGGCACGAGGCTTGCGCTGCACCGGTGGCAGCCTTCCCCTCGTAATGGACACCCCATGCAGAACATCACCAGCATCGCCGCGTCCCGTCTGATCGCCCAGCAGCGCGCGATGGATGTCACCGCGGACAACATCGCCAATGCCGGCACGCCCGGATACAAGGCCGTGCGTATGCAGTTCGCAGACTGGCTGAACCGCCAGCACGATGCCGCCACACCCCGCGGCGGCGCGACCATCGCCTTCACCCAGGACCGCGCGACCTGGCGCGACTTCCAGCCCGGGCCGGTCAGCCATACCGGCAACCCGCTCGATCTCGCGCTGACCGGGACCGGCTACTTCACCGTCGGCACCGCGCAGGGACCCCGGCTGACGCGCGCCGGGCGGTTCGGCCTGATGCCGGACGGCACGGTCGCGGACGCCAGCGGCAATGCGTTGCTGAACACCACCGGCCAGCCGATCCAGCTTTCCCCGGCCGACACCCAGATCAGCATCGCCGGCGACGGTACATTGAGCAGCGAGAACGGCCAGATCGCCAAGATCGGCGTGGTGCAGCCGGATGACCTCATGCAGTTGCGTGCCGTTGGCGGCGATCGGTTTACCTCCGCCAGTGCCACCGCACCGGTCGACCGCCCCGGCCTGGCGCAGGGCTCGGTCGAGGATTCCAACGTCCAGCCGATGCAAGAAATGGTGCGGATGATGAACGATCTGCGGGAGTTCCAGTTCGTCACCCAGATGGTCGAGGCCGAGGACCAGCGCCAGCAATCGGCCATCGACAAGCTGACCCAGCGCGTCGCCTGACCATTCATACCAGAGGAAATCAGCCCGATGCGTTCACTCGATATCGCCGGCACCGGCATGCAGGCCCAGCAGACCAATGTCGAAGTCATCTCCAACAACATCGCCAACATCACCACCACCGGCTTCAAGCGAAGGCGCGCGGAGTTCCAGGATCTGATCTACCAGAATTTGCGCCGGGTCGGCGCCAACAGCTCCGACACCGGCACCGTGGTTCCCTCGGGCGCGCAGGTCGGGCTGGGGGTCCGCACCGCCGCGATCTACCGGATCGGCGAGCAGGGCAATCTGCAGCAGACCTCCAACAGCCTGGACGTGGCGATCAGCGGCAATGGCTATTTTCAGGTCACGCTGCCCTCCGGCGAGACCGCCTATACCCGCGACGGCACGTTCGGCCTGGCGCCGGACGGCACCATCGTCACCGCCGACGGCTACACCGTGCAGCCCGGCCTGACGATCCCGAGCAATGCGACCAACGTCACGATCAACCGCACCGGCCAGGTGCAGGTGTCGCTGTCCGGACAGACCGCGCCGAGCACGGTCGGCAGCCTGCAGCTGACGGTGTTCCCCAATGAGGCCGGGCTGGACGCCCAGGGGGAGAATTTGTTCCTGCAAACCGCCGCCTCCGGCAATCCGGTCACCGGCGCGCCGGCCGCACCCGGCTTCGGCGCGGTCATGCAGGGGTTCGTTGAAACCTCCAACGTCAACGTGGTGACCGAGATCACCAATCTGATCACCGCCCAGCGCGCCTATGAGATGAACAGCCGGGTGATCACCGCGTCCGACCAGATGCTCTCCACCCTGACGAATCTGCGGTGAGGCCATGCGCGCGCTGATCCTGCTGCTGTTGATGCCGGTTTGCGCCCAGGCCGCGATCCTGCGGCCGATCACCGAGCTGCACGGGCCGGTGATCCGGCTGTCGGATCTGTTCGACGATCTCGGCGCGGCCGCCGACCGTCCGCTCGGCTCCGCCCCGGCTCCGGGCGGCCGGCTGGTGGTGGAGGCGGCCCAGCTGGGCGCCATCGCCCGGCAATTCGCGGTGGCCTGGCGGCCCACCTCCAACGCCGACCGCACGGTGCTCGAACGCCCCGGCCGCCAGCTGCCGCGGCAAGCCGCGATGGAAGCGGTGCGCGACGCCCTGATCGCCGCCGGCGCCGGGGAAGATTGCGAGATCGCGCTGGACGGTTTCGCCTCGCCGCTGATACCGGTGGAGGGCGATGCCGCGCCGCTGGTCTCCCAGCTGCTCTATGATCGGGAGTTCGGCCGATTTACCGGCGTGCTGTCGGTGGCCGGCGCCGGCATGGACCCGGTGCATATCCGCCTCACCGGTCGGGCGGACCCGATGCGCCTGGTGCCGGTGGCCACCACAAGGCTGGCCGCCGGCGCGGTGCTGGCGGCGTCCGATTTACGCATGGGACGTGTGCGCGTCAGCCTGGCGCGCGACGATGTCGCCGAACAACCCGCCGAGGCGCTGGGCAAGGAGCTTCGCCACCAGGTGCAGCCGGGACAACCGCTGAAGCGCGCCGATCTGGCACCGCCGGCGCTGGTGATGAAGGGCCGCGGGATCCAGATGACGCTGGAAAGCCCCGGGCTGACGCTGATCGGCCAGGGTCAGGCGCTGGGGAGTGGCGGTCTCGGCGAACACATCCAGGTGCTCAACACGGTCTCGCGCGCGGTGCTGGAAGCGGAGGTGACCGGCGCGGGGCAGGTGCGCGTCAGCCCCGACAGCGCCCCGGTGCGGCCGGCCGGCCGCGGCGGCTTCGCCAATTCCCCGGCCGACCGATGAACCGGGAGACGCGTCTTGCCGTGCAGCTATTGGCGGGGCTGCTGCTGACCGGCTGCGGCAACCTGTCACGGCTGGCCGACATCGGCCGGCCGCCAGAGATGACGCCGACCACGAACCCCACGCTGGACCCGAAATGGCGGCCTGTGACGATGCCGATGCCGGACCGGATCGCCGCCCCGGTGGAAGCCAACAGCCTGTGGCGTCCCGGCTCGCGCGCGTTCTTCAAGGACCAGCGCGCCGCCCAGGTCGGCGACATCGTCACCATCCTCGTCAACATCGCCGATACCGCGGCGCTATCGAATGTTTCGGTGGCCAGCCGCAAGGGCACCGAGGCGATGGGGCTGCCGAACCTGTTCAATCTGGAAACCGCCCTGCCGGCCATTCTGGGCAAGTCGATCAATCCGTCCACCCTGGTCTCCGGCTCCAGCGAGAACTCCACTAACGGCAGCGGCACCATCTCGCGCAACGAGACCCTGACCGTGCGGCTGGCGGGGGTGATCACCCAGGTGCTGCCAAACGGCAACTTCGTGGTTGCGGCGCGCCAGGAAGTCCGGGTGAACAGCGAGCTGCGGGAAATTCAGGTCACCGGCGTGATCCGTCCGCAGGACATCGCCAGCGACAACACCGTGCTGCACGACCGCCTGGCGGAGGCCCGCATCGCCTATGGCGGCCGCGGCCAGCTGACCGATGTGCAGACCCCCCGCTACGGTCAGCAATTGCTGGATATCCTGCTGCCGTTCTGAGGATGGCTATTCGGGGACGAACTCCATCGCCGCGCCGTTCATGCAATAGCGCAGCCCGGTGGGTCGGGGTCCGTCCTCGAACACATGCCCCAGATGGCCGCCGCACTGGCTGCAATGCACTTCCACCCGGGTCATGAAGAAACTGCGGTCCTCGGTGTTGGCGACGGCGCCCTCGATCGGCGTGTGGAAGCTCGGCCAGCCGGTGCCGCTGTCGAACTTGGTGTTGGAGGCAAACAGCCGGGTGGCGCAGCCGGCGCAGATGAAAGCGCCGTGTCGCTTCTCGTGGTCGAGCGGGCTGGTGCCGGCACGTTCGGTGGAGTGCTTGCGCAGCACCGCATAGGCGGCGGGACTGAGCTTCGCGCGCCATTCGGCATCGGTCCGCGTGACCGGATACTCTGCCTCCGCGGTATCCTGCGCGGCGTTGCCGAAGAGTTTTTTCATCGCTGTATTCCCGACTAGGGTTTGGTTCTGACCATTATAGCCGGGCGGCAGGCGCTACTCCAGCACGGTTTCGGTCTTGGTCCGGATCAGCGCGAAGTCGATCGGCGGCCCCGCCTACAGAAAGCCAATCGAGATCCAGGGAAAGGCCGCCACCACCACCAGCCCGATCAGCATCGCCAGAAGATAGCCCATGATCGGCCGGATACCGAGATTGGGATCTACCCGCCCGATCGCGGCGGCGGCGTAAAACCCGACCCCAAACGGCGGCGCGAACAGCCCGATTCCCATCGCCAGCACCGTCACCATCGCATAATGCACCTCGTGCACCCCCAGCTTCTGCGCGATCGGGAACAGCAACGGGCCGAACAGCACCATCACCGGGATCCCTTCCAGCACGCTCCCCAACACCACGAAACACAGGATGGAGACGCCAAGGAACGTGAAGTTTCCGCCCGGCAGCGCCGCCATCGCGTCGGCCAGCTGCTGGGAGAACCCCGACTGCGTCAGCGCCCAGGCCATGGAAGTCGCCGCACCCACGATCAGCAGGATCGCACCCGAGAGCGAGGCCGTCTCCACCAGCATGGGCAACATCCGCGACCAGTCGAACTGGCGATACACCAGCAGTCCGACGATCATCGTGTAGGCGATGCCGATGGTGGAAACCTCGGTCGCAGTGGCCACGCCCTGCACCACCATGAAGCGGATCACGAACGGCAGCGCCAGCGCCGGCAGCGACACGAACAGCGCCAGTCCGATTTCGCCTGGCGTGGCGCGGCGAATGCCCGACATGTCCTGATGGCGGTTGCGGAACCGCACCACCACGCACAGCGCGATCGCCAGCACGATGCTGGGCAGCAATCCGCCGGTGAACAAAGCCGAGATCGAGATGCCGGTGACGGAGCCGATGGTGATCAGCACCAGGGACGGCGGCACGGTTTCCGTCTGTGCGCCGGTGGCCGCCAGCAGCGCCACCAGCTCGCCCGGTTTGGCGCCCCGCTTGATCATCTCCGGAAACAGCGCCGGCGCCACCGCCGCCATGTCGGCCGCCTTCGAGCCGGATATGCCCGACACAAGGTACATCGCGCCGACCAGAACATAGGATAATCCGCCGCGGACATGCCCCAGCAGGGAGGCGAGGAACGCGACCATGGCCCGCGCCATCCCGGTCATTTCAATCAACAGGCCGAGGAACACGAACAGCGGCACCGCGAGCAGGATCAAATGCGACATCCCCTCGTAGAACCGGCCCACGAACAGCAGCATCGGCACGTCGGTCGTCAGCACCATGTAGGCGAAGGTCGACACCGCGAAGGCGATGGAAATCGGCACGCCGGCCAGCACCGACGCCCCGACGATCAACACAAAGAAGATCACCAGATTGGCGTTGCCCAGGCTTTCCATGTAGGGGTCGACCAGCGGCGCATACCACGCCGCCAGGGCCGCCACCGCGACGATGCCGAGCACCACCCGGGTGGGGAACTGCCGGAACAACCGCGCCACCGCGATCAGGATCATCAGCCCGAACCCAACCGGCAACGGCGCCGTGAGCCACGCCTTCGATACCTCCAGCCCCGGCATCAGAATACGCGCGACCTCCTCGACATACTCGATCGAGGGCCGCAGCACGACCGCGAGGAACACCAGTCCCGCCGCCGCCGCATAGACCTCCAGCGCCATCCGCCCCGTCGGTTTGGCGCGAGCGATCAGCGCGGTCATGCGCATGTGCTCGCCGCGGTTGAGTGCCACCGCCGAACCGATCATGCCAAGCCAGAGGAACACCGCCTGCGCCAGTTCGTCGGTCCAAACCAACGGGCTGTGGAACAAATAGCGCGCGATCACCCCCAGCAGCAGGATGACGACTTCCACCACCACCAGCAGTGCCGCAATCAGTTCCAGCACACGCACCAGCGGCCGCTCGAACGCGGCCGCAACGCAAGCCGCCCGAGTTTGGCGGCCCGCCGAATTCGTCGCGACTATCGGATCCATCGTTGCACTTCCCGCAATAGTCGCCTAGCGGACCGGCCCCGTTATCTCTTCCAGCAGGTTCCAGGCTTCATCGCCCATCTTCTGCTTCCACTCGGCGTAGAAGCCGACTTCCTTCAGTTTGGCGCGGAACGGCGCAAGATCGGGCGGGGTGTTCACGATCATGCCCTTTTCAACCATGAACTTCTTCGCCTCCTGGTTCAGCGCCAGCAGGTCCTTGCGCGTATCCAGCCCGGCCTGATCAAAGCTTTCCATCAGCAGGTCGGCCATGTCCTTGGGCAGCTTGCCGAAGGAGCGCGGGTTGATAAGCACGAACCAGCCGTCCCAAAGATGCGATGTCTCCGAAAGATATTTCTGCACCTCATACAGACGTGTGGTCTTCATCAACGACACGGCGCTCTCCTGCCCATCGACGACGCCGGTCTGCAAGGCGGTGTAGAGTTCCGAGAAATTCATCGCCGTCGGGGCCGCACCGATCGCCTTCCACATCGAAACCTGGATCGGACTCGGCGGCGCGCGCATCTTGAAACCCTGGAGATCCGCCACCGTATTGATCGGCCCCTTGGACGAGGTGATCTCGTGGAAGCCATCGTCCAGGATCTTGTTGGTGGTCAGATAACCGGCTTTTTCCAGGTCTTTTCGCAGCAACTGTCCGAGCTTGCCGTCCGCGGCCTGCCAGATCTGCTCGTAATTCTTGAACGCGAACGGGATGCTGAACGTCGAACTCAACGGTGCGGCGGTCGCGGTGATGAGGTTCGACAGCACCATCATCTGCACGCCGCCGATCCGCACCTGCGTGAACGTGTCGATGTCGGTGCCGAGCTGGCCGGAATGGAACACCGTCACCTCGAACCGCCCGCCGGATTTTTGCTTGACGCGCTCGGCTGCCTCGAGGAAGCGCACCGTGGAGGGATGCACCGCCGGCTGGGTGCTGGTGAATTTCCAATTGATTTCCGCCGAATGGGCGAAGCGCGGCAGCAAAATCGACGCGCCGGCCACGGCGCCGAAGCCGATGACCCGACGGCGGGTTATCCTGGACATTGAAAATCTCCCCTAATTTTTTCTTATTGCAGAATCTAGCACCGTCTGACCGATGCGCAACTCCATTGCGGAGGCCCTGAATTATGGGCCTCCCGATTCTGGATGGCCCCCTACAGGGTTTTATGGGTGCCGTCGCACATCGGCGCCTTGCTGGTGTGCTTGCAGCCGCAGAACCAGACATCGCCGTCGGTTTCGGCCTTGTATTCCATCGGGCGGAACTCGCCGCCCTTGTGGGAGCCGTCGCAGAGCGGCTGCTTGGAGGATTTGCCGCAGACGCACCACCAATAGGATTTTCCCGACTCGACCGCGGTCTTGATCGGAGATTTCTGGGCAATGATCGGCTGGTCCGACATGGGATTTTCCTTCCTGGTAAAAAACTTTCAGCCCGGCCCGAAGCCGTAGTCGCGCCGCGCTGCCGCCGGGGTAACGTATCCATCAATCATGTCCTCGGAAAGCCGGGCCGGATCGCGCCCGTTCGGCGGGCCGAACCCACCGGAACCCGGCGCATCCAGGATCACCAGTGAGCCGGCCGGCGCGATGAAGCCACCCTTGCTGGTCAACGCGCGCCGGGTGCCGTCCGGCTGCTCCAGCACGATCTTGGCACGCGCACCGGCCAGCCCGCCTTCAAGGCCGAAGGGCGGCGTGACCGTGCGTTCGCAGCACACCGCGGCATGGGCGTCCTGGCCGAGCACGCGCCACACCCGGCGCACCCCCAACCCGCCGCGCCAGGTCCCTGCGCCGCCACTATCGGGCAGGATGGAATATTCCTCCACCCGCAACGGAAAGCTCATTTCGATGATTTCGACCGGCGTGTTCATCATGTTCGAAACGGTGCTGGCCACAGCGTTAATGCCGTCCTTCACCGGGCGCGCACCAAAACCGCCTTTGACCGATTCATAGCTGACATAGCGTTCGCCGCTGCGGTAATCGGTGCCGCCGAAAATCATCACGCAGGAGGTGCCCTGCGATCCCGCCATGACGGTGCGCGGCGTGATCTGGTGCATCGCCGCCATCACCATGTCGGCCACGCGGTGCGACATCTCGTGGTTGGCATAGACCACCGGCGCCGGCAGCCGGGCGTGCACCACCGAGCCCACCGGCGCGGTGACCGTGACCGGGCGCCAGCAGCCGGAGTTCGGCGGGATCAGGCTTTGGGGATCGACGATCATCTTCAGCGCGCAGAACACGCCCGAAGCGGTCACCGTCAGCGGCGCGTTCATCGGCCCGGCCACCTGCGGATCGGAACCGGCAAAATCGACGGTGATGGTATCGCCGCGCTTGGTGATGCGCAGTTTTACCGTGAAGGTTTCATCTGTGGCGGCGCCTTGCGCGATTACGCCGTCACCGTCCAGGACATCGGAAAATTCCGCCTCGCCGTCCGGCAGCGCGCGCAGCGCCGCGCGCATCATCGTTTCGGAATAATCGAGCACCTCCTGCATGATCCCCAGCAGCGTGTCGGTGCCGTATTTGCGTGCCAGCGCCTGCAACCTTGCCTCCGCCCGCCAGTTCGCGGCGACCTGGGCGCGCAAATCGCCAAGACGCTCGGTGGGCGTGCGGACATTGGCGAAAATGATCGCCTCGATGGCCGGATCGGGCTTGCCATTGCGATACAGGCGCACCGGCGGCAGGCGGAGGCCCTCGCCGTAGATTTCCGTTACCGCGCCGTAGCTGCCGGGCGTGGCGCTGCCGATATCCGGCCAATGCGCCCGCACGCAGCCGAACCCGAGCAGCCGCCCGTCCAGGAAGGCCGGTGCGACCACGTTCACATCCGGCAGATGCGAACCGCCCTGATAGGGGTCGTTGTGAATGAAAACATCGCCCGAAGCGGCGTCGGGGAACGCGCGGACCACCGCGCGCACCGCATCCGGCATGGAACCCAGATGGATCGGCAGGTCCGGCCCCTGCGCCACCATGTTGCCGTCGCTGTCGAAGATGCCGCAGGAGTAATCCCCGGCCACTTTCAGCAGCGGCGAATAGGCGGTCTTCGCCAGCACGATCTTCATCTCCTCGGCCGCCGAGGTCAGCGCGTTTTTCACCACCTCGAAGCGGGCCGGGTCGCTGCGCAGCTTTTTTACCACTGGAGAATCGTTCACGGCGTGGTCCTTCGCATCCGGATGTAGCCGAGCGGATCGATGTTCGCCGCCCAGCCTGGCGGCAGCACGGTGGTGCTGTCCATCGCCTCGATGATCGCCGGACCGGCGATCACGGTGCCGGGCATCAATCCGTCGCGCCAGTGCACGTCGCAGGGCACAAACCCGGTGGCGGCGAACCAGATGTCGCGCCGGCGCACCCGCGCCAAGGCCGGATCCGCGCGCTGGGCCAGCGTCAGACCGGGCAGCCGGCCGATCGCGGTCAGCCGCAGATTGACCAGCTGCACCGGCTCGGCCGGGTTGGCGTGGCCGTAGGTCTGTTCGTGGCGGCGGTGAAACGCCGCGGCCAGCGCCTCCAGGCTTTCCCGCGTGACCGGGCCATCGGCCAAGGGGAGGGTCAGCTCGTATGCCTGCCGGCGGTAGCGCACATCCGCCAGCCGCAGCAATCCGCGCCGTTCGGGCGGCATGCGGGCCGCGTCGAGCATCGCGCTCCCCTCCGCCTCCATTGCCGCGATCACCCCGGCCACCCGATGGGGATCGATGGTCCCGAGATCAGCATATAGCGTGCGCGAATAATCCCGCTTCAGATCGGTCGCCACCAGTCCAAGTGCTGAGAACGCCCCCGGCGCCGGCGGCACGATCACTTCGGGGATCGCCAGTTCGTCGGCCAAGGCCGCCGCGTGCACCGGTCCGGCGCCTCCGAAGGCGATCAGGCTGAACTCGCGCGGATCGTGGCCCCGCTCGATCGAAACGATCCGCAGCGCCTCGGCCATGTTGGCGTTGACGATCTCGATGATGCGCCAGGCAGAATCCGCCACGCTCAGTCCGAGCTTTTCCGCCACACCGGTTTCTATGGCACGTTCCGCCGCCGCGAGATCGATTTTCAGCGCGCCACCCAGCAGCGCCTCGCGATCGAGATAGCCCAGCACCACATCGGCATCGGTCACGGTCGGCTGCGTGCCGCCCAGCCCATAGGCCGCCGGCCCCGGCGACGCCCCGGCACTGCGCGGCCCCACCCTCAGCGACCCGCCGGGATCCACCCAGGCGATCGATCCTCCCCCGGCGCTGACCTCCGCGAGGTCGATCACGGGCACGCGGATCGGATGGCCGGTGCCGTGCATCCACCGGCTGGCGCTGCCGCCGCGGCCACCGACCTCGTACTCGGCCGTCACCGCCACCTCGCCGCCGACGATCACGCTGGCCTTGGCGGTGGTGCCGCCCATGTCGAACGAGATCAGGTCGGCCAGCCCCAATTGCCGCCCGGCCAAAGCCGCCGCGATCACCCCGGCCGCCGGCCCGGATTCCACCGCCATGGCCGGCATCCGCAGGCCCTCGGCAATGTCGAACACCCCGCCGGACGAACCCATCACATATAGTTCCGGCAATCCTATTGCCGCTGTCGCGCCGCTGAGCCTGGCCAGATAGCTCGCCAGCAGCGGCCCGACATAGGCACAGACCGCGGTGGTGCTGGCGCGTTCGAATTCGCGAATTTCCGGCAGCACCTCGCAAGACAGGAACACCCCCACCCCCGGCAACGCCGCGCGCAGCATTGCGCCCAGACTCTTCTCATGCGCATCGTTCAGGAACGAGAACAGCAGCGACACCGCCACCGTCTCCAGCCCGGCGGCGCGAATGGCATCGATCAATGCCGGGATTTCGTTTTCCGCCAACGGTGTCGCCACCTCGCCCTGGGCGTCGATCCGCCCGGTGATCTCGAACCGCCAGCGCCGCGGCACCAGCACCGCCGGGCCGTCCTGGAACAGATCGTACAAATCCGACCGCGACGACCGGCGCAGTTCCAGCAGGTCGCGAAAACCGCGCGTGCCGATGAAGCCGGCTTTAGCGCCCTTGCCCTCCAGCAGCGCGTTGGTGACCACCGTGGTGGCGTGCGACAGCAGCGAGACATTTTCCGCCAGCACCGCGTTCTCCGCCAGGCCCTGGCGGATGCCGGCAATCACCCCGCGGGCGAAATCATCCGGCGTGGTCAGCACTTTGGCGACACCGATTTGCCCACTGGCCTCGTCCACCAAGGCCACGTCGGTGAAGGTGCCGCCGATGTCGATCCCAATCCGCCACGCCATGCACCGATGCCCCGACTGTTCGGCAGGACGATAGGCAATTGCGGCTTCTGTTGAAAACCCATTGCGCTTCTTCGGGACGCGGGCGATTGAACCTCATGCTGTTCCTTCTCGCCAAGATATTCGGGCTGCTCGCCAACCCCGGTGAAATTCTGCTGCTGCTGAGCGGGATCGGAACCGCGCTCTGCGCATTCGGTCGCCAAAAATGGGGCCTGCTGGCCCTGTATGCCGGCGTCGGCGGATTTTTGCTGATTGCCGTGTTGCCGATCGACCGCTGGATGATAGGGCCGTTGGAAGCCCGGTTTCCGCCGGTGATCACATCGCCCGCGCAGGTAGATGGCATCATCGTGCTGGGCGGCGCGGTCGATACCGCGAGAACCGCCGAGCATGGCATTCCAGCGCTGAACTGGGCGGCCGAGCGGATGACCGCCTTTGTCGGCCTGACGCGCCGCTACCCCGAGGCCAGGCTGATATTCACCGGAGGTTCCGGTGAGTTGCGGGCCAACGGCATGACGGAAGCCGCCGTGGCGCGTGCGCTGTTCACCGAACTTGGGGTGAAGCCGGAACGCATGATCTACGAGAACGCCTCACGGACCACGTTCGAGAACGCTGAATTCAGCCGCCGGCTGATGGCCCCGAAGCCGGGAGAAGTCTGGCTTTTGGTAACATCTGCCAACCACATGCCGCGAGCGGTCGGTGTGTTCCGCCACGTCGGTTGGAAAACTCTGCCGTGGCCGGTGGCGTTCAAGACGCCGCCCACCGAAGATTTTTTTGCCTTCAGCCCGTTGGCGGGCCACCTCGCGGTGGTCGATCTGGCGTTTCATGAATGGCTGGGCCTGCTGGTCTATTACCTGACCGGCCGGTCGGACGAATTGTTCCCCGGCCCCGAATGATACCGGTCAGCCGGTTTCCATCGGCAGCGACGGATCAACCGCCCATTCAGACAGCGACGCGTCGTACAGCACCACGTCGTTGTGCCCGAGCATCACCAGCGCCAGCGCATCCGCGCTCGCCGCGATCCCGCCGCCGCAATAGGTGATGACCCGGCGGTCCAGCGCGCCCACCGCGGCGAACCGCCGGCGCAGTTCGTCCGGCGGCAGGAACGCATTGGTTTGCGGGTCCAGCAGATGCGCCGCCGGCAGGTTGACGCTGCCCTGGATACGGCCGGGGCGGCCGTAGGCATTGCCGCCGCTGCCGGCGTGCTGGGCCGGCTGCAAGGCATTGATCGTGCAAACCGCGCCGTCGCCGATCGCCGCCAGCACCGCGTCCTTGCCCACCATCAGATCCCGCTTGACCCGGGCGGGGAATGTTTTCGCCGCGCGCGGCCTGGCCGGGCCGACTTCGACCGGCCGGCCTTCCTGGCTCCATTTCTGCCAGCCGCCGTCCAGCACGGCGGCGCTGTCATGGCCGAACACCCGCAGCATCCACCACACCCGGGTCGCCCACCACACATTGGCGGTGCTGTAGGTGACAACTTTTGTGTCCGGGCCAACGCCGAACCGGCCCATGGCCGCGGCGAAATATTCCGCTGTTGGCAGCATGAAACGCAGTTTGGTCTTCGGGTCCGACAAATCGGCTTGCAGGTCCAGGAATTGCGCGCCGGGGATATGTCCGCGCCCGAAATCGGCCAGACCCGGCACCACGTCGTAGGTGGTCGTTGGGTTCGGTATCAGGTGCACCGTGCAGTCCAGCACGACGATTTCGGGATCGGTCAGATGCTCCGCCAGCCAGCCGGTCTGCACCAGAAATTCGGGGTGAACGAAGCCGTCTGCTGTCGTGGCCATGGCGCGCTCCCGCTGTTTATCGACCCCTCATTCTGCCAAAATCGGAACCGCAAGGCCAGCCCGCCGCGGCACCAAGCTCGTGCGCCGCGGCGGAACCGGTATGCCCTACGGGAACTCGGCCAATCGCAGCACCGTCAGATCGGAGGTCAGCGATTTGCCCCGGGTTTCCGGCCCCAACCACACCGCGACGACAACCACCGCCAGGAAGAAATTCGTGCTGATCAACATCGGCATCGCGAAGCCCATGTTCATCTGCACCGCGAAGTAGGTCAGCACCGGCGCCACCAGCCCGCCCCAGATGGCGCCCTGATGGTAGACGAAGCCGGAGGCTGTCGCCCGCACTTCGGTCGGGAAGCGTTCCGACAGATAGCTCGGGTTCTGGCTGTAGATCGAGCCGCCGAAGATGCCCTGGATGATGAACCCGCCGATGATGAATGTCGGGTCCTCGGTCCACAGATATAGCGGCGTGATCACGATGGCCAAAGCGGCGGGAACCATGATCGCCGGCCGCCTTCCCCATTTATCGGCGACGATCCCCCAAACGCCGCTGCCGGCGAAGACCACGATGTTGGCCCAGAACAACGGCGTGGCCACCATCAGCGGGGTCCAGTGCAGCTGCTTTTGCAGATAGGTCGAGAACAGCGCCCAGATCGAGTAATAGACGCAAAAGGCGCTGGCCATCCACAGGCAGGCGGTCAGAGTGTTGTACAGATTGCCCTTGCGAAAGATGGTGAACAGCGGGACGTGCACTTCCGAGTTGGTTGCTTTCTGCAACCGCTTATTCTCGACCCAGAGCTCCGGCTCCTTCACATAGAACCGCACCCAGATCACCACGAATGCCGGCAGGATGCCGATCCACAGCAGGCCGCGCCAACCGATCATGTCGAACAGGAAGCCATAGGCCAGCGCCGACAGCGCAAAGCCCAGGCCCCACGAACCCTGGAGAATGCCGCTCATGAAGCCGCGCGAGCGGATCGGCCAGGATTCCATCGCCAGCGCCGCACCCGCCGGCCATTCCGCGCCCATGCCAATGCCGAGCAGCGCGCGGAAGAAGAACAGGAAGGCGAAAGTCGGCGAGAACCCGGCGATGAAATTACATATCGAGTACCACAGGATGGAGATCATCAGCGGCGCCTTGCGCCCCATCCGGTCGGCCATCCATCCGGCCGCGGTGGCGCCCACCAGGCGCATCCACAAGGTGATGGTGAATACCGCCGTCACCGCGGTCAGCGGCACGTCGAATTCCTTGGCAATCGGCACCATGATCAGCAGAAAGATGGTGAAGTCGAACGCATCCAGGGTCCAGCCAAGCCAGGCTGCGATATAGGCGTTCCATTGGTCCTTGGTGGGCTCCTTCCACCAGGGACCCGAAGACGCAATTGCTGTTCCCACGATACCAACCCCCTTTATTTGTTTTTTAATTCGAACGTTTAAGGCGTACCCATGCATTTACGGCAAGGCAGATAATCATAGCACAGGATGCTCCTAGGATCAACAAATCCGGCCGCGAGGCGCAAAATCCGACGCATCCTCTGCCGTCGAGGATACATCTATGAGGATGATGTTATGAGTTTGACCCGCCGCACCCTGATCGCCGCCACCGCCGCATCGCTGCCGCTGCTGCCTGCGCGCGCCCGTGCCCAATCGCAGACGCTGCGCATCGGCGTGCTGAACGACCAGTCCGGCACCTACCGCGATGACGGCGGCCCCACCGGCGTGATCTGCGCGCGCCAGGCGCTGCTGGATTTCGACATTGCCGGCAAGGGCCTGAACATCGAGATCATCGCCGCCGATCACCAGAACAAGCCCGATATCGGCGCCACCATCGCCCGGCAATGGTTCGACCGGGATGGCGTGGACGTGATCGTCGATGTCCCGACCTCCTCCGTCGCCCTCGCCGTCAGCTCAATTTGCCGGGAGAAGAACAAGGTGTTTCTGAACTCCGGCGGCGGCACGTCGGACCTTACCGGGACGCAATGCAGCCCGAACACCGTGCATTGGACCTACGACACCTACATGCTGGCCAAATCCACTGGCGGCAACATGGTCAAGGACGGCGGCGATACCTGGTTCTTCATCACCGCCGATTACGCCTTTGGTCAGGCGCTGCAGCGGGATACGACGAAGATCATCCAGCAAGCCGGGGGCAAGGTGATCGGCAGCATCGCCTACCCGTTCCCGGACACCACCGATTTCTCCGCCCTGCTGGTGCGCGCCCAGGCCTCGGGGGCCAAGGTGCTCGGGCTGGCGAACGCCGGCGGTGACACGCATAATTGCATCAAGCAGGCGCGCGAGTTCGGCATCAACCAGAGTATGAAGGTCGCCGCCCTGCTGATGCAGAGCACGGTCGTGCATGCCCTCGGCCTGGAGGAAGCCCAGGGCCTGCGCTACTCGGAGTCCTATTACTGGGATTTGAACGACCGCACCCGCGCCTTCAATACGCGGATCAAGGGAAAGACGCCGAACGGCATCTGGCCCAACATGACGCAGGTCGGCGATTACGCCTGCACATTGCATTACCTGAAGGCGGTCGTTGATATGGGTATTCCCGCCGCGAAAGCCGACGGCCGCGCGGTGGTCGAACGCATGAAGGCAATGCCAACCGACGATGATTGCTTCGGAAAAGGCCGCATCCGCGAGGACGGCCGCAAGATCCATCCCAGCTATCTGTTCGAGGTGAAGAAGCCGTCGGAGAGCACCCAGCCCTGGGATGTCGCCAAAGTTGTCGCCACCACCCCGGCCGAAGAGGCGTTCCGCCCAGTGAACGAGGGCGGCTGCCCGATGGTCAAGAGCTGATCGGGAGCGAGCAAGGCCGGGGCGCTGCCCCTGACCCCGGCAGGGGCGCTGCCCCGTGCACCCCGGCAGGGGCGCTGCCCCGTGCACCCCGGCAGGGCGCTGCCCCGTGCACCCCGGCAGGGCGCTGCCCCGTGCACCCCGGCAGGGCGCTGCCCCGTGCACCCCGGCAGGGCGCTGCCCTGCACCCGTAAGGGTACAGCCGTCCCCTTAACCCCTCGGACTGGTTTGTTGGGAAGGGGGCGCAACCGCCGTAGCCGTTGATAGCTACGGAATGCCCCCTTCCCAACAAACCAAACGAAAGCGGGTCAAGGGGCCGCTGGCTCCTTGCCGGGGTGCAGGGGGCAGCGCCCCTGCCGGGGTCAGGGGCAGCACCCCAGCCTTGCTTGCTACCCGGCCGGCTCAGTGCCCCGCCGGCAGTTGCGCCAGTTCGATCAGGATATTGCCGGTCGATTCCGGATTGATGAACGCGATCCGGCTGCCGCCATGGCCAGGTTTCGGCGTTTCGTCCAGCAGCTTCACCCCCTTGGCGCGCAGTTCGTCGAGGGCTGCATCG
Source organism: Acetobacteraceae bacterium (assembly GCA_043742865.1). Classification (GTDB taxonomy): domain Bacteria; phylum Pseudomonadota; class Alphaproteobacteria; order Acetobacterales; family Acetobacteraceae; genus PALSA-911. Next base: position 22,252 of record JAYTXR010000032.1, read on the forward strand.
ATGTCCTCCACCTCGAAGCAGATATGAAAGATGCTTTCACCTTTGTCGCGGATCCATTGCTTGATGCCGAATTCCTCGGTTTTGCCTTCGAGGAACTCGATATAGGTCTCTCCGATCGGATACATCGACAGCTTGGCCGACGGCAAATCCTCCTCGTATTCCATCTTCAGGCCGAAGGCGTCCTCGAAGATCGCCATCGTCTTGTGCATCTGGGTGCAGGCGATGGCGATGTGCTCGATGCGTTTGATCTTCATTTTTTACCCTCTCAGGAAATGGTGACGCCGCTATCGACGCGCAGGATGGTCCCGGTAACGATCCGGCTTTCGTCGGACGCCAGGTAGACCGCGGCGTAGGCGACATCCAGCGGCTCACCCAGGCCCAGCAGATGGCTCTCGCCGATCCTTTTCACCGCCGCGTTGGCCGCCATCAGCGCGATCACCCGCGGCGAAAGCGTGACCGATGGGGCGATGGCGTTCACCCGCACTTTTTGCGGCGCGTAGGACACCGCCAGCGAGCGGGTGATGGAAGCGACGCCCCCTTTGGCGGCGGTGTAGGCGTCGCGGCCCGGAAAGCCCATCAACGCGACGTTCGAGGCCATGTTGATGACCGATCCGCCACCGGCCTCGATCAATATGGGAATGCCAAACCGGCAGCCGAGGAACGTGCCGAACAGATCCAGCTTGATGGCCCGCCAGAACTCCTCGAGCGGCACGTTCACCGCGGTGTCGTCAATCTGGGTGGAGCCGCCGGCGTTGTTGTACAGCACATTGATCCGGCCGTATTTATCGCCGGCTTTGGCGAGCCCCGCCTGCCAGCTATCGGGTTCGGTCACGTCCATGTGCAGCGCGATCGCGTCGCCCCCGGCGGCGATCGCCTGATGCGCAGTTTCCTCGGCGGCCGGCAGATTGATGTCGGTAACGATCACGCGGGCGTTTTCGCGCGCGAACAGCACCGCGGCGGCGCGCCCGATGCCTGAGCCGCCGCCGGTTATGAAAGCGATCTTTCCATCCAGCCGTGCCATGCGTTTTCCCCTGTTTTTACCCGATCGGGCGTTGATCGGCAGGACTATGACGCAGGCGCGGGAATGGACAAGACGCCGGTTAGTAGCCGAGTGGCGTCTCGAACACCGGCACCCATTTGCCCCCGCGCACCTGGGCCAGGAAAGACTCGCTCGATCCCTGATGGCGCTTGGCGTTGAAGGTCATTTTCGGCGAACCGAAAATATCCTGGTAACCGTTGATCCGCTCCATGCCGGCAATGAAACTATCGGCGGTCAGGTCGCGCCCGGCGTTCTGCAACCCGAGGATCAGCAGCTCGCCACCGGTTTCGCCGACCTGGGCGGCAAAATTCGGATCCTTGCCGAAGCGGGATTTGAAGCGGGTGGCCCAGTCATGCACCGCGGGGGAGGCTTCATCATTGCTGACGAACAGGATCGGGGTCATCGCATACAGCCCCTCATTGCCGCCGCCGACGACTTCGGCCACCGCGTTGTCATAGATCGCCGCCTGGCCGAGCATGTCCACGTTCCAGCCGGCCTTGCGCGCCGCGGCGACGATCTGGTTGGTGTCGCGCACGATGGTGCCGAGCAGCACCAGGTCGCAATTGGCGTCCCGCAGCTTGGCAATGGCGGCGGAGAAATCGGCATCGGTCGGTTTATGGGTGGATTCCGCGATGGTGCTCATTCCCATCACCTTCAGCTGTTCCCACGCACCGCTCATCAAATCCTTGCCGAAATCGGTATCCTGATAGATCGCACAAAACCGCTGCTTGCCCTTCTTCTCGACGAAGAACTTCACCCCCGAGCGCATCTGGTCATAATAAGACGAGGCCAGACCGAATTTCATGTGGTGGAACGGCTCGTACATCGAGCGCGCCGAGGTCAGCGGAAAGACGTTCGGCACCCCTTTTTCCAGCTGCTCGGGCATCGTGGCGTTGTTCATCGGCGTGCCACCATTGGCCACCATCAGGAACACGTTGTCGCGGTTGATCAGCTTGTTGGCGGCCTGGATCGAGCGCGGGATCTGATACTGGTTGTCTTCGGTGATGTAGCGGATCTTACGGCCGTTGATGCCGCCCTTGGCGTTCACGTCGTCAAACGCCATGCGCCAGGCGTTGTTGTTGTTGACCCCCCACATCGCGGTCACACCGGACAGATCGGTGTAGGTGCCGATGACGATCTCGGTGTCGGTGACACCGCGCACCGGGTCGGCCGCGAGTGCGGCCCCGGTCGCCCCGGCCGCCAGCAGCACCAAGGCTGCGGTCGTCGAAAACAAGAAACGCAACATGCCTACCTCCCTCGCGCCGTTGTTGTTTATCGCGCACCCGCGCCCCGGCGATCAGGCGTCGGTGTACATCGTTTCGATCAGGTCGCGGTATTTCTCGTGCACGAAATTCCGCTTCAACTTCATCGTCGGCGTCAGCTCCGGGTCCTCCGGCTCCAGCTTCTGTTCGATCAGGCGGAAATGCTTGATCTGCTCGACCCTGGCGAATTTATCGTTGACCCGGGCCAGCTCGCGCCCGATCAGTTTGCCGACCTCGGCGGACCGGGTGAGGCTGGAGAAATTGGAAAAGGCGACATTGTTGTCCTGCGCCCATTTCTCCACGTTCTCGTGGTCGATCATGATCAGGCAGGACAGATATTTGCGTTTGTCACCGATCACCACGGCATCGGCGATGAAGGTGCTGAACTTTAGCTCGTTCTCCAGCTCGGACGGCGTGATGTTCTTGCCGCCGGAGGTGATGATGATGTCCTTCATCCGATCGGTCACATGCAGGAACCCATCCCGGAGCTCGCCGACATCGCCGGTGTGCAGCCAGCCATCGCGGAGCGTCTCCGCGGTTTTTTCCGGCGCGTTCCAATAGCCCTGGAAGATGTGCTCGCCGCGCAGCAGCACCTCGCCCTGTGGCGACAGTTTCATCTCGCCATAGGGTATGCAAACCCCGACGGTCCCCAGCCGGATGTCATCGGCCGGCATGGCGGTGGCGATGCCGCCGCATTCGGTCTGGCCATAGACCTCAAGCATCGGCACGCCCAGCGCCAAGTACCAGCGGATCAACTCGGGGGAGATCGGCGCGGCGCCGACATAGGCCCAGCGGACCCGATCAAGCCCGATCTCGCGGCGCAGGCTGCCCAGCACGAAGAAGCTGGCCAGCCCGTACAGCAGCCGGTCCAGCCCGCCCGGCGCCTTGCGCCCAACCCGCGCATTTGCCAGCCGCAATCCCACCGAGATCGCCAGGCAATAAACCTGCCGTTGCAGCCAGGTGGCTTCCTGCACCTCGATCTGGATGCGCGAGTAGAACCGCTCCCAGAACCGTGGCACCGCCAACATCACCGTCGGCTGTACTTCGCGCAGGTTTTCGGCGATGGTTTCCGGGCCTTCGACATAGTTGCTGATGGCACCCGAATACAGCGCGTAATACAGGCCGGCGACGCGTTCGGCCACATGGCACATCGGCAGGAACGCCAGCCGCTCGTCGCCTTCGCGCAGATCGGCCAGCTTTATGCCGTTCACGCAATGGAACAGCAGGTTGCGATGGCTCAGCATCGCCCCCTTCGGCTGCCCGGTGGTGCCGGAGGTATAGACCAGGATGGCGGTCTGTTCGCCGGAGATCCGCGCGATGCCAGCTTCCCAGTCGCCGGGATGGGCGCGGTCATGCGCCTCGCCGCGGGCCATGAATACGGCAAAACTTTCGCAGATTGGATCCTCCAGGTCGCGCAGCCCGGTCATGTCGAAAATGACGATGCGCATCAGCGCCGGGCAGCTCGCCTTGGCCGCCAGCGCCTTGTCGAGCTGTTCCTCGTCCTCGACAAAAAGGATCCGGGCGCCGGAATTGCCCAGCAGATAGGCTACCTGTGCAGGCGCATCGGTCGGGTAGATGCCGGCCGAGATGCCGCCGGCGCCGAGAATGCCGAGATCGGCATAGACCCATTCCGGGCCGGTATCGGCCAGCACCGCACCGACCTCGCCGGGCGCGAATCCGAGCGCCCTCAGGCCCATTCCCACGTGGCGCGCCCGCGCGGCCAGCTGACCCCAGGTCACCTGTTTCCAGATGCCGCGGTCCTTCTGGCGCAGGATCGTTGTTTCCGGCCTGGCCCCGGCCCGCGCCAGCAGCATCGAGGGCACGCTGACGCCGATCGTGTCATCCTCATAGGTGACGCATTGGCGGCCGTCCTCCGCCATCCAACGCCGTTCGGAAACCCTCATCGCCACAGCTTCTTCCTCTTCCAGCGGCGGCCCGCGCGCACACCTTCCTGTTTTTGGCCCAGATAGAATTCCTTGATGTCATCCTTCTCCAGCAGATCGGCGCAGGCGCCTTCCATGACGATGCGGCCGACCTCGATGATGTAGCCGTAATCGGCGGTTTTCAGCGCGATATGGGCGTTCTGTTCGACCAGCAGGATTGCCACGCCGCGTTCGCGGTTGATGCGCCGCACGATCTCGAAGATCTGCGAAACCAGTATCGGCGACAGCCCCAGCGAGGGCTCATCCATCAACAGCAGCTTGGGCCGGCCCATCAGCGCCCGGCTGATCGCCAGCATCTGCTGCTCGCCGCCCGACATCTGCCCGGCGCGCTGGTGCTGACGCTCTTTCAAGCGCGGAAAATATCCATAGCACATTTCCAGATCCGCGGCGATCTCGGCCTTGTCGCGGCGCGAATAGGACCCCATCACCAGATTTTCGTGCACGGTCAGGAACGGAAACACCTCCCGCCCCTCTGGCGAATGGCAGATGCCGCGCCGCATCACCTTATCGGGCGACAGCCGGATGATGTCCTGGCCGTCGAAACGAATATGCCCGCGCTCGGGGTCCATCACGCCGGAGATGGTCTTCAGGATCGTGGTTTTTCCAGCCCCGTTGGCGCCCAGAACCGTGACGATCCTGCCGCGCGGCACCTCCAGGGAGATGCCGCGCAGGGCCTGGATCGGTCCGTAGAACGTTTCGATGTTGGAAACCGACAGCAGCGGTTCGGAACCGGGCAAGGTCGGGCTCATGCCTCGCCCCCGAGATAGGCGCGGATCACTTCCGGATCGGCCTGCACCTGCGCGGCGGTGCCGCTCGCCAGCACGCGGCCGTAATTCAGCGCCAGCACCCGGTCCGCGACCGCGCTGACCAGGCTCATGTCGTGCTCCACCATGATGACGGTGATGCCGAGGTCTTTCTTGATGTCGTCGATCCAGAAACCCATAATTTCGGTCTCCTCGACATTCAGCCCCGAAGACGGCTCGTCCAGCAGCAGCAGTTTCGGTTCCGTGCACAGGGCGCGGCCGAGTTCGACAATCTTCCGCACGCCATAGGGCAGGTTGGCGATCAGCGTGTCGCGGTAGCGCTGCAATTGCAGGAACTCGATGACATCTTCGACCTTCTCGCGATGGGCGATCTCGGCGCGGCGGACATTGGGCAGGAAGCAGAGCTGCGAGAAGATGCCGACCCTGGCGTGGCAATGCCGGCCGATCAGCAGGTTCTGCAACACCGATGCGTTGGCGAACAGCTCGATGTTCTGGAAAGTGCGGGCGATGCCGAGCCCGGCGATCTTGTGCGGCGGCAATTCGGTGATGTCCTGGCCCAGAAACATCAATCTGCCCTCGCTCGGCGGATAGATGCGGCTGATCAGGTTGAAGATGGTGGTCTTGCCCGCGCCGTTCGGGCCGATGATGCAGAAAACCTCGCCAGGCCGCACATTGAAGCTGACATTGTCCACGGCACGGATGCCGCCGAAGCGGATGGCGATCTGCTTTGCCTCGAAGATATTCCCGCTATCGGCGGTTATCAAGGTATCGTCGCTCATCTGAGCCGTTCCGTCTTGGTGTAGCTTTTCTGCCGGCGGAACGTGCTGGCCTTGTACAAGGGGAAATTGCGGAAATAGGCTTTCAGCTTCAGCCATCTTCCATAGATGCCGCCGGGTTCGAACAGGATGACCAGCACCAGAATCAGGCCGAACAAAGCCGGCTCCAGGCCCGGCAGGCGGCCGATGCCGAACGGCAAATCGTCGCGCACGATGGCGATGGCCTGCGGCAGCAGCCGCACGAAGATGGCGCCGAAGATCGCCCCGTGCAGCGAGCCGATACCGCCGATGAAAACGATGGTAACCAGCTGGATCGACAGCAGGATGTCGAACGCATCGGGTGCCAGAAAGCGCACATAATGCGCGAACATCGCCCCGGCCAGCCCGGTGATCCCCGCCGAAATGGCGAAGGCGATGGATTTGTACATGGCCAGATGAATGCCCATGGACTGGGCCGAGATCTCGCTATCGCGGATCGCCACCAGCGCGCGGCCGAGCGGCGAGCGCAGCAGGTTCACCACCACCCACAGCACGAACACCAGCACCAGCAGGGCGGCGTAATAGGTGCCGAACGCCCCTTCCAGCCGGATGCCGAGAATGGTAGGGGTCTGCACCGCGAAGCCGTCGAAGCCCCCGGTGACCGAGGTCCATTTAGAAAACACATTGGCCATGATGCCGCCGAATGCCAGCGTGGCGATGGCAAGATACAGCCCGCTCATGCGCAAGGTCGGCACCCCAATGGCGATGCCGGCCAGGGCCGTGACCACGCCCGCGGCGGGCAGGGTCAGCGCGAACGGCACGCCCTGGGCCAGCAGCACCGCATTGGTGTAGGCGCCGATGCCAAGAAAGGCGCTATGGCCCAGGCTGACCAGGCCGGTATAGCCGATCAGCAGCATCAGCCCCACGCCGGCGATGGCATAGACGAACACGCCGGCGAGCTCGCCGACATAGAACTCGCCAGCGACCATCGGCAGCACCAGCAAGCCGACGGCCAGCAGCGCATACCAGAAGATGTCGCCGCCATGGCGCCAAACCCTCAGATCCTGCCTGTAGTCGGTCTTGAAGAAATAACGCATGCGTTCAGACCCGCTTTCGGATGGTCTGGCCGAACAGGCCTTGCGGGCGCAGCACCAGCACGCCCAGCAGCACCACGTTGGAGGTGACATCCTGGGTGCCCGGCGGCAGGAAATACCCGGCCAGTTGCTCCACCACGCCGATGATGACGCCGCCGACCAGCGCGCCGGGGATCGACCCGAAGCCGCCCAGCACCGCGGCGGCAAACGCCTTCAGGCCGAGAAAGCCCATGTTCACGTCGATCATCGACACCGGCGACAGCAAAATGCCCGCCACCGCCGCGACGCCGGCGCTGATCGCCCAAATCAGGGAGAATACCGTGCGCACCGGAATGCCCATGTAATAGGCCGCGAGCTGGTTCTGCGACGACGCCTGCATGGCGATGCCCAGCCGGGTCTTGCTGAAGAACAGATACAGCACGCCGCATAGCAGCACGGTGCCGACGATGATCGACAGGTTGTCCTGCCCCAGCACCAGATTGCCGAAACGGGTAACCTTGTTGGTGAAGGGGGTGTTGAAGGCGATGGAATCATAGCCCCAGCCAATGCCGGCCGCGGCGCGGAAGATGAAGCCCAGCCCTAAGGTCAGCATGACCACCGCGAACTGCGGCTGGCCGATGACGCGGCGCAGGATCACGACATCGAGCAGGTAGCCGAACGCCGCGGTGACGGCGACCGCGCATAGCGCGCCGAGCCAGTAATTCATGCCAAGCGTGGAGATGAAGGTGAAGGCAGCGAACCCGCCGAGCATCATCACGTCGCCCTGGGCGAAATTCACCATCTCGGTGGCCTTGTAGATCAGCACAAAGCCGAGCGCGATCAACCCATAGATGCAGCCTGCGGCTGATCCATTGACGACGAGCTGAAGCACGCGCGCGGCATCTTGCACCCGGTCATTTCCCCTGTGGCGGTCCGGGCTACGGCCGCGGTTTTATCATTGGAGATATCATAGGGGGCCGTTCCAATCAGCGTCAATCGACGATTCGCCCGTCAGCCAGCGGGTCCGCCGGCGTAACCTTGGGGATGCGCCACCCGCCAATCATAAGCGGTGCGCACGATGTCGTGAAGCTCCGGAAAGCGCGGATTCCAGCCGGTCTGTTGGCGGATCCGCGCCGAGGACGCCACCAGCACCGGCGGATCGCCGTCCCGGCGCGGGGCGATGGTGTACGGCACGCGGCGGTTGCTCACCCGCTCCACCGCGGCGATCACCTGCATCACGCTGTGGCCCTGGCCGTTGCCGAGGTTGAAGCGGACGGAGCGATCGGTCAGGCATTCCAGTGCCAGCAGATGCGCCTGGGCGAGGTCGGTGACATGCACGTAGTCGCGCACGCAGGTGCCGTCCGTCGTCGGGTAGTCGTTGCCGAACACTTGCAAAGTCGGGCGCCGGCTCAATGCCGCGTCGATCACCAGCGGGATCAAATGGGTCTCGGGATCGTGGTCCTCGCCCAACCTGCCGGCAGGGTCGGCGCCGGCGGCGTTGAAATAACGCAGACAGGCCGAGCGCAGGCCATGGATGCGGTCGGCCCAGTGCAGCGCCCGCTCCAGCATGTATTTGCTCTCGCCATACGGGGAGCCGGGATCGATGCCGGCATCCTCCGCAATCGGGATCGTTGCGGGTGCGCCGAACAGCGCGGCGGTGGAGGACAGCACGAAGCGCGGCACGCCGTGGCGCACGCAGGCCTCGATCAGACGGATGCCGTTCACGGCGTTGTCCAGCAGATAGCGGAACGGTTCGCGCATGCTCTCGCCGACCAGCGACAGGGCGGCGAAGTGCAGCACGCCGTCCCATCGGCCATCGGCCAGCATTGCGCCGACCGCGCCGGGATCGGCGAGGTCGCCGGTCACCAGCCGCACCCCGGATTCCAGCGCCTGGGCATGGCCCTGGCGGAGATTGTCGAACACCACGGCCTCATGCCCGGCCTCGGTCAGCGCCAGGACCGCATGGCTGCCGACATAGCCAGCGCCGCCAGTGACCAGGAAACGACCCATCGTCAGCGCTGGTCGCGGACGCAGGCGGCGACCAGACCCTCGATCGAGGCAAACACCGCTGCCCCCGCCGCGCGCAGGCGGGCGTGCTTGGAGGCCAGGGTGCCGGTCTGGCCATAGGTCAGCGCGCCGGCATGGCCCATGGACACGCCTTCCTTGGCTTCCTTCCCCGCCACGATCGCATATACCGGCTTATGGATCGCCGCCCTGGCCAGCGCATCGGCGAACGCTTCTTCCTCGTCGCCGCCGACCTCGCCCACCAGCACGATCCCCTTGGTTCGCGGGTTCTCCAGGAACGGGTTCAGCAGGTCGGCAAACCGCACGCCCTTGACCGCATCCCCGCCGACCCCAACCCAGTAGCTGGTGCCGACGCCCTCGCGGGCCAGCCGATAGCCGATTTCATAGGAAAGAGTACCGCTTTTCGACATCAGCGCCAGGTTTCCCGGATGCAGCGACACGTTTGGCAGAAAGCCGAGCTTCATCTCCCCGGGAACCGCCAGGCCGGGGGTCGAGGCGCCGACCCAGATGGCGCCGGCTTCGCGGGCGAAGCGGCCGGCGTGCAGCGCGTCGTGCACCGGCACGCCCTCGGCGATGGTGACGACCAGGCGAATGCCGGCGGCAACCGCCTCGGTGACGGCGCGGCGAACATCGGCCGCGGGAACCATGGCGATGGAGACGATGGCGCCGGTGACCGCGACCGCTTCGGCGCAGCTGGTGAAGACCGGGATGCCATCCATGTCGAAAATATCGGCGTGCGCGGCGGTGCCGGCGACGATATTGGTGCCGAAGGCGCGCATGTTGCTGGTATGGGCGCGGCCCATGCGCCCGGTGATGCCCTGGACCAGCACCGGGGTTTGCCGCGTCAACGAGGTGATCATGCGGCGGCCCTGCCGGTTGCCCGCGCGACATGGGCCAGCGCCGCGTCCAGATCCTGCTCCATCACCAGGCCGGGCATCCGCTCGGCCAGGATTTGTTTGGCGGTGGCGGCGCCGTTGCCCACCAGCCGCACGACAATCGGCAACTGCAATGCCGGCGATTGCGCGATGGCATCGGCCAATAATCCGGCAAACTCGCCGAGATCGGTGATGCCGGCGAAAATATTGACCAGGATCACCTTCACCGACGGACGGGCGGCGATCCAGGCCAGCACGCGCATCAGCCGGACCGGGCTGCCGCGGAACTCGCCGGTCCGGATGTCGCAGAAATTCAGCGGCCGGCTGCCGCGCGCGGTCATCTCGTCGATCAGCATCATCGACAGTCCCGCCCCGGTGGTGACCAGGCCGATCTCGCCCTCGGGGTCCAGTTCCACGTAGTCGAAACCTTCCTCGATCTTGCGGCAGGCATCGGCGTAGATGTCAGGCCGGGCGGCGATGATGTTGCCGATTTCCGGCTGGCGGTCGATGGCGTTCAAATCGACCACCAGCTTCGCATCGCCGGCGAGGATGCCGGTGGCGGAGACGAATAGCGGATTGATCTCCGCCAGCATCAATTCGCGCTCGATCAGCAGGTTCGCGAGTTTCCGCCCGGTATCGGCCAGTGCGGTCCGGGCCGGTTCGGGTTCGCCTTCCACCAGTTCGGCCAAAGCCGCGGCGATGGCGTTGCGGTCGGGCGGGCAGAGCCGGCTGGCGATGGCGGCCTGTTGTTCGACGTCGACCCCACCCTCTGCCGAATACAGCACCCGCACCCCGTAGCTGGGCGGGTCCAACATCAGCGCCAGGTAGCATTCCCGGCCGGCGGCGATCTGCTCGATCAGAACGGCACCGACTTCATGGCCTTTCAGCCGGGTGCCGAGCATTTTCTCCGCCGCGGCGGCGATCTCGGCCGGCGTGGTGCAACGCTGTATGCCACCGGCCTGGCCGCGTCCGCCGACCGGGATCTGCGCCTTGACCATCCAGGGACCCGGACCCGGGGGCGGCTTGAAAGCCGCACCGGCGGTAAAAACATGGCCGGCGGGGACCGGAATGCCATAATCGGAAAAAAGCGCTTTGCCGTCGGTCTCGATCAGCAGCATCCGTATGTATCCAGGCCGGCGATGCCCTGATGCGGGTCAAAATCGGACACGATCTTCTTGCCGATCAGATCGCGCAGCGTCTCGGTGGCGCCACCGCCAAGCGAGCCGTAGCGCGCGCCGCGATACAGCCGGGAGACGGCGTATTCATCCGTAAACCCGTAGCCGCCATGCAGCTGCACCGCCTCGCTGGTGACCCGCAATGCCATTTCGTTGTTGAACACTTTCGCCGTGGCCGACAGGAACGGATCGGGGAACGGGTTGGCGGTCATGCAGGCGCGGTACAGCAGCCCGCGGCCGGCCTCGATATCCTTGAACATATCGGCGAGCTTCCAGCGCACGCCCTGTTTGTCGGAGATCGGCGCGCCGAACACAGTGCGGTCTCGCACATAGTTAGCCGCCTCGTCGAACGCGCCTTCGGCCAGGCCCAGCGAAATGGACGGGTTCAGGCAGCGCTGGGTATTGAACGCCGATAGCAGTTTTCGAAATCCGTCCTGGCGCAGCACCAGATTTTCCAGCGGCAGCTCGCAATCGTCGAACTGGATTTCGTGCAAATTCTCGCCGCCCATGGTGTGGTAGGTGCCGGTGACGGAAAAACCCGGCGTGCCGGCTTCCAGCAGCACGCAGCCGATCCCCTCGCGTCCCGGCCTTCCATCGATGCGGGTGAACACCACGAACATGCCGGCCTCCGGCGCGCGGCTGATCAGTGTTTTGGTGCCCTTCAGGATCACCCGGTCGCCGACGATGCGCGCATTGGTGCGGAAATTGGCGACATCGGTGCCGGCATGCGGCTCGGTCATGCAGATCGCCAGGATGCAGTCGCCCGACACCACGCGCGGCAGGATGCGGTCCTTGACGCTGGCGGGCGCATAGGTGGCGATGACGCGGGTCTGCACCCCGGCCTCGCCCAGCACCGCCATCGCGGTGGGGTAGCAGACTTTAGCGATCTCCTCGAGGATCAGCGCGGTGTCGAACACCGGCAGGCCGAGACCGCCGTATTCCTCCGGCACAGTCATCCCCAGCACGCCCATGGCGGCCAGGCGCTTCATGTTGTCCCAGGGGAAGGTGCCGTCCATGTAGCGGCCGGCATTGGGTTTGAACTCGGTCTGCGCCAGGTCGCGGACCGCGGCGACCATGTCGCGCTGCTGCGTGCCGATACGAAAATCCATTTTTTTCAATTCCCCCGTTCGGCTGCTACCCTAGACGGGCGATGCCTCGCCGGCCATGCTTGCTGCCAACGATAGTATCTCCGCCGCTGCGCGCAGACGCCTGTCGCGCGTCCAGATCGAGGTATCCGGGGTCAAGCGCGCGCCCGCGAGAAGATGGGCATCAACGTAACCAATGCCCATCCCGAACAGAGAGTGCTGGCCGATGAAGTGCAGCATCTCCGCTTCGGTCGCGACCAGCGCCTGGGGTAAATCGCCCAGCAGCGCCAGCACCTGCGCCCGCTGGCGCAGATTGCCCAACGCCAATTCCCCGATCACGAACGGATGCGCCAGCACCTGCCCGGTATCGAGCAACCCAACCAGCGCGCTCTCGCCATGGCGGAAATGATCGATCCAGACGGAGCTATCGACTAGGATCACGCCGGCGTGGATTGCCGCCGGGAAACCCCCGACAGGGTGGGATCGGTCCCGCCAAGGCGCGCAAGCCGGCGCGCGCTTTCGCGTTCGATCAACGCCCGTAAAGCCTCGCGCACCAGCGCGGATTTCTCCCGCAACCCGGTGCAGGCCTGTGCCTTGGCCAGCAATTCATCGTCCAGAGCCAGAGTCGTGCGCATAATCGACCTTTCGACCTTTTATACCAACCGTCATGGATACGGACCGTTAGCCTAGGGAAGGCCAGGGCTCTGCCCTGGACCCGCCAAAGGGCAGACGCCCTTTGGAAACCCGATACTTATCGAACGGTCAGTGGTTAGGCCGGTTGGCATTAGGCACCAGATATGGCATCATTCGGTGCTGATTTCAATGTGTCCCACACGGATGGTTCTTTGCCACCGCACTGCCTAGGCTCGCGCTGGAAGATGCAGCATGAGGACGCGAATGAGCGAGGGCATGGAAGACTACGCCCGCAGGCAGGTGGCGGGGCGGGCGTTGTGGCGGACGGAGGCGTTTCCGCTCGATCTCTGGCACGCGATGGGGGTGGCCGGGCTGTTCCGGATCGGGTTGCCGCTGAGCCATGGCGGCGCCGGTGGCGGCTATGCTGACATCGCCGCGGCGGACGCAGCATTGGTGGAATTCGGCGGCGCGCCGGGTTTTGGCGGCGCCTGGGCGGTGCACCAGATGGTGGCGCGGTTCATGATCGCCGGCTTCGGGTCGGCCGGGCAACAGGCGGCGCTGCTGCCGGGGCTGGCCTCGGGGGCGTTGACCATCGGCGTTTCCATTTCCGAACCGGGCGCGGGCGCGCACCCGAAGCACCTGAAATCCACCGCCACGCGAACCGCGGACGGGTTCGTGCTGAACGGGGAAAAATCCTACGCCAGCAACGGGCCGATCGCGGATTTCTTCCTGGTTTTCGCCATCACCGAACAGACCGAAACCAAGAAGCGTTTTTCCGCGTTTCTGGTGCCAAGCAGCACCGTCGGACTGGAGCAGATCGCCTCGCCCCCACTCGAATTCCTGCGTCCGTCGCAGCATTGCGGCCTGCGCATGACCGATTGCACGATACCGGCTTCCAGCCTGCTGGGGCCGGAAGGCGGCGCTTTCGAGGCGATGGCGATGCCGTTCCGCGACATCGAGGACGCCGTCGGCAGCGCCGGCATGGCCGCCGCCCTGGCCGGGCTGGTGCGGCGGCTGGCGCGCGCCACCGGGGCGAAACAGGCTGAAATGGCCACGCCTTTGCTGGGTGGGCTGACCGCCTCGGTCGCGGTCGCGCGCCAGGCGGCGGCCGCATTGGTGGCGGATCTGGATGCCGGCGGCTGGCGGCCGGGGGCGCCGCCGGCCAGCCTGACCGGCATAAGATTGCTCTGTGCCGACATACTGGTGCGTATCAAGACCTACCGCTCGGCCTTCTCCCCCGCGCCAGACGATGCTATCGACGCGGTGATCGGGGATGTCACGACGCTGCTGGCGATCGCCAGGGGACCCCGGATGGTGAAACAGAGCCGGCTTGGCATGGCTCTTCTGAGGCAAGAACAGAGCGCATGACTGATAAACCCCATGACTGAAAAACCGGCGACTGACAAAATCGACGCAATGCTCGGATCGATCGACGCCATCGAAAACGGGTTGGCCTCGGTCGGCTATATCGCCAACCGGCAAATCTCCACCGCGGTGTATCTGTCGCACCATCTACACAAACCGATCCTGGTGGAAGGTCCGGCCGGTGTCGGCAAGACCGAGCTGGCCAAGTCGGTCGCCGCCTATGTCGGGATGCCGCTGATCCGCATGCAGTGCTACGAGGGGCTCGATGAGTCCAAAGCACTGTATGAGTGGAAATACGGCAAGCAGCTGCTGTACACCCAAATCCTCAAGGACAAGCTGGGCCAGCTATTCGGCCTGACCGAAACCATCGAGGAGGCATTGGAAAAACTGCACGGATTTTCCGACGTGTTTTTCTCGCACCACTTCCTGGAACCCCGTCCGCTGCTGCGCGCATTGCAGGCGGAGCACGGGGCGGTGCTGCTGATCGACGAAATCGACAAATCCGACCAGGAGTTCGAGGCGTTCCTGCTGGAAATCCTGTCCGATTATCAGGTGACGATCCCGGAAATCGGCGTGGTGGAAGCGGTAACCAAGCCGATCGTGTTCCTGACATCCAATTCCATGCGCGACCTCGGCGATGCGCTCAAGCGGCGCTGCCTGCATCTGCATATCGGCTTTCCCGACGCCAAGCTGGAAGCCCGGATCATCGACACGAGGGTTCCCGGCATCGATGAGAAGCTGCGCAAACAGCTGATCAGCTTCGTGCAGCAACTGCGCACGCTGGAACTGAAGAAGCTGCCCTCGGTCAGCGAAACCATCGACTGGGCGCGGGTGCTGGTGTTGCTGCATGCCAACATGCTGCAATCGGACATGGTGCGCGAGACGCTGAACGTGCTGCTGAAATTCGAAAGCGACATCGAAGCCGCCGGCAAACAGATCGACAGCATGACCCATAAGGCACGCCAGGAGGCGGGGTTTGCCGACTAGCTTTTCCGCCGTCGCCCCGGTGCAGTCCGGACCGACATTCAGCGAACCGCTGCGCCGATTCCTGACCGCGGCCCGGTCCGCCGGGGTGCGGATATCCTCGGCCGAGAGCATCGATGCGATGCGCGCGGTCGAGGTTGTGGGGTTTTCCGACCGCACCCTGCTGCGCGACAGCCTGGCCTTGCTGGTGGCGAAATCGGTCGAGGAAAAGCAGATATTCGAGGACTGTTTCGAGCTTTATTTCCAGCGCAACGATTTTTCCAAGGCGAACGAACCGGGTTGGCGCTCGCCGGAACCCGAGGATGACGACGACCAGGAGGACGGTGGCAACCAGGGCGGCGGTCCCCTGAGTGGCCCCGGTGGCGCGCCAGGCCAGGGCGGGGGGCAGGGCCAGGGCAATGCGGCCGGCCAGAAGCTCGCCCAGATGCTGCTGGCCGACGACCGGGCAGGCCTCGCGCAGGCGATGGAACAGGCGGCCGAGCAGATCGGCCTGAACAAGATCAGCTTCTTTACCCAGACCAATTTGTACACGCGCCGGATCATGGAACGAATGGGCATCCGCCCGCTCGAACGCGAGATCGAGGCGCTGCGCCGCGACGACAACGACGCGGCAAACCAGCGCGCCGACGCGCTGGATACCGGCCGCGAACGGCTGCGCGACCGGGTGCGCGACTTCGTCGAGCGCAATCTGCTGTTGTTCGCCAAGGGCGAAAACGAGAAGTTCCGCGAGGAACTGCTGAAATCCTCCCGGCTGGCGAATTTGGAACGCCGGGACATGGACCGGATGCGCGTGATCGTGCGCGCCATCGCCAAGAAGCTGGCGGAAAAATACGGCCGCAACCGAAAGAAAAAAAATCGCGGCCAGCTCGATACCCGCAAGACCATTCGCAAAAACATGGCCTGGGAGTCGATCCCTTTCATCACGGTCTGGAAACAGAAAAAGATCGACAAGCCGAAGGTGATGGTGTTGTGCGACGTATCCGGCTCGGTTGCCGCGATGGCGCAATTTTTACTGTTGTTCCTGTACACTCTGAACGAGGCGCTCTCCAATATCCGATCCTTCGCCTTCGCCGGCAACCTGATCGAAGTCAGCGACATCCTCGAAAAGAAGCCGATTGACCAGGCAATCACCCAGATCATGATGACGGTCGGCTTCGGCTCGTCCAATTACGGCAACGCGCTGCTGGATTTCGAGGAAGGCTTTTTTTCCTCTGTCGACAGTAAGACCACGGTGATCATTCTGGGCGATGCGCGGGGAAATTATAACGATCCCCGGGCCGATATCGTACAGCGCCTGTCCGAACGCGCCAAACGGCTGATCTGGCTGAACCCGGAATACCGCTCATCGTGGGGGACGGGCGATTCCGATATGTTCCGCTACGGCCCGTACTGCCACATCCTGACCGTCTGCAACACGATCCGGCATTTGGAAAACATCGTGACGGATATGCTGAAGGGCTCGCGGTAAGCAAGGCCAGGGGGCTTTGCCCCCTGGCCCCCCGGGCAGAGCCCCTGGTCTTGCTTCCTTCAGGCCGTAGCGCCCCCGTCCACCGCAAGCGCGACCCCATTAACAAAAGATGCCTCATCCGACAGCAGGAACAGCGCGGCGTTGGCCAGTTCCTGCGGCTTGGCGACGCGTTGCATCGGGTTGTTGCCGCCGCGCTTGACCACCAGGCTTTCCGCGGTTTCCCCCTGCGGCAACTGGCTGTCCGGGCGGGCGACGAACACCCGCAGCATCGGCGTGTCGGTGGGGCCCGGGCAGACCGCGTTCACGCGGATATTTTCGTGCCCGTAGCGTTTGGCCATCGAGCGCACCATGCCGATCACGCCGAACTTGGCCGCCGAATAGATCGGGCTGTAGGTCGAGCCGGTCAGGCCGGAGGTGGAGGCGGTGAACAACAGCGCGCCGCCGCCGCGGGCGCGCAGTTCGGGGATGGCGTAGGTGGTGGTGACGAACACGGTACGGACATTCAAATCCATCGCCAGCTCGTATTCCTTCATATCGAGGCCCTCAACCATCGAGGGGCCGGGATGGCCGACATGGTTCCAGGCGAAATCGAGCCCGCCGAATTCGGCCACCGTGCGCTTGACGATGTCGCGGGCGAAGTTGTCGTCCCGCAGATCGCCTGACAGGGCGATCGCCCGGCCACCGGCGCTGGTGATATCGTGCGCAACCGATTCGGCGCCGGCCTTGTTGAGGTCGACCACGGCCACGCACGCGCCCTCGCGCGCGAAGGTGATCGCCCCTGCCCTGCCCATGCCGGAAGCCGCGGCGGTAACCAGACCGATCTTGTTTGCCATACGCATGGTGTCTGTTCCTTCAGGTTAGTTTGCGTTGTTCGTCGAGCCAGCCGAGCATGATGCCGTTGAACACGCCCGGATGTTCGACGTTCGGAAAATGCAGCGCGTGGCCGATTTCCACATAGCGGCCGTTCGCCACCAGGGCTGAGATGCGCCTGTTGGCGGCGGGCGGGGTGCCCGCATCGTCGCTGCCGCACAGGGTCATTACCGGAATTTTCACCCCCGGCAAACCGGCCCGGAAATCCATCTGGCTGATCGCCTCGACGCAGCCGAGATAGCCTTGCGCGCTGGTCGCCGCGATGGTGTCGCGCAGTTGTTTGTAGCGGGCTGGATCTTTGGCCTTGAACGCGTCGGTCAACCAACGCGACATCGAGCCATCCGCGTGCGGCTCCACCGAATTCGCCTGGCGTACGGCCTTCTTGCGTTCTTCCCAGATCGCCAGGCCATCCTGTGGATACACCGGCATGGTATCGCACAGCATCGCCGAGATCAGCCGGGACGGGTGCTCGATCGCCAGCGCCTGGCCGATCATGCCGCCGATCGAAAGGCCGATATAATGCACCCGGTTGAAACCAAGATGGTCCAGTGCGGCGATCACATCGCCGGCCAGTTCGCTCATGATATAGGGGCCGGGCACCGGATCGCTGCCGCCATGGCCGCGCATGTCCAGCCGCAGCACCCGGTAGCCGGCGGCCAGCAGCACCGGCAGCTGCTCGGCCCACATGCCGCCGTCGGAGGCCAGGGAATGGGTCATGCAGACCACTGGCCCGGCGTGGCCGGCGAGATCGTAATAGAGTTTTCGGTTTTTCAGCGGGATCAGCGACATGGCAGGTTCCTTCAGCCTATTTCGTCAATTGTCGCGGGGGCGGCCGATCTGCACCAGCGCCCCGCCATCCACCGGCAAAGCCACGCCGGTGATGAAGCCGGCCTCGTCGGAGGCCAGGAACAGCGCCGCGTTGGCGACGTCCCAGCCGGAGCCCTGATGGTTTCGCAGCGGCACCCGCGCGTTGCGCTCGGCCTCGATCTCCGCCCGCGGCCTGCCGGTGACGCGCACGCGCGTGTCGGTGCCCATCGGCGTGTCCATCAGGCCGGGCAGGATGACGTTGGCGCGGATGCCGTCGCGCGCATAGGTGATGGCGAGTTGCTTTACATAGGCGATCATCGCCGCCTTGGTCGCCTTGTAGGCGACGAACGGATAGATCTCGATCGCGGAGATCGAGGATATCATCAGGATCACACCCGATTGCTGGGCCACCATGATCGGCAGCACGTGCTTGGCGGCCATCATTGCGCCGCGGATGTTGACCGCGCTGATCAGGTCGAAGGCGTCCTCGGTGATCTCGGTCGGCGTGTCGTCGCCGCCGGCGATCGAGATGCCGACATTGTAGTGCAGGATATCGATCCGCCCCCAGCGACGCATCGCCTCGGCCATCGCTGCCGCGAGTTCGGAGCTGCGGCGCACGTCGGCCTGGAACGCGATGCAATCGGGTCCAGCCTGTTCCGCCGTCTCCTGCGCCGAGGCCAGGCTGCGGTCCACGGCGAGGATTTTGGCACCCTCCTGGGCAAAACGCAGCACGGTGGCGCGGCCATTGCCGATGGTCTCGCCGGGGCTTTGCCCGGCGCCGATGATGACCGCGATCTTGCCCGCAAGCCGCATTGCCGCTTCTCCGTTTCCTGTCCCTTGCCGGCATCATGGACGAAGCCGCCTGCCCCGCCAACTCGACAACCCCACGGTGACGCGGCAAACTGCGAACAACCGAACAACCAGGGGGATATGTGCCATGCAGGGTGTGGTTTTCACCGGCGATCGTAAGCTTGAGCTGATGAACTTCCCCGACCCCACGCCGGGGCCGGACGAAGTGGTGCTGGAGATGAAGGCGTCGGGCATGTGCGGCTCGGACCTCAAAAGCTACCGCCCCGCCAAGGGCGCGATGGCGGGCAGCGGCCTGCCGGTCTCAAGCGAGCCGGTGATCGCCGGGCATGAGCCCTGCGGCGTGGTGGCGGCGGTGGGCACGGCCGTGGATGCGCGCCAAGCGAAAATCGGCCAGCGGGTGATGGTGCACCACTATATCGGCTGCACCGTCTGCGGTCATTGCCGCACCGGCTGGGCGCAATTGTGCCAGGAAACCGCGATCAAGGTGTACGGCAACAACGCCCATGGCGGCCATGCGCAATATCTGCGGGTGCCGGCCAGCACGCTGGTCCCGCTGCCCGACGAGCTGAGTTTCGCCGCCGGGGCGGCGATTTCCTGCGGCACCGGCACCGCCTACGGCGCGCTGCGGCGGATGAATATTTCCGGCAACGACGTCATCGCCATCTTCGGCCAGGGGCCGGTAGGCCTGTCCGGCACGCAGCTGGCCACCGCCATGGGTGCCAGGGTGATCGCGCTCGATATCAGTGAGGAACGGCTGGCGCGGGCGCGTGAGTTCGGCGCCTGGGCAACCGTCGATCCGCGTTCCAACGATCCGATCGGTGCGATCAAGGAACTGACGCATGGCCGCGGCGCCGATCTGACCCTGGATACGTCGAGCTCCTCGGACGCGCGCATCCAGGCGATCCGCAGCGCCAAGGTGTGGGGCACGATGTGCTTCGTCGGCGAAGGCGGCGACGTGAAGATCGATGTCAGCCCCGATATCCTGCGCAAGCAGCTGACGATCATCGGATCG
>JAYTXR010000033.1:0-3789 GCA_043742865.1 Acetobacteraceae bacterium
CGCGAACGCCACCGGCACGCCGAGATAGCCGAGCGTGAGGAACATCACCGTCATGATCGACAGAATGACGCTGTTGGCAAACATACTCTTAGACCTGCACTTGGGATTGAGTGCGGGAGTTTTGCGCGAAACCGTGCCGCAGGCCGTTGACGATCTGCTCCAGGCTGAACAGCGCCACCAGAATGCCCGATAGCGGGATGGCGGCGTATAGCGAGGCGATCGGCGTCATCGACGGCATCCGGAAGCTGCCGAAGCCGGACAGGAAATTCTGCCAGCCGAACACCACCATCGCCAATCCGACCAGCAGCACCACGGTCCGGTTGAACACCTCGAAGAATATCCGGATTTTGCCGGTCATCGCCTCGGTCATCGCGGTCAAATACAGATGGTCGTTGCGGCGGGTGGCGACCGCGGTGCCGATGAAGATGCCGTAGGTGAAGAATGTCGAGGTAACCTCCTGCAGCCACAGCCAAGGACGGCCGATCTCGCGGGTGACCACATCGAGGAACACCGAGGCCGAGAACCCCACCAGGCATACCCCGCACAGGATCATCAGCAACCATTCCAGCCGGTCTAGCGCCGGCCATTTCAAATGCCGGTCCCGGGCCAGCACGATCGGTGGCGGTTCTGTCATGGTCGGCAGGTTCAAGCCGGAACCGCGCGGCATCGCTGCAGTATCTTGACCGCGTAGGGTCCAAGCTCGGCGGCCAGCTTGTCCTGGATCGGTTCGGCGATCTTGATGAAGCCGGATTTGTCGACGTCGGTGACGAATTTCACGCCGATTTTCTGCAGCTTGGCCAGCGCGTCGGCCTCCTGCGCCAGCGCCTTTGGCGGCTCGGTGCGCCCCACCTCGTCGGCCGCGGTCTGCACCCAGCCGCGCTGGTCCTCGGTCAGGCTGTCCCACAACTTGCCGCTGATCCACATCAGGTTGGCGTTCGCTTCGTGCTGGGTCAGCGACATCACCGGTGCGACTTCGTAATGCTTGTTCAGCTGGTAGATGGCGATGCCGTTCTCGGCCATGTCGATCACGCCGGTCTGCAACGAGGTGTAGACGCTGCCGAACGGCATGTGCACAGTCTGCGCGCCGTAGGCGGGGAACATCGTGTCCTCGGTGGCCGTGGCCTGCACGCGGATCTTCAGGCCCTTCACGTCGGCGACGCCGTGGATTTCTTTTTTGCCGTACAGGTCACGCAGACCCAAAGTCAGCAGCGTCAGCATCCGTGCGCCGTCCACCGTGGCAGCGAACATCTCCCGAGTGGCGGCCACGACCGCCGGATCGGCCACGGCACGGCGTAGATGCTCTTCCGAATTGAAAATGTAATGGATCGAGAATACCCCCGATTGGGGCGACAGGGTCGCGGCGTTGGCGGTGGCCGAGAAGATTAGATCGATATCCCCGGTGCGAATTTTTTGCAGCATCTGTGGTTCTTGACCGAGCTGCCCGCCGGGATACTGATCCACCGCCAGACTGCCCTTGCTGAGCTGGTCGAGCCGGGCGGCGAAAATATCGCCGGCGATGCCATAGCCGGTGGTATGAGGCTGGTCGTAGCCTAGGCTGAGCCGGCGCACATCGGCGGCCCGCGCCCGACCCACCCCGATCAGCGCTGGCATCGCCAGCACCAGGCTGGAGGTCACAAGGTCCCGGCGGGTGATGGTCATTCTTGGCGCTCCCTTTCGCTTGGCCGTTTCGCGCAAGACTGCGACGGCGTTTGTCTTCTGGGGTAACGCTAACCGGCCCCGCCATCCGCGTCTATCGGTCTGGTGCCCGGCGCCATTGCTCAATTTCGCCGCGGGGTCGATCTTCGGCGGGCAATCAGCGGGAGAAAAATCATGACTGAGAAAGTCTGGGTGAAGGTGTCGATGGACCCACGCGGGGTCGCCACGGTGACCATCGAGCACGCGGAAAAGCTCAACGCGTTTTCCCGTCCGGTCGCCGCGGCGCTGATCGCGGCGATGGAGATGTTGAGCCGCGAGCCGACGCTGCGGGTGGTGATCCTGCGCGGCGCGGGGGAACGGGCGTTCATCGGCGGCGCCGATGTGCGCGACCTCGCCGAACTGAACGCCGCCAATGCGGCCGCGTTCATCACCGGCGTGCACAAAGCCTGTGACAGTCTGCGCCGCTGCCCGGTACCGGTGATCGCGCGGATCCGGGGTTATGTGCTCGGCGCCGGATTGGAAGTGGCGGCCGCCTGCGACATCCGGGTGGCGTCCGACGATGCGATTTTCGGCATGCCGGAGGTGAAGATCGGCGTGCCCTCCGTGGTGGAAGCGGCGTTGCTGCCGCAGTTGATCGGTTGGGGCCGGACACGGCAATTGCTGCTGACCGGGGAAAACATCTCCGCGCGGAAAGCCGAAGCCTGGGGCCTGGTCGAGGAATTGGTGCCGGCGAGCGAGCTGGATGCGGTGGTGGAGCGGTTGGCCGCCTCGATCGTGGCCGCCGGGCCGCAGGCGGTACGATTGCAGAAAGAACTGATCTCCGGCTGGGAGGAACGCACCGCCAGCGGAGGGGTGCAGCTGGGTATCGAGATTTTTGCCAAGGCCTTCGAGACTGACGAGCCGCGGCGGATGATCGACCAGATGCTGGAGCAGATGCGCGGCCGCCAGCGGTAGCGCCTTCTCGTTGTCATAGAAATATCATGCAAGTCCTGCCCGGTCCGGGTAGGAATTCCTCCGCTGGCCAGGATGCCGGAAAGGATTGAGGATGATGGAGGCGGCGGGAATTGTATTCCCCGGAAGAGCATTTCCCGGACTGCAGATTCGGGGCCTGACGCGCCGGTTCGGCGCCGTGGTCGCGGTGGACGGGGTCGATCTGGACGTTCCCCCTGGGCAGTTGCTGGGCGTGATCGGCCGTTCCGGGGCTGGCAAATCGACGCTGCTGCGCATGATTAACCGGCTGCAGGCTCCCTCGTCAGGCAGTATCCGGTTCGGCGCCGTCGATGTCACCACGCTGAAAGGCCGTGCGCTGCGCGATTGGCGCGCCCAATGCGCGATGATCTTCCAGCAATTCAATCTGGTGCCGCGGCTGGACGTGCTGACCAATGCGCTGATCGGAAGGCTGAACCACCGCGCCACGCTACCGAGCCTGTTCGGGATGTTCAGCCCGGCCGAGCGCGCGATGGCTATTCGGGCGCTGGACCGTTTCGGCTTGGCGGACACCGCCTTGCAACGTGCCGGCACGCTGTCGGGTGGCCAGCAGCAGCGGGTGGCGATCTGCCGGGCGTTGTTGCAGGAGCCGCGCCTGCTGTTGGCCGACGAGCCGATCGCCAGCCTTGATCCGCATAACGCGCGGGTGGTGATGGACGCGCTGCGCAGCGTCAACCGCGAGGACGGGCTGACCGTTCTGGTCAGCCTGCACCATTTGGACACCGCGCGCGCCTATTGCGACCGGATCGTGGCGATGCAGGCGGGAAAAATAATGTTCGACGGCCTGCCTTGCGAACTGACGCCGGCGCGGGTATTCGAGATTTACGGTGTGACCGAGGACGAGTTTCACGAGGAACCGGCGGCCAGGGAGCAGCTGGTGGCCTGACGGCAGCACTTCCCGCCCGATCGGTTATCCCAATCGCCAAGGACAACGATTATCGCGGCCTGACGTTGTTCAACATCACGCTGTACACCCCCAGGCGGGAGCGGATTACCGTCTCCGGCCGCCACTCAGGGCGAAGATCAATCCTAACGTAACCATTACCAGGCCGGCGATCTGCAGACCGGTCGGGAACTCGCCGACCACGGGGATGCCGATCAGCACCGCGGAACCGGGGACCAGGGCCGGAAACAAGGTGGCGCGGG
>JAYTXR010000034.1:0-11383 GCA_043742865.1 Acetobacteraceae bacterium
GCCAGCGACGAGGCCATGTTGACGAAGGCTTGCAGTCCGAAACCGGCTACCAGGCCGGTGCAGGCGAGGGTGACGAACAGATCCTGCTCGTGCAGCAGCCGCAGGATACCGCGCAGCACGATGAAGGCGAAGATGCCGAGGATTAGCAGGCAGACGAGCAGGCCGAACTCCTCACCGGCGACGGCATAGACGAAGTCGGCATGGGCGTCGGGCAGCTGGTTCTTCACACGGCCTTCGCCGGGGCCGCGACCAAGCAGGCCGCCATTGCCGAAGGCTTCCAGCGCCAGAGTTGGCTGGTAGGCAGATTCCAAGGTCGGGTGCAGGTATTTCTGTACCCGTGCCTGCACATGTGGGAACAGCAGATAGGCTCCCGTCGCGGCCCCGCCCAGGCCCATCGCACTGACAGCTACTAGGAAGATCGGCAGCCCGCCGACATAAAGCTGGATGAAGAACACGGCGGTAACAACCGCCAGCATGCCGATATCAGGCTGCGATTTCAGCAGGAAGGCGATGATCAGAAAGATACCGATCGCGGCCGGCAGACCCCAGGACAGCCGCAGGCCGCTGCGGATCACCCGGGGGGAACTGCGGCCCTCGCTGATCAGCCAGGCGGCGACCACGGCGAAGCAGGGTTTTAGGAATTCGCTGGGTTGCAGGGTCATGCCCGGGATAGAGATCCAGCGCCGCGCGCCCTTGATCTCCACGCCCGAGACCATCGTCAGCACCGTCAACAGTAGCGCAAAAATACAGCCAGCGAGTGCCAGGCGGCGCACATCGCGCGGGGACAGCAGCGACACGCCGATCACCACCGCGCCGGCCAGCGCCAGAAACACCACCTGTTTGAGGATGAAGATGTCGCGCGACTGGCCAATGCGCTCCGCGACCGCCGGGCTGGCCGCGAGCATCATGATGTAACCGACGCCGATCAGCGTGCCGATGGCGCCCAGCGTCCAGCGGTCGATCGTCCACCACCAGCGCCCGAGTGTGGAGTTGTCGGCGCGCGACAGCATCGCCATCAACCGGTCCCCCGGTTGGAGGAGCCCGGCATGGGGAGTGCTGCGACCAGCTGGGCGAAGCGTTCGCCGCGGGCATCGAAGCCGGCGAACTGGTCGAAGCTGGCGCAGGCCGGCGACAGCAGCACCGTGCCGGCCCCGAGCGTCTGGGCCGCGGCGAACGCCACCGGCACGGCGGCATCGAGCGTGCCGGCCAGCGTGTGGGGAATGGAATGGGCGGCGAGCGTGGCCGCCAGCACGGGGGCGTCGCGGCCGATCAGCACGGCGTGGGCGACGTGCTGGAACCATGGCGCGAGCGGCTCGATCCCGCCCTGCTTGGCAACGCCCCCGGCGATCCAGACCAGGCTCGGGTAGCAGGCCAGCGCGCGGGCGGCGGCATCCGCGTTGGTGGCCTTGCTGTCGTTGATGAAGACGATCCCGCCGCGCGAGCCGACCCGCTGCTGGCGGTGCGCCAGGCCGGGAAAGCTGACGATGGCGCGGGCAACGTCCTCGCGGGAGACCCCTAGGTGGAACGCCATGGCGCTGGCGGCGGCAGCGTTCTGCGCGTTATGCGCGCCGGGCAAGGCAGGCGCGTCGGCCATACTCACGATCGGTCCGGCCCGGTCGCGAACTACCCCCTTGTCGCACCAGATATCTGCCGGAAGGTGGCCGGAAATGGTTGCCGTCGGCGCCGCGTGACGGGTCAGCGCCTCGGCCATGGTCCGGCTGTCGGGATCGTCGATGCCGATCACGGCGAGGTTCGACGCGCCCTGCCGGCCGAAGATCGCGCGCTTGGCCATGGCGTATCCGGCCATGTCGTGATGGCGGTCGAGGTGATCGGAACTGAGGTTGAGCATTGCCGCCACATCGAAGCGGAGTGCAGCGATTCGCTCCAACATGTAGGACGACATCTCGAGCACATAGACGCCGTCATCGCCGAGCAGGGGCAGCGCCAGGGCGGCGGGGCCAAGATTTCCGCCGACGGCGCGGGCAACCCCGGCGGTGGCCAGGATATGGGCGAGCAGCGCGGTGGTGGTGGATTTTCCGTTGGTGCCGGTGATGCCGGCGAAACGGGCCCGCGATCCACTGGCCAGCACGGCGTGAAACAGCAACTCCGCGTCCGACAGAATGACGATGTCGCCGTCCTGCGCCCAGGCGGCGATCCTATGCGGGCTGGGCCACAGATGCGGGATGCCTGGCGACAGCACGATGGCATCGAAGCGCCGCCCGCTGCGCGACGGGTCGCCGACCACCAGTCCGGTGGCGGCGGCCCGGGCGACCGGGTTGTCGTCCCATGCCAGCACCTGCGCGCCCATCGCGGTCAGCGCGTGCGCCGCCGGCAACCCGTTGCGGCCGAGGCCGACGACGGCGAAGTTTTTGCCCGCGAACAGCGTGTCGGAAAACCGCATGTCGGGAAGCGGGCTCATGTTTATTTTCCCGTTCATCGGATTTTTCCGTTCATCGGATCTTCAGCGTGGCCAAGCCGATCAGGGCCAGGATCATGGAAACGATCCAAAAACGGATCACGATGGTCGGCTCGGTCCAGCCCTTTTTCTCGAAGTGATGGTGCAACGGGGCCATCAGGAATACCCGCCGGCCGGTGCGTTTGTACCAGACCACCTGGATGATGACCGATATCGTTTCGACAACGAATAATCCACCGACGATCATCAGCACGATCTCGTGTTTGGTCGCCACCGCCACCGCGCCGAGGGCGCCACCGAGGGCCAGGCTGCCGGTGTCGCCCATGAACACCGCTGCCGGCGGCGTGTTGAACCATAGGAACCCGAGCCCGGCGCCGATCAGCGCCGAGCAGAACACCGCCAGCTCGCCCACGCCGGGGACCGCGTTCAGTTGCAGGTAGTCGGCGAAGATGCGGTTGCCGACAATATAGGCGATCAGCGCGAACACGCCGGCGGCGATGATGGTGGGCACGATGGCCAGTCCGTCCAGCCCGTCGGTCAAATTCACCGCGTTGGAACTGCCCAGCATCACCAGCATGGCGAAGACCGGGAACAGGAAGCCGAGCGGCAGCAGCAATTCCTTGAACACCGGAAAGGTCAGCGTGGCGCCGAGGGCGGAGCGGTTCAGCGAGACGATCCAGATCGCGCCGATCAGGCCGATCACCGCCTGCGCGATCATCTTGGTGCGCCCGGAAACCCCGCGATGGCTGCGCCGCGACAGCTTCCAGTAATCGTCAAAGAAGCCGAGCAGACCATAGCCGAAGGTGACGAACATCACCGCCCAGACATATGAATTGCGCAGATCGGCCCATAGCAGCGTGGAGCTGCCGAGCGCGAACAAGATCAGCACGCCACCCATCGTGGGCGTGCCCTTCTTCTCGATCAGGTGCCGCTCGGGTCCATCGGCGCGGATCGGCTGGCCGTCGGTTTGTCTGGATTTCAGCCAGCGGATTACCATCGGTCCGAAGATAAAGGCGATGAACAGCGCGGTCAGGCAGGCCGCACCGGAGCGGAAGGTGATGTAGCGGAACAGGTTGGCCAGCGGGAACTGGTCGGCGAAGGGGCGGAAGATATTAAACAGCATCAGACGAACCCCGCCGTTTTCGCACTTTTGTCCCGCAGCGCCGCGACGATGATTTGCATCCGGCTGCCGAGGCTGCCCTTGATCAGCACGGCGTCGCCCGGGGCCACGGTGGCGGCGACCATCGGGGCGAGTTCGGTGGAGGTTTCGACATGCGCGCCACGCAGATCGGCCGGCAGCGCGTCGAACAGCCAGCGCATCAGCGGCCCGCAGGCGAACACCAGATCGGCCGAGCCGCTGACCGCGTCCGCGAGACCGGCATGTTCGCCCCGACCGAGATCGCCGAGCTCCAGCATGTCGCCCAGCACCGCGATGCGCCGTTTGGCCGGCTGCAGCTTCAGCACCGCCAGGGCCGCACGGATGGAGGTGGCGGAGGCATTGTAGCTTTCGTCCAACAGCAGCGCCTCCCCGCCCTCAAGGACGATTTTTTCGCGCGCTCCGCGGCCGGTGACAGCGGAAAACCCCTGCAACGCGGCTGCGCCCGCGACAGGGTCGGCGCCCAGGGCCGCAGCCGCGGCCAGCGCGGCGACGGCGTTCATCGCCATGTGCAGACCGGCGACCGGCAGGCGAAATCGGAGTTCCTGGCCGGCGACCAGCGCGTGCACATCGGAGCCGGCAAAATCCAGCACGGCGTCGAGCAGGCGGGCCTGGGCGTCCAATGCCCGGCCGAACAGGATGACCTGCGCACCGCTGGTCAACAGCCCCGCGCGCAAACTGGGGGCGTCGGCGGTGACCACGGCGATCCCCTGCGGCTGCAATCCGCGCAAAATACGCAGCTTCTCCTCGGCGATGGCGTCGAGGTTGCCGAGATTGCCGATATGCACCGGCGCAATCGCGGTGATGACCGCCACATGCGGCTGCACCAGGCTGGCCAACGGCTCGATCTCGCCGGCGTGGTTCATGCCGATCTCGATGACGCACCAGACCGCGTCGGGCGGCAGCCGGGCCAGGGTCAGCGGCACCCCCCAATGGTTGTTATAGGAGGCGGCCGACGCGTGGGTCCTGCCCTGGGGCGCCAGGACGGCGCGCAGCATTTCCTTGGTGGTGGTCTTGCCGACGCTGCCGGTGATGGCGGCGACCCGGCCGGGAAACCGCGAGCGGGCGAATGCGCCGAGCCGGTTCAGCGCCGCCAGGGTGTCGTCCACGACCAGCAAATGACGGAGCCCGGGGACCGGTTGATGCACCAGCGCGCCGGCGGCACCCTTGGCGAGGGCTGCCGAAACATGATCATGGCCGTTGCCGTTATCGCCGATCAGGGCGATGAACAGGTCCCCAGGTTGCAGCGTGCGGGTGTCGATCGAGACGCCGGTGGCGGCGAATTTATCCGCCATCGCGCCGCCGGTGGCGTTCAGCAAATCCTCGGCGTTCCACAGCGGTCTCATGCCCCGCCCGCCGGCACTTGGCCTGTCAGCCTGCGGATGATGCCGGCGTCGTCGAATGGCAGCACCGTGGTGCCGATGGTCTGGCCCTGCTCGTGGCCCTTGCCGGCCACCGCGAGCACATCGCCCGGACCGAGATCGGACAAAGCCGCGGCGATGGCGGCGGCGCGGTCGCCGATTTCCGCAGCGTCCGGACAGGCCTGACGGATGGCGGCGCGGATCGCGGCCGGGTCCTCGGTGCGCGGGTTGTCGTCGGTGACGATCGCGGCATCGGCGAGGCGGGCGGCGATCGCGCCCATCAGTGGGCGCTTGCCGCGGTCGCGGTCGCCGCCGGCGCCAAACACCAGATGCAGTTTCCCCGATGTGTGTGGGCGCAACGCCAGCAACAGCCGCTCCAACGCGTCCGGCGTATGCGCGTAATCGACATAGACCGCGGCACCGTTGGCAAGCCGGGCGGCCAGTTCCATCCGGCCGCGGACGCCCGTGAGGTATTGCAGGCGATCGATTGCCCCGGTGTCGCCCAGCGCCAAGGCGAGGCCGGCGGCGAGCAGGGCGTTGTCGGCCTGGAAGCGCCCTGGCAGCGCCAGCGCGATCGAACTTCGCGCGCCGTGCACCTCGATCTCCAGTTCCTGACCATCCGGACGGGGGGTGGCGCTGAGCAGGCGGATCGCGGTTCCGGCCTCGCCGACCGTGAGCAGACGCAGCCGCCGTCGGTTGGCAATCCCGCGCAGCTGCGCAAGGGTTTCCGGGTCCATGTCGGCATTGACCGTTGCCACGGCGCCTGGCGGCAGAATTTCGGAAAACAGCCGCAGCTTGGCGGCGCGGTAGGCGGCTTCGGTGCGGTGATAGTCCAGATGATCGCGCGTCAGGTTGGTGAACGCGGCGGCGGCAGGGCGGACGCCATCGAGGCGGAACTGGTCGAGGCCGTGCGAGGAGGCCTCCATCGCCGTGTGCTCGATCCCCGCGGCGGCCAGCGCCGCCAGCATGGCGGCCAGGCTGACCGGATCGGGGGTCGTCAGGCCGGCGCCTTGGGGAAAGCCGGCCGCGGTCAATCCGAGCGTGCCGAGGCTGGCGGCGCGATGGCCGGCCCGGGTCCAGATCTGGCGCAGGAACTCCACCGTGCTGGTCTTGCCGTTGGTACCGGTGACGGCGACCACCTGTCGCGGCGGGCGGCCGGCCAGCGCCGCGGCGGCGCGGGCCAGCGCCTGGCGCGGATTGGGGGCCTCGATCAGCGGTCGGGCCGGAACGCCGGCGGGCCAGGGCGTGCCGGGCGGCGCCAGCACCGCGACCGCCCCGGCGGCGACCGCCTGGCCGATGAACGCGCGGCCGTCCTGACGCGTGCCGGGAATGGCGACGAACAGCGCGCCGGGGCCGGCGGCGCGGCTATCGGCGGTGACCGCGGTCACCGCCAGATCGGTCCAAAGCTGGGGCAGCGAAGCACCGCGCATGAGGTCACCGAGGCGCAAGCGGGGATGTCCCTGCAGAGCTCTGCGCCACATTCGCCGGAAAGACGGACGCGCCGATCAGGCCAGGCACGGCGGTGGCGGGTATCGTCGGGCCGGGATGGGTCGAGCCGGGATGGGTCGAGCCGGGCGCTTTCGCCTCGTGGCGGGGATCGCGCGGCGTCCGGACGGGGGGCGTGGAAGCGGGCGGGGAAGGATCTGCGGCGGAAGGGTCCGGCCGCGGCGAGGCGGCGGCCATCGGCGGCATCGGCGGCTGGCCGGGCAACGCGACCGGGTGAACCACATAGCCGCGCGGCGGCTGCAACGGCATATAGAGCGCTTGGTTGATCAGCGGCGCATCCTCGATGTCCGGCAGCAGGCCAAGCATCGGGCCGATGCGGCCGATCACCCGTCCGGCGGCCGGGGCGGCGACCCAGCCGGCGGTGGCGTAGCCGTGCGTGGAGGCGTTCGCCTTCGGCTCGTCCAGCATCATGTAAACCGCGAAGCGGGGCGCCTGCATCGGGAACACGCTCATGAAGGCGGCGACATTGGCATGTTTTTTGTAGCCGCCGCGCCCGGCCACCTTCTCCGCCGTGCCGGTCTTGCCGCCGGGGTAGAAGCCGGGCACTTCGGCCGTCTTGCCGAAGCCGTCGGTGACCACCAGGCGCATCAGCCGGCGCATCACGTCGGAGGTTTCTGGCTGCATCACCCGCGTGCCGGCAGCCGGGCGGGCGTCCTCGACGGCCAGGATGGTCGGCTGCAGACGGATGCCGCCATTGGCGATCGCCGCCGTGCCGCGCACCACATGCAACGGCGATACCGCGATGCCGTGGCCGAAGCCGATCGTCATCGTGGCGATTTCTTTCCAGTTCGATACGGCGGGGAACAGCGGGCGGCTGGCTTCCGGCAGTTCGATGCCGACGCGCTCGAACATGCCCATGTTGCGCAGCCAGTTGCGCTGGCGCTCGGCGCCGACCGATTGGGCGATATGGGCGGCGCCGAGGTTGGACGAATAGGCCAGCACCTCCGGCAGTGCCAACGGGCGCTTCTTGCCCTCGAAATCGGTGATCGTGAAGCGCCCGATCGTGATCGGGTGGCCGGCGTCGTAGATATCCCACAGATGCGCGATGCCGCTGTCCAGCGCCATCGACGCGGTTTGCAGCTTGAACGTGCTGCCCGGCTCGTAGACGCCGGTGACGGCGCGGTTGAAGCGCTCGTCGTCGGTGGCCGCGCGCACCTGGTTGGCGTCGTAGTCGGGCAGGCTGACCATGGCCAGTACTTCGCCGGTGCGCACGTCCATGACGATGCCGCAGGCGCCGATGGCCTTGAAATCCTCCATCGCCTTGGACAGCTCGTCGCGCACCACGGCCTGAACCTTGACATCGAGCGACAGCTTCAGCGGCGTGCCGTCGCGGCGCAGCCGCTCGTCGAACTGCTTCTCCACCCCGGCGATGCCGTTGCCGTCGACATCCACCCCGCCCAGTACATGCGCCCCGGTACGCCCGAGCGGATAGCGCCGGCGTTCGGTCTGCTCGAAATACACGCCGGGAATGCCCAGCGTGTTGATCGCCACCTGTTCGCGCGGGCTGAGCTGGCGGGCCAGATAGACGAACTGCTTCTCCGCGTTCGCCAGCCGTTCGGCGGTCTTGGCCTCGTCCAGTTTTGGCAGGGCTTTCTTCAGCCGATGCGCGGCGTCCACGGTGTCGATCATTTCCTTCGGATTGGCATACAGCGCGACGGTGGGCAGCGAGACCGCGAGGAATTCGCCGTTGCGGTCGGTGATCATGGCGCGCTGGGCGTGAACCGTGGCGTCCGCGGCCTTTTGCGGTTCCAGCAGCTGGGCGATCGGGCGCTCCGGGCGGTGCGGCATCAGCGGCTGGACCACGGTGGCATCCGCCAGCTTCAGCGCCACCGCGAGGAACAACACCGCGAAGCCGGAGGCGGCGAAGACCAGGCGGGCACGGGTTTTCTCCAGCGCGGCGCGGCGCAGCAGGTCGGGCGCGGTGACGCGCACGTCCTCCATCATCGGCACCGCCCCACCCCGGGGCGCGCCGGCGCGTCGGGCCGGCAGACCGCGCGGCGTGGAATCCGGTGACGGCGCGCCCGGCGGCGAGGGTTCGTCGGTCAATTGGGGCCCGTGTAAAGATAAGCGGAGACCGGCACCGGCGGGGGCAGCATCGTGCGCGCCGCCATGCCGAGAGACGAAGATTGGGGCGGGGCATAGGCGGGGGGAGCCGCTGCGATCGCCCTCGCCATCGGCTGCGGCCTTGGTGTCGCTTCCGCGACCTGACGACGCTCCGCGGCGCGTGCCTGGGCGGCTTCGGCCGCGGCCTTGCCGGCCCGGGCGACGGCCATGTTGGCGGCATTCGTGGAACTGATTTGGGCGGCCAAGACCGGCGCCGGGGTCGCGGGCGACCGAGACCCCGGCGGGTAGGTCGCCAGCGGGGAGGTCGCCAGCGGGGGTACCGCCAGAGGGGGCATTGGCGGCGTCGGCAGATCGGCCATTTCCGGTTGCACACTCTCGGCCAGGGTCGGCGCGGCTTCCACCTGCAGCACGGGAGCGGCGTCGGACTCCGGCACCGGCGGCCGCGGCGGCGGCAGGCGGTTGGCCAGTTCCGCCAGGCTGGTGAACTGGCCGGGGGCGACCGGGCGCAGCTGCATATGCTGGTCGGCCAGAACGCGCAGCCGCTCCAGATCGTTCAGCAGCATCCATTCGGTGCGCAGCATGCCGGCGCGGTCGCGCGCCGCGGAGGTGGCCTGCACGGTCTGGGCGATGTCGCGGTCGAGCAGCTGCACCCGGTGCTTGGCCTGATACAGATACAGGCCCGAGCCGCAGGCGAGCAGCATGCAGATCAGCGTGAACGGACGGATCATGGCGCCCCGGCCCCAATCTCCGGGAAATCGATCGCCGCCCGGTAATCGATGCGTTCCATCGCCCGCAGCCGGGCACTGCGCGAACGCGGATTTGTCGCAGTTTCGGCCGCCTCAGGCCGCAAGGCTTTTTGGGTAAGCAGGCGAAAGCGCGGCGCCGGCCGGGCGAGCAGACCGCCGGGGGAATGGCGGGAGGGTGCCGGGGTGCGTCCGGCGGCCTCGGTCATGAAGCGCTTGACGATGCGGTCTTCCAGCGAATGAAACGACACCACCACCAGCCGCCCGCCAGGGGCCAGCAGCTCGGTGGCCTGGGCCAGCGCGCGCTCGATCTCGGCGAGTTCGTCGTTGACGCGGATGCGCAGCGCCTGGAAGCTGCGGGTGGCCGGGTGGTTGCCGGAACGGTCGGGCGGCAGCACCGAGCGGACGATCTCGGCGAGCCGCGACGTGGTCTCGATCGGCGCCACTTGGCGCGCGGCGACAATGGCGCGGGCGATCCGGCGCGAGGCGCGTTCCTCGCCGAATTCATACAGGATATCGGCGATCTCCGCTTCCGCCAGCGTGTTCACCAGATCGGCGGCGGTAGGGCCATGCTGTCCCATGCGCATGTCGAGCGGGCCGTCGGCGCGGAACGAGAACCCGCGGGCCGGATCGTCGAGCTGGAACGAGGAAACCCCGAAATCCAGCACCACGCCGTCCAGTTCGCTGACGCCCTGTTCGGCGAGCATTGCCAGCATGTTGCCGAAATTGCCCTCCAGCAGATGCAGCATTCCCGGATAGGCGGCCGCAAGACTGGCGCCGCGGGCGATCGCCGCGGCGTCGCGGTCGATCGCCCACAGCACGCAGGGCGCTTGCGCGAGGATCGCTGCACTATAGCCGCCGCCGCCGAAAGTCGCGTCCAGATAGGCGCCGCCGGGGCGCGGGGACAGATTTTGTAAAACCTCGGTCAGCATGACGGGGATATGGCCGGTCATTGGGGCTGGATCCGGTCATTCCCGGGCAGCGTGAGGTTTCCGCTGCGGGCCGCCTCGCGGGCCTCGGCGCGGCGGCGCTCGGCGCCGTCGGGGTGCCAGAGCTGAAAAATCTTGCCGATCCCCATGAACTCGATCGCGTCGCTGATGCCGGCGAAGCGCAGCAGCCGTTCGGGCAGCACGATACGGCCTTCCTTGTCCGCCTCCAGCGGCGTCGCGTCGGCATACAGCGCCGTGGCCAGATCGTTCTGGGCGGCGCTGAACATGTCGAACCGGTCGAGCGGAGCGGCCAGCGCATGGAACACCGCGATCGGCCAGGCTTCGATGCAGGCATGCTGGTGGGAGGGGCGCAGGATCATGGAGGCCGTGTCGGTGTCGGCCTTCAGCGCGGCGCGGAAAGACGCGGGAACGGAGACCCGGCCCTTGGCGTCCAGCCTGCTCTGATGGGTACCCAGAAAATGGGTCATCCGGCCCGGTCCGCCCTTTCTTCTCAGGGCGCTGTCCGCCCAGCGCCGTGGATGCGTGAACCCGGACGCGCCTCGAAGACCGCGTTGGGAAAAAATGGGATAGCATGGGTCTGATTGGGATTTCAAGGGTAATTGCGGTACCGTCCCCATTTCTGCGCACGCTTTTGCCCTCATTTTGCCCTCGTTTTTCTGGGACAATTTTCGGCGTTCCTCAACGGCTTAAGGAAATCGCGACCCCCCTGTGGAAAACTCTGTGGGTATTCATTTTTCGGCCAGGCAAAAAAGACCTGGAGATAAAACCGTGAAAAGGCGCCAGACGGCCTGTAAGCCGGGTTCTGTCCGCGCGGCGCATGTTGCCATGTCCGCGTTGGACGGCCATTCCTCTGGGACGCGCCTTGCGGCGCGCCTCGCGCGACCAACCCGGGCGACAGGGCGGAAACGCCCTTGCGTCACGCACCCATGGTTTCCCACAAGCGCGCCGCCGGCCGCCCCTATTCGGTCTTGCTCCCGGTGGGGTTTGCCCTGCCGCCCCCGTCGCCGGGGGCGCGGTGCGCTCTTACCGCACCGTTTCACCCTTGCCGATTGCGCACACTCTATTGCTAGAGACCATTTCTGGTTGTGCGGAACTGGCGGTTTGTTTTCTGTGGCACTTTCCCTGGGGTCGCCCCCGCCGGCCGTTAGCCGGCACCGTATTTCCGTGGAGCCCGGACTTTCCTCCAA
>JAYTXR010000035.1:0-19801 GCA_043742865.1 Acetobacteraceae bacterium
GTGGATGGATGGTCTCGACACCCAATCCCTAAACAAGATCAAAAGCTTAGGCGACACCCGCTACAGAATCCCTGACATGCGATGAATAAGATGGGCTAGAGGGTGCACTCGCTCGATCCGCTCGCGCTCACGCGGCGAGTGCGTCGCCGCCCACGGATCGCTGCGCCGCTGCACATTGAGGCAAAGGGCTTCGACTCGGGCATGAGGAGATCGTCCAAGTGAAAAAGCTTTTGCGCCAGAAAATCGGCGGCCTGAGCCTGTTCGTTGGCCTGCTGGTGTTGCTGGCTTATCTGGCCACACCCCCGACCGCGCCGCCCGGCATTGGCCCGGGCCTGACCGGCACCGAGATGCTGCGCTATCTCACCCAGGCGGTTTGTCTCGACGCGGCCGGCGTTCCGACCAATCTTCTGCCGATTGATCCGGCCTGCGCAAACCGGCGCCCGCAGGCGATGGGCGACGACGCCGTCTATCGCAAGCATGATTGGCCGGACAGCACCGATCCGCGCCGACCGATGACGGGATATCAGGCGAGCGACTCGGTCGTTCTGACCGTGGACCATCGGGATTTCGTCGTTCAGACGTTCGATTTCGGCGATACCACACGCAGCTTCGGCCGTTTCGACGAAGGACAGGGGGATGGCGGACAGGTGCTGCTGCTGGTGGATGGCTGGGCCAGTGCGGCAATGACGGAAGATGGCGGCGATGGCGTGCAATGGTTCATCGGCGAGGATTGCCGGGCGGCGCCGGAATCGGCCCGTCGCTTCTTGAGCTGGCGGATGTTCCGTGACGATGTGTCCGCGGATCGTTGGCACGACATCGTCACGCGGCTGAACAAGTCCCGCTCTGCGGATAGCTGCCCCCGGGCCTTCAATGCCGCCTACACCCGCTATCGCCTGGAACGCTTGCGGTTCCCGTTCCGGATCGTCGGTCCGAGCGGTGAAGCGATCGTAGAAAACCACCCCTTGGAGGTGGTGATTTCGGAGCATTACGGCGGGGGGAGCATCGATACCGCCGATCATCTGGAAAGATTTTTCTTCGCCCGCGACCTCGGGCTGTTGCGGTGGGAACGCTGGGCCAATCCAGCCATATCCAGGCAGCCCGACATAGCTGGGTCCGCCGATCGGATGGACCGGTCGGGACGCTGCCCCAAGCTCGATTTCCGTGGGGCCACGGATACGACCTGGTTGTTGGTGGATTGCCGCATTTGGACGACGCTGGTGCGGCCAGCCGAAACCTGGACGGTCAGCCGCTATGACTGGAAGGCGCTGGAAGCGATCGAGCGCCTGCGCGCCGAGTAGGTTTACGCTACCGGCTTCCCGCCGGCGATTTGGATGCGGCGCGCCACCCGCCGGTGGGGGCCGGCATCGTTGACGGCGATGTGTTTGACGCAGCGATTGTCCCAGAACGCGATCGAGCCTGGCCCATAGGAGAACCGGCAGGTGAATTCCGGCCGGTGCCCGTGGTTCAGCAGATAGTCCAGCACCGGCTTGCTCTCCTCCTCGGTCATCCCGTCGAACCCGACGCAGTGGGACTGATTGACGAACAGCGCCTGGCGTCCGGTCTCGGGGTGGCTGATCACCACGGGATGAGTGTTGATGGTTTCGGTCCAATCCGCACCTTCCCGCACCGGGGTGCTGCGGTGCTTGCTGACCCCGGCCTGCGGGCCGGCGATCCTGCGGTCGGTGTGGACCGCGCGCAGCCCGCCCACCAACCGTTTCATGCCGCCCGACAGCGTCTCATAGGCCAGATACTGGTTGGCGAACTGGGTATCGCCGCCGTAGGGCGGCACTTCGATAGCGTAGAAGATCGCCCCCATCGGCGGCTCCGGGCACATTGTCGTGTCGTGGTGCCAAGCCTCGCCCACAATCCGCGCGTCGCCGGGATTGCGCACCACGTTCACCACTTCGGGGTCGGCCTGGGTGCCACGGAAATTCGGATGCACGAAAATATCGCCGAAGCGGCGCGCGAACGCCTTGTGCCGCTCGACGCTCAGCTCCTGGTCACGAAAGAAGATCACCCCGTGATCGAGTAGCGCTGCACGAATGGCGGCGATGGTGGGGTCGTCCAGGTCCTGTGCGACATCGACGCCGTGAACCTCCGCGCCGAGCGCCCCGGCGATCGGCCGCACCTCGATCTTGCTGTTGCGCATCGCCATTTCCCCCGAAATTGTTGCCTCCAGGCTAGCGGCGGAACGCCATGTGCTGTCAAGCGCGGCAGAAAATGCTAGGCGCCGGTTGGCGGCGGCGGCGCGCCGGAGTAGCGCGCGCGGGCAATGCGCACCCGGCGCAGCTTCAGGTCGTTCAGCGCGATATAGGCCATACCCGCCATGATCGCATCGTTCAACGCGTCATGCGCCTCCAACGGGGGGATGCCGAGATCGGCGAGGATATTGGCAAAACGCAGGTCGAACGGGCTGCCAGGCGGGGCGTCGGCGTATTTGCGGTCGTAGTACAACGCGCTGACCTCGATCTGTCGGTTGGGCAGCTTGGTCGCGAGCAGGTCCTTGGCGTATTTGTCGAGCATGCGGACATCGAAGTCGATGTAATAGCCGACCAGTGGCCGCCCGCCGATGAAGCGCAGCAGTTCGGGCAGCACCCGGCGCATCGGCTGCGCATCGGCCACGTCGCGCTGGCGCAGCCGGTGCACCTTGATCGACTTGGCATCCGCCTGCGTGTCCTCGGGCCGCACCAGCGCGGTGAAGCGCTGGCTGGTCAGGATCCGGTTGCCGCGGATCAACACCGCGGCAACCGCCACGATGTCGTCGCGCCTGGGATCTAGCCCGGTGGTTTCACAATCGAGCGAAACCACTTCGCCGGGGGGGCCGGGACGGAACAGAAACCGATAGGCCCGGTCGGCCAGGGTTGCCCGGTAGAACAGCCGTGATAGCGCGTTGCGCATTGATTAGAAGGCAAGGCCAGGGCTCTGCCCTGGACCCGCAAAAGGGCGGCCGCCCTTTTGAAACTCGATACTTAAAGGCATTAAAACGTGCCCAGCCTATAATGGCTGCGGGTCATCTCGCGGAACTGCCGGACGATGCGCAGGGCGTCGCGCAGGATATCGCGGTCCGCCGAGTGCAACCTTGACGGCCGCAGCAGCGCCTCCCGGTGCAGGGCGCCGCGCCGCACCGCATCTATCTGCGGCTGCAGCCGGTATTCCATGAATACCCGCAACGCGCCGATCAGCTCGCGGCCGAACTCCGCCGGGAAGGCGCCGGCCGCCACCGCCGCCTCGATCCGTCCGGCGGTGGAGGTGACCAGGATGCCGCGCTCCAGCGCCAGCGTGCGCATGCCGTGAACGATCGGGAAAATGCCGGCCTTCTTGATGTCGATCTCCTCCGCCCCGACACCGACGCTCGCCATCAGCGTGGTCAGCATACCCAGCGAAGGCGTGCCGAACGTCTCGATCAGACCGGCAAAGCGGGCCAGCAGCGCCTGTTCGCCCTGCATCATGCCGATCAGCGCGCCGCGCGCCTCGGCCAGCAGCTCGATGCGGCCGCAGGCCGCCACCGCGTCGAAGAAGATCGCCAGGTTTAGCGCCGCTTCCGGCGTGCGGTCCCACATCCAGTCGCGAAGCTGGCGCACCAGCCCGGCCAGCGGCTGGGACCATAGAGGATTGCCTACCATCACGTTGCCGGGACAGGGCGGGAAGCCGAAGCTTGCCAGCGCGTCGGTGAATGCCGCCCGGAATTCCGTCAGGTCGGCCTCCGGCACCGGTGCCGCCAGGATCAGCCCGTTATCCTGATCGGTACGCACGGTCTGCTCGCCGCGGCCTTCCGACCCCATCAAGATCAGGCAGCCCTGCGCCTGGATCGATGGCGGCGCCAGCAGCTCGAACAGTTTCACGAACAGCCGGCGGTTCAGGTCGGAGGTGATTTCGGCGATCGCCTCCACCCGCACACCCTGGCGGTGCAGCCGTTCCACCTGGGCCTGGATGTCGCGCGCGGCGATGGCGAGGTCTTCGAGGCCGCGCGCGCGGTCGACGCGGCCGGGGATCAGCTGCGAGTTGCCCGCGACCAGGCCGAGGATATCGATATCCTCCAGAAACCCGGTGAACTCGCCATTGGTGCGGACCGCGACCCGGCGCTTGTCGTGGCGGGTCATTAGCAGCAGCGCGTCGAAGATGAAATTATCCGCTTCCACCCCGATGATGTCGAAATGGCAGATTTCGCGCACCGGCGTCTCCAGTGCTAACCGCTTCAGCAACACGGCCTTGGCCAGGTTCATGCCGGTGATCACGCCGGTGCGCTCGCCGTCGCGCACGAACAAGGCGTTGATATTGGCCTCCTGCATTCGCTGGCCGGCCTGTTCCAGGCTGGCCGCGCCGTCGATGAAGATGGCGGGGCCGCGGCTCGCGTCGCCCACCCTCGCACGCAACACGCTCTCCACACCGTCCGCCCGGTGCGCGCGCACGAAGGCATCGAGCTTGTCTGAGACCTCGGAATAGAAGAAGGCGGCGAAGCCGGGATTGCCCGCCACCAGCCCGCGCACGACATCGCCCGCCAGCAGGTAGCACAGGGTCTCCTCGGCGGCGACGAAATCCTCCCCGGCCACGCCATGCACCAGGGCGCGGCTGTCGAAACTGTCCTTCGGGCCGAGCAGGGCGTTCAGCGCGCCGCCGTCGCGTACCTCGACCGAGCCCTTGATGACGATGTGCAGGCTCTCGGCCGGGTTGCCATGGGCGAGGATCATCTCGCCGGGGCGGAAATAACCGATATCGAGAGCGGCGCGCACCGCCTCGATCTCCTGGCTGGTGAGGCGATCGAACGGTGGGTTGCGGGCGTCGAAGCCGCTGGGCATAGGGGAAGCGGGCGGCGCGCTGGAGCCGCCCGCTCCGGGTTAGTGCGAATGCGCGGAAGCCGCGCCGATACCGGTCTCGGAGCGGACATATTGCGCGTCATAGGACGCGATTTCGGCCGCGGCGCGCGGGCTGGAATCCAGCTTCGACACCAGCCAGATGACGCCGAAAGCCAGCGGCATGGAGAACAACGCCGGGTTGTCGTAGGGGAAGATCGCCTGGGCGTGGCCCAGCGTCTGCACCCACACCGCCTTGGACAGCACCACCATGGCGACCGCGGAGAACAGCCCGAGGAAACCGCCCCACATGGCGCCCGTTGTCGTGCAGCCCCGCCACATCGTGCTCATGATCAGCACCGGGAAGTTGCAGCTGGCGGCGACCGCGAAGGCGAGGCCGACCATGAAGGCGACGTTCTGGTTCTCGAACATGTAACCCAGCACGATGGCGACGATGCCGATGACGACGGCGGTGATCTTGGAGATGTTCACCTCCCGACGTTCATCGGAGCGGCCGCGGGCAATGACCTCGGCGTAAAGGTCATGGCTGACCGCGGATGCGCCCGACAGCGTCAGACCGGCCACCACGGCCAAGATGGTGGCGAAGGCCACCGCCGAGATGAAGCCGAGGAACAGGCTGCCCCCGACTGCATCCGCCAGATGGATCGCCGCCATATTGGTGCCGCCCAGCAGGCCGGTGATCTTGTTGATCACACCGCCGGCGCCGGCGGTGTAATAGGTCGGGTCGTTCATCAGAAAGGTGATGGCGCCGAAGCCGATGATGAAGGTCAGGATGTAGAAATAGGCGATGAAGCCGGTCGCATAGAACACCGATTTCCGCGCCGCCCTGGCATCGGAGACGGTGAAGAAGCGCATCAGGATATGCGGCAGCCCGGCGGTGCCGAACATCAGCGCGAGGCCCAGCGAGATTGTGGAGACCGGGTCGGCCACCAGCCCGCCCGGCGCCATGATGGCATCGCCCTTCGGATGCACGGCGACCGCGGCGGCGAACAGCATCTCGGGGTTGAACCCATAGCGCCACAGCACCGCCAGCGCCATGAAGGTCGCGCCCAGCAACAGCAGGCAGGCCTTGATGATCTGCACCCAGGTGGTCGCCTTCATGCCGCCGAAGGCGACATAAACGATCATCAGCGCGCCGACGATGACGACGGCATAGAGATAGTCGAGCCCGAACAGCAGCTGGATCAGCTTGCCCGCGCCGACCATCTGCGCGATCAGGTAGAAGGCGACCACGACCAGCGTGCCGGTGGCCGAG
The DNA here is from genome assembly GCA_043742865.1 of Acetobacteraceae bacterium. Classification (GTDB taxonomy): domain Bacteria; phylum Pseudomonadota; class Alphaproteobacteria; order Acetobacterales; family Acetobacteraceae; genus PALSA-911. Next base: position 6,067 of record JAYTXR010000035.1, read on the forward strand.
AGGATGCGGATCTGCGTCTGGTCCAGCCGGAAGCTGGCGACGTCGGCGAAGGTGAATTTACCCAGATTGCGTAGCCGCTCGGCGATCAGGAACAGCACGATCGGCCATCCCACCAGAAAGCCGATGCTGTAGATCAGCCCGTCGAACCCGCTGGCGAAGACCAAGCCGGAGATGCCCAGGAAGCTCGCCGCGGACATATAGTCGCCGGCGATCGCCATGCCGTTCTGCAGCGCGGTGATGCCGCCGCCGGCGGCGTAGAAATCAGCGGCCGACTTGGTGCCGGCCGCCGCCCGGTACGTGATGAACAGCGTCATCAGCACGAAGGCGAGGAACATCCCGATGGCCGCGATGTTCAGCCCCTGCTTTTGGACCGTGCCCTCGATGGCGCCGGCCGCGAGCGCTACGCTCAGGGCCCCGGTGCCGCCCAGCAGGACCGCGACCAAAGGCAGGGTGAAGCGCCGCCGCATCATGCTCATGTCAGTTCCTTGCGCAGGTCGCGGGTAAGATCGTCAAATTGGGTATTGGCGCGCCAGACATAGATGCCGGTCAGCAGGAAAGCGGACAGGATCACCAGCAGCCCCAGCAGAATGCCGAGCGACGTGACGCCATGGCCCAGCTTGGTCGCCATCAGATTATGCGCGAAGGCGACCGCCAGGATGAAGCTCAGATAGATCACCAGCATCACGCCAGCTAGCGTCCAGGCGAAACCGGACCGGACCCGGACCAATTCCTGGAACTGGGGGTTTTGGAGGATCTTTTCATATTCAGCGATGGCCATGGGCGGACGCTCCCTAGATTCTTGTTTTGCAATATCCGTCATGCGGCGAAGGCTATCGTCCGACCGAGCGTTAGCTTTATGTTTTAGCGGGTAATTTTATCGTCCGGTCGAGTCAATCTCAAGCGATATCGCGCTAACGGAATGCGGTTTCGCTGTCAAACGCCGCAGGATCGTCAGGCGTTCGCCCATGCACTTGCAATTGCGCCGATTTTGTCCTGATCCTTGGGGGAACCAGAGGATTGAAAACCGTGGAAATGCGCCGGCTCGGCAACGCCCCGTTCAAGGTCTCGCCGGTGACTTTCGGCGGCAACGTGTTCGGCTGGACCGCCGATGCGGCGATGTCGTTCCGGCTGCTCGACGGCTTCGTCGCGGCCGGGTTCAACTTCATCGACAGCGCCGATGTCTATTCCCGCTGGCATCCCGGCAACCAGGGGGGGGAGTCCGAAGCAATTCTCGGCAAATGGCTGAAGGAGCGCGGCAATCGCGACAAAGTGATCGTCGCCACCAAGTTCGGCATCGAAATGGGGCCGGACCAGAAGGGCCTCTCGCGCGCCTATATGTTCCAGGCCGTGGAAGCCTCGCTGCGACGCCTGCAGACCGATTACATCGACCTCTACCAGTCCCACCGCGACGATCCCGACACGCCGATCGAGGAGACGCTGTCGGCCTATCAAGAGCTGATCCAACAGGGCAAAGTGCGCGCCATCGGGGCGTCGAACTTCACCGCCGAACGGCTTGCGGAATCGCTGGAAACCAGCCGCCGCCTCGGCCTGCCGCGCTATGACAGCCTGCAGCCGCAATACAGCCTGGTCGAACGGCGCGAGTTCGAAGGTCCGCTGGAGGCGCTCTGCCTGAAGGAAAATATCGGCGTCATCGGCTACTACTCGCTTGCCAGCGGCTTTCTGACCGGCAAATACCGAACGGCGTCAGACAGTGATAACCGCGCCCGCGCGCCGCGGGTGGCGAAATATCTGAACGAGGCCGGCTTCGCGGTGCTGGAAGCGCTGGATCGCGTGGCCGCGCGCTATGATGCCAGGCCCGGCCAGGTCGCCCTGGCCTGGCTGATCGCGCGCCCCAGCGTCACCGCCCCGATCGTCAGCGCCACCAACCTCGAACAGCTCGCCGAAATGGTGGCTGCGCCCAACATCCAGCTGGACAGCGACGCCATTGCCGAAATCGACGCCGCCAGCCGCTGATCCCAAAGTCTATGATCCCGACGGCATCGGGATCATAGCCGGTGTATCACCAGGCGGGCGAAGTCTTCGGCCATGCGCCATTTGCTGGGGGTGCCGCTGGCGAACATCAGCTCCCTCAGGCCGTCGCGTTCAAGCTGGCGGATGCGCTCGATCAGTTCGCCGGGCGTGCCGACCAGGCAGGTGTCGCGGATCAGTTGGGCGTCGATCAGTTCGGCCTCACCGGGGTGCAGCTGGCTGTAGTGGAATTCATGGGTGCGGAAATGCCGGTGTTCGGGCGCGGTTTGCTCGACCAGCGCGCAATAGCGTTTCCAGATGCGGCGCAGAAACGGTGGCGGATCGATCCCTTTCTCGTGCACCTCGTCGTAGAAATAGTAGACGCTGGCCATGACGTTGGGGCCGATTATGGCTTTGATGCGATCGGAATCTGCTGCCTCCTCGGGTTCCAGCAGCGCGATGTTGACCAGCGAGCAATTGTGGAATCCGTCCAGGGAGCGCCCGGTGCGCGCCGCGCCCTGGCGGACATGGCCGAGCGCGTCCGCAACCGCCACGCCGCGCGGGGGAATGGCGAACACCAGGCCATCGCCATGCTCGCCGGCCAGAGCCATGGCGCGCGGACCAAAGCCCGAGACATAGAGCGGGATGCGCGGTTCCAGGCTCAGGTATTTATGCCCTTGCGTTAGCAGCCGGATCGGCCTGGTCAGCCCGTTATAGGTGTAGTCCACGGTCTCGCCGCGCAGCAGGGCGGCGAGCACGCGCAGATATTCGGAGAAATCGGCGATCTTCATCGGCCGCTGCCCCATTGTGCGCATCGCGGTGTTGCCGGTGCCGATACCCAGGAACACCCGCCCTGGCGCGATCCGGTTCAGGGTCGCCATCCCGGCTGCGTGAACCGGCGGGATGCGCGTGCCGGTGATGGCGGTGCCGGGGCCCAGCCGGATGCGGCGGGTCTGGCGCGCGGCCAGCGCCAGCACGGCATAGCAGTCGGAAAACAGCATCTGGCTGTCCGCCACCCAGACGGCATCGTAGCCGAGCGCCTCGGCATGGCTGAAAAAGCCGATCTCGTCGATATCGGCCATGACGCAGATGCTGAATTGCATGGTTTTTCCTCTCCCGTGAGCCTTGCCGCCACCTCAGGATAGGCTCGCCGGCCGGCTGGCGGTATCCTATCGCCGAATGGACATCCAAGGAGATCGGCACCATGGCGACCCCGCAAAAGCTGGAGCACCGCACGCTGGGAGCAGCGGGAAAGAACGGCCTGCCGGTTTCGGCGATCGGGCTGGGCTGCATGTCGCTGTCGGGCATCTACGGCGTCGCCGAGGACGCAACGTCCGAAGCGCTGATCCGCCATGCCATCGATGCGGGCGTGGACCATCTGGACAGCTCGGACATGTACGGCTGGGGCCATAACGAGGAGGTCGTGGGCCGGGCGATCAAAGGCCGGCGGGACCGCGTGGTGCTGGCCACCAAATTCGGCCAGACCCAGAGCGGGCCGGGCCAGATGAACGGCGTGAACGGCCGCCCCGAATACGTGATGGCGGCCTGCGAAGCCAGCCTCAGGCGGCTCGGCGAGCAGGTGATCGACCTGTATTACCAGCACCGGGTGGACCTCGATGTGCCGGTAGAGGACACCGTCGGCGCGATGGCCAGGCTGGTCGAGCAGGGCAAGGTGCGTTTCCTCGGCCTGTCGGAGGCCAACCCGGATCGCATCCGCCGCGCCCACGCGGTGCACCCGATCGCCGCGGTGCAGACCGAATACTCGTTGTTGTACCGTGCCGAAGCCGAGGAGACCCGCGCCACCACGACCGCCCTCGGCATTGGTTTCGTTGCCTATGCGCCGCTCGGCCGCGGCTTCCTGACCGGGGCGATCCAGAGCTTCTCCGATATCGATGGAAGGCGGGCGGCGCACCCGCGCTTCCAGGAGCAGAATTTCGCCCAGAACCGCGCGCTCGTTGCCAAGATCGAGGTGATGGCGAAGGAGAAGGGCTGCACGCCGGCGCAGTTGACGCTGGCCTGGCTGCTGGCGCAGGGGGCCGATGTGGTCGCCATTCCCGGCACAAGATTCGTCACCAGGCTGGAGGAGAATGTCGGCGCGCTGAGCGTCACACTGACGCCAGCGGAGGTGGCGCGCATCTCCGCTGCCATCCCGACAGGCGCTGCCGCGGGCACGCGTTATCCGGCCGGGGGAATGAAAGCGGTTTATATCTGACCCGGAAAATCTCCCCCGGTTGCGGCCCCCCCGCACGCGGCCTAGGCTTTTCAGACGAAATCAGGGGGAGAGAAACATGGGTGCGAGAATAGCCATCGTCGGCGTCGGCGCGGTCGGCGGTTATGCCGGCGGGCATATGGCGCAGGCCGGCGAGGACGTCACCTTCATCGACCCCTGGCCCGAGCATGTCGAGACGATGAAAGCCCAGGGCCTGAAGATCACCCATATCCGCGACGTGCCGGAATTCACCGCGAAAGTGCGCGCGCTGCATCTGACCGAGCTGCAACATGTCAGCAAGGAACAGCCGTTCGATATCGTGTTCATGTGCATGAAATCCTACGACACCGGCTGGGCCACGACGATGATCCGGCAATACATGGCACCCAACGCCTATGTGGTATCGTTGCAGAATTGCATCAACGAGGAAACCATCGCCGGCATCGTCGGCTGGGGCAGGACGCTCGGCTCTATCGCCAGCTCGATCACCGTCGATCTTTGCGAGCCCGGCCATGTCCGCCGTGCCGCCGGCAAGAGCGGCGCCGCCCACACGGTGTTTCGCGTCGGCGAGGTGCATGGTCGCGTCACCGAACGCGCACGGGAAGTGTGCCGGCTGGTTGCCCTGACTGACAGCGCCAAGGTCACCGAAAATCTGTGGGGCGAACGCTGGTCAAAGCTGGTCACCAATGCCATGGCCAACGGCCTGTCCGCCTCCACCGGGCTGATCAGCAAGGAAATCCTGCTCGACGACACATTGCGCCATTTCTCCGCCCGGCTCGGCAGCGAAGCCATCCGTGTCGGCCAGGCGCTGGGCTATCAGCTGGAGGAAGTCCACCATATCGATCCCGAAACTATCGCCCTGGCCGGCGAAGGCGATGCCGCCGCCACCAAAATCTACGACGAACACCGGCTGGAGGAAGCCCGCAAACCCGGCGGCGGCGCCCACCGCCCGTCCATGGGTCAGGATATGGTGAAAGGACGGCGAACCGAAATCGAGTTCCTGAACGGCTTCATCGTCGATAAAAGCAAAGAAGTCGGCATCTCAACCCCAGCCAACTCGGCGCTGACCGCCATCGTGAAACTCGTCGAAAAAGGCCAACTCCAACCCGACAAACGCCACATCCTCGAGTTGCGCCTGAACTGACGCACTGAAAGAAGGCGAGGGGCTCTGCCCCCTCGCCTTGCTTCGCTGCATCAGCTCGAGCGCATCAGGATTTTGGCGTGTTGGTTGGTGGTTTCGGCGTGGAATGCCTGGGCTTGCGCTGACATGTCCGATTGCGGGACTTGTTCGGGGGTGAAGTTCTGTTCGGTATCGATACCGCGGACCAGGGTGGCGCTGTCGCGGCTGCCGGCGACCTGGCGGACATGGGTGGGGATGTAGCGGATCGCGAAGCCGATGCGGCGGGTATCGGACGGGTTCGGGTCGGAGCCATGGATCAGCCGGACATGATGCAGCGACATCTCGCCCGCCTTCAGTTCCAGCATCTTGGCCTGGCGGTCGTCCACTTTCACCTCGATCTCCTGGCCGCGGGTCAGCATGTTGTCGGCGCTGAAGGTGTCGCGATGGGGAACCTGGTCCAATTTATGCGTGGCGGGGATAACCCGCATTGCGCCGTTGGCGGCGTTGCTGTCGGAGAACGCGATCCAGGCGGTGACCACGTCGGCGGGCTCCAGGCCCCAATAGGTGGAATCCTGATGCCAGGAGACGTAGCCGGGGTTGCGCTTCTCCTTGATGAAAAACGTGGTTCCCCAGCACAGGATGTTCGGGCCGATCAAATCCTCGACCGCATCCAGGATGCGGGGGTGGCGGATCAGCTGGTTCAGCCAGGTGAACAGCAGGTGGGATTTCTGCCGCAGCTTGCCCTGCAGCCCGCCAGAACCGGCCTCGAAGGCCTCCAGCTGGTGGCGCAGAGTGAGCGCCTCGGCGGCAGACAGCACGCGAACCGGCGCGTACCAGCCTTGCTGGCGATATTGCTCGACCGCCTCTGCCGACAGCATCTTCATGGCGCCCTCCCGGATGATACCGGGAGGGTGGGAAACCTGGGCGTCCAGGTCAAGCCGGCCCGGTCAAGCCGGCCCGGTCAAGCCGGCCAAATCAAGATCGGAAAATCAGCGTTCGGCGTCGTCGGTGTCGGGCTCGACCTCGACGATATCGGCGCCGATCGTGTCGGCGTCATCTTCCAGATCGGAGGTATCCTCGAGCACGTCTTCGTCCTCGATTTCCTCCACGCCCTCGACCTCGATCTCCGCATCCTCGTGGCCGGGGGCGGGGACCGGCTTCTTGACGCGCTTGTCCTCGGCCACGTTGCCGCCGGCGCGGCGCGGGCGCGGCACCTCGATCGGCTGCTCGGTGCCGCATTTCGGGCACGCCGCGGGCACGCGGGTCAGATCGTAGAAACGGGCGCCGCAGGCGACGCAGAGGCGTTTGGTGCCGAGTTCGGGCTTTGCCATCGAGTGGCCCCTTCAATACAAAAGCGGGTGGGCAAGACAAAACGGCAAGTGGAACCGCGGAGCGCGCGGCCATGCCATCCCGCGCTGCCAGTGTCAAACGTTGAATGTGGCCGCTGTCTGTCAAACCGGCACCCTGCATGCTAATCGGCGGGTCCCCTTCGGATCGTTAACGATGCACGCATCCTCGCCCCGCCCGCTTCTCGCCCGCCGCCCGTCCCGCCCGCTGGCTGGGCGGATATCCGTGCCCGGCGACAAATCCATCAGCCACCGGGCGCTGATGTTCGGCGCGCTGGCGGTGGGGGAGACCCGCATCACCGGCCTGCTGGAAGGCGAGGACGTGCTGCGCACCGCGGCCGCCATGCGGGCGCTGGGCGCGGATGTGGTGAACCACGGCGACGGGCGCTGGTCGGTCGCGGGGCGGGGGATCGGCGGGCTGACAGAGCCGGCGGACGTGCTGGACATGGGCAATTCCGGCACCGCCGCACGGCTGCTCTGCGGCATTCTGGCCAGCCATCCGATCTTTTCCGTGCTGACCGGCGATGCGAGCCTGCGCAGCCGGCCGATGCGCCGGGTGACCGATCCGCTGTCGGCGACCGGGGCGCGGTTCACCGCCCGCGAGGGCGGGCGGCTGCCGCTGGCGATCGAGGGCGCGGTCGATGCGCTGGCGCTGGACTACCGGCTGCCGGTGGCCTCCGCCCAGGTGAAATCAGCCATCCTGCTGGCCGGGCTGAACGCGCGCGGGATCACCCGGGTCGAGGAACCCGAGGCAACGCGCGACCATTCGGAGAACATGCTGCGCCATTTTGGCGCGCAGGTATCCGTCGAAATCCACGGCGGGGGGCGGGTGATCCACCTGACCGGTCAGCCGGAGCTGCGCGGCGCCGATGTGGTGGTGCCGGGCGACGTGTCCTCGGCGGCGTTCCCCCTGGCGACGGCGCTGCTGGTGGCGGGGTCGAAGCTGCGCATCGACGGCGTCGGGCTGAACCCGTTACGCGCCGGGCTGCTGGCGTGTCTGCGCGAGATGGGTGCGGATATCACGGTGGAGAACCGGCGGATCGAGGGCGGCGAGCCGGTGGGCGATCTGGTTGCGGTGTATGGCGCGCTGCGGGCGATCGATGTGCCGCCGGGCCGCGCGCCCAGCATGATCGACGAATACCCGATCCTGGCCGTGCTGGCATCGTGCGCGACCGGCATCACGCGGTTGCGCGGGCTGGGGGAATTGCGGGTCAAGGAGAGCGACCGGCTGGCGGCCACCGCCGCGATGCTGGCGGTCAACGGGGTGCGGGTGGAGATCGCGGGCGATGACCTCATCGTGCACGGCAGCGGCGCGCCGCCGCCCGGTGGCGGGCATGTGGCAACGCAGATGGACCATCGGATCGCCATGAGCGCGCTGGTGCTGGGCCAGGCGGCCGCGGCTTCGGTGTCGGTCGATGACAGCGCCTTCATCGACACGAGTTTTACCGGGTTCGTCGGGCTGATGACCGGTATCGGCGCGGGGCTGGAACCAGCATGAGCGTTCCCCCGATTATTCCACCCCCCATTATCGCAATCGACGGCCCTGCGGCTTCCGGCAAGGGCACGCTGGCGCGCCGGTTGGCGGCCGAGTTGGGGCTGCCCTATCTCGATACCGGGCTGCTGTATCGTGCCGTCGGCAGGCGCGTGCTGGATTTGGGGGCGGACCCCGCCGATCCGGTGGCCGCCGAAGCGGCGGCGCGGGCGCTGTTGCCGGCGGATCTGGAACGGGCCGATCTGCGCGGCCCGGAAGCCGATGCCGCTTCCGCCTCGGTTGCCTCGGTTGCCGGCGTGCGGGCCGCGCTGCTCGACTTCCAGCGGAATTTCGGCGCCGGGCGGGGTGCGGTGCTGGATGGCCGCGACATCGGCACGGTGATTTTCCCCGACGCGCCGGCCAAGCTGTTTGTCACCGCCAGCCCGGAAGAACGCGCCCGACGCCGCTGGCTGGAGTTGCGGGCCAAGGGCATGCCGGCCGAGCTGGCCACGGTGCTGGCCGACATGCGCGCCCGGGATGCCGCCGACCAGGCCAGGCTCGCGGCACCGTTGCGCGCGGCGGCGGATGCGGTGCAACTCGACACGACCGCCATGGACGCCGAGACCGCGTTCGTCACGGCGCTGGCGGAAATCCGCAAACGCCTGCCCGGTTGAATTCAGCAGGCTGCAATCCGGCAATTTGATTGCCTGCCGCCGCGGGGTTTGTCATCGTTGCCGCAACAGCGATTTTCAGGGGGCATGACCAGCATGAAACGCCGGATTTTCCTTGGCGCCAGCGCCGCGGCGGCACTGCCCCGCGTGGCCATCGGCCAGCCCGCCGGCGCGCGCGTGCTGCGCTTCGTGCCGCAGGCCAACCTGACCCTGCTCGACCCGATCTTCACCACCGCCGCGGTCACCGCCAACCATGCCTGGGGGGTCTACGACACGCTGTTCGGCGTCAATGCCAAAGGCGAGCCCAAGCCGCAGATGGCGGAGGGTTTTTCGGTCTCCGACGATGGCCGGACCTATCTGATCCGATTGCGCGACGGCCTGAAATTCCACGACGGCGAACCGGTGCGGGCGCAGGATTGCGCGACCAGCCTGGCCCGCTGGGCGGCGCGCGACACGCTCGGGCAGACGATCGCCAAATTCGTCGACGAATGGGGTGCCGCCGATGACCGGACCATCCGGATCACGCTGAAATCGAAACTGCCGATGCTGATCGAGGCGATCGCCAAGCCGGACGCCAACGTCGCGTTCATGATGCCCGAACGCATCGCCAGGACCGACCCGTTCAAGCAGGTCACCGAAACCATCGGCTCGGGCCCGTTCCGGTTTCTGAAGGACGAGTTTGTGCCCGGCGCCGCGGTCGCCTATGCGCGCAACGCCGCCTACGTGCCGCGTCAGGAACCGGCGGAATTCACCTCCGGCGGCAAAATGGCCTATTTTGACCGGGTGGAATGGCAGATCATTCCCGACGCCGCGACCACCGCTGCGGCGCTGCAGGCCGGCGAGGTGGATTGGTACGAGCAGGTGCAGCCCGATCTGGTGCCGCTGCTGCGCCGCAACCCCGACATCACGATCGGCAGCGCCAATCCGTCCGGCTTCAACGGCGTGCTGCGCTTCAACCATCTGAACCCGCCGTTCAACGATGTGCGCATCCGCCGCGCGGTGCTGATGGCGGTGAACCAGACCGACTACATGCAGGCGGTTACCGGCAACGACGCCACCGCGTTCCGCACCTGCAAGGCGCTGCTGCCCTGCGGCACGCCGTACGGCCGCGAGCTGGGCGCCGCGTCCATGCCCGGCGACATCGAAGCGGCGAAGGCGGCGCTGAAAGCCGCCGGCTATGACGGGCAGAAGACCGTGTTGATCAACCCGACCGACTTCCCCTCGATCGGCCCGCTGGGCGAGGTGACCTACGACACGCTGAAGAAGATCGGCATGAACGTGGAGTTGCAGGCGATGGACTGGGGATCGGTGGTGCAGCGCCGCGCCAGCAAGGAGCCGGTGGAGAAGGGCGGCTGGTCGATCTTTCACACCTGGTGGCCGAGCGGGGCGATCCGCCTGCCGGTGATCAGCGCGATCCTGCGCGGCCAGGGCGCCACCGGCTGGTTCGGCTGGTTCTCCAGCGAGAAGATTGAGCGCCTGACCGCGGAATGGCTGGCGACCCCGGACGACGCGTCGCGCAACAGCCTGGCGGACGCCATCCAGATCGAGGCGTTCTCCGCGGTGCCGACCGTGCCGGTGGGTCAGTTCCAGATCCGCACCGCCTATCGGAAGAACCTGACCGGAATGATCGAGGCGACCGGGGCGTTTCCGTGGAATATTCGCAGGGTGTGAGGATGTGGATGCAAGGGAAGCGGGCGGGGGAAACTCTCGGGGGTTGATGGCCCCCAACCGCCCCATTCATCCAGCCGTCGCTTGACTCTGATGGCAACCGGCGTATCAGACCGACGTTCGTCCTAGCCTGTGCCGGGACGGCCGCGACCAGACCCGCGTTGTTTTCCCGTTCACCCGGCCCGCCACCTTCGCGGGCAAGCCGTGTTTTCCGCCACCGCGGAGATTGCGCACACCAACGGCAAACGCCGGCCTGCTGGCCGGACCCCGTCACGGAAACCAATACAAACATGGCATCGCTCGCATTCGCTGACCATTTCGCAGGCGAAGATTTCGCCTCGCTTCTCGACGAGACCCTCGGCCTCAATGGTGGCTTTGAAGGCTCCGTCGTCACCGGCAAGGTGATCCGTCTCACCGAAGAATTCGCCATCGTCGACGTCGGCCTGAAATCCGAAGGGCGCGTGGCGCTGAAGGAATTCGGCGCCCCCGGCGAGAAGGTCGAGGTCAAGCCCGGCGACCTGATCGAGCTTTATGTCGAACGCTACGAGGACCGCGACGGCGCCATTGTGCTGTCGCGCGAGAAGGCGCGCCGGGAAGAAGCCTGGACCAACCTCGAAAAGGCGTTCGAGACCCAGCTGCGCGTCAACGGCACGATCTATGGCCGGGTCAAGGGCGGCTTCACGGTCGATCTCGGCGGCGCGGTCGCGTTCCTGCCCGGCAGCCAGGTCGATATCCGTCCGGTCCGCGATGTCGGGCCGCTGATGGGCACGCCCCAGCCGTTCCAGATCCTGAAGATGGACCGCGCCCGCGGCAACATCGTGGTGTCGCGCCGCGCCGTGCTGGAGGAAACCCGCGCCGAGCAGCGCAGCGAGCTGATCCAGGGCCTCAAGGAAGGCATGATCCTGGATGGCGTGGTCAAGAACATCACCGATTACGGCGCCTTCGTCGATCTTGGCGGCGTCGATGGGCTGCTGCATGTCACCGACATCGCCTGGCGCCGGATCAACCATCCGTCCGAGGCGCTGACGATCGGCCAGAGCGTCAAGGTGCAGGTCATCCGCTTCAACGCGGAAACCCAGCGCATCAGCCTCGGCATGAAGCAGCTGGAGGCCGATCCGTGGGAAGGTGTCGCGGCGAAATATCCGCCGGGCGCGAAATATTCGGGCCGCGTCACCAACATCACCGATTATGGCGCCTTCGTGGAGCTGGAGCCCGGCGTCGAGGGCCTGGTGCATGTTTCGGAGATGTCCTGGACCAAGAAGAACGTCCACCCCGGCAAGATCGTCGCCACCTCGCAGGAGGTGGATGTCATGGTGCTCGATGTGGACAGCTCGAAACGGCGGATCTCGCTCGGCATCAAGCAGGTCCAGCGCAATCCGTGGGAAGAGTTCGTCGAGCAGCATCCGGTCGGCTCGGAGCTCGAGGGCGAGATCCGCAACATCACCGAGTTCGGCCTGTTCATCGGCCTGTCGGCCGATATCGACGGCATGGTGCACATGTCCGACCTGTCCTGGGACGAGCAGGGCGAGTTGGCGATGGCCAAATATGAGAAGGGCCAGGTCATCAAGGCGAAGGTGCTCGATGTCGATGTCGAGAAGGAACGCATCAGCCTGGGCATCAAGCAGCTCGCCGTCGATCCGGCCGCGAGCGTGCTGGAAGGAGTGCACAAGGGCGATATCGTCACCTGCGTGGTAACCGCGGTGCAGACCAACGGCATCGAGGTGAAGGTGGGCGACGTGCTCACGGGCTTCATCCGGCGCGCCGAACTGGCTCGCGACAAGGGCGATCAGCGCCCCGACCGCTTCGCCATCGGCGAGAAGGTCGATGCCAAGATCACCGCGGTGGACCGCATGGCCCGCAAGCTGGCGCTGACCATCAAGGGCAAGGAAATGGAGGAGGAAAAGGTCGCCATGGCCGAGTTCGGCTCGTCCGACAGCGGCGCCTCGTTGGGCGATATCCTGGGAGCGGCGATCCGCCGGCGCAACCAGCAGACCACCGAATAACTCAAACCCACCGATAGGAAACCGGCGTGAGCCTGGAGACCGATCTTCTGCTGGACAGGCGGCGCCTCAAGCGCCGCCTGTCCTTTTGGCGCAGTGCGGCGGTGATCGCCGCCGTGCTGGCGGTGTTCGCTGCCTGGCGCGGCCCGGATGGGCTGGGCGTGGACAGCGCGCATGTCGAACGCCTGACGGTCAGCGGTATCATGACCGAGAACCGCAAGCTGACCGAGGCGGTGGCGAAACTCGCGGAACGCGACGGCGTGCGGGCGCTGATCGTGGTGATCGACAGCCCCGGCGGCAGCGTCGCCGGCGGGGAGAGCCTGCATGACGCGATCGCCAAGGTGGCGGCGAAGAAGCCGGTGGTCGCGGTCATGGGCGGGGTCGCGGCCTCGGCCGGCTACATGATCGCCGTGCCCGCCCAGCGGATCTTCGCCCGCGAGGCCACCATCACCGGCTCGATCGGGGTGATCCTGGAAACCGGCGAGGCCTCCGGACTGATGAAGACTATCGGCGTGACCGCGGAGGCCATCACCTCCGGCCCGTTGAAGGACCAGCCGAATTTCGCCCATCCGTTATCCGAGCAGGGACGCGATGTGCTGCGCGGACTGGTGCTGGATATGTATGACCAGTTCGTCCAGATGGTCGCCACCGGGCGCCATATGGACCCGGCCCGGGTGCGCGAACTCGGCGATGGCCGGGCCTATACCGGGCGCCAGGCGCTGCGGCTCGGGCTGGTCGATGCGATCGGCGGCGAGGCTGGCGCGCGGGCCTGGCTGGCCGAGGCCAAGGACGTCCCCGCCACGCTGCGGGTGAGCGATGTGTCGGTCGGCGGGCTGGCCGAACGCGCCTTCGGCCGCGAGCCCGGCGGGGTTCTGCAAGGGATTTGGAAAAGCGTTTTCTCCCAAGGGGTTACGCTTGACGGCGCGCAGGCGCTCTGGCAGCCTTCTCGGCAGTGACAGGGGGAGACCCGGGCGTGCCGCGCCCGGATCGGGGACATGACGAAATCCGAGCTGATCGCCGAGCTTGCGGGGGCCAATCCGCATCTGACCGGAAACGACGTGGAGCGGATCGTTGCCACGGTCTTCGATGAGATCACCGGCGCGCTGGCGCGCGGTGAGCGGGTGGAGTTGCGCGGCTTCGGTGCCTTCACCGTGAAGCGGCGCCACGCCCGCACCGGGCGCAACCCGCGCACCGGGGAGACGGTTCCGGTCGAGGAGAAGGCTGTGCCGTTCTTCAAGGCCGGCAAGGAACTGCGCGAGCGGGTCAACCGCGGCAAGTTGCG
>JAYTXR010000036.1:0-15575 GCA_043742865.1 Acetobacteraceae bacterium
GGGCGGTACTCGCAGCCGACCCAGCCGGTGTAGCCAAGTTCGTCCATCCGGCGGAACACGAACTTCCAACCGATTTCCCCGGTCCCCGGCTCGTTGCGCGCCGGCACGTCGGCGATCTGCATATGCGCGATCACCGGCATGTGCAGTTCCATCCGCTTGGTCACGTCGCCCTCGGTGGTCTGACAATGATAGACGTCGAACTGCAGCCCGAGCCGGTCGCGCCCGATCGCCTCGACGACCGCCGCCCCCTGCGCCTGTGTATTCAGGAAATAGCCCGGCATGTCGCGATGGTTGATCGGCTCGATCGCCACCCGCACCCCCGCCGCCACCGCCTGCTCCCCCGCCCAGGCCAGGTTGGCGGCATAGAGGCTGGCGGCGGTCACCGGCTGCACGCCGTCCGGCACGATCCCGGCCATGCAGTGCACCAGCCGGCAATCCAATGCTGCTGCATAATCCAGCGCCTTCTTCACGCCCTGGCGAAACTCCGCCTGCCGCCCCGGCAGCGAGGCCAACCCGCGCTCGCCGTTCGCCCAGTCGCCCGGTGGCATGTTGAACAGCGCCTGGGTCAATCCGTTGGCGCGCAGCCGCGCGGCGATCTCAGCGGCGGGGAAATCATAGGGAAACAGGAATTCGACCCCCTCGAAGCCAGCCTTCGCGGCGGCGTCGAACCGGTCGAGGAACGCCAGCTCGGTGAACATCATCGACAGATTGGCGGCGAGACGCGGCATGGCTTGTCCTCCCGGATCATTTTCCCGGAGGCTACAGGCGCGTCGCCGCGTTTGCCAGCCATGGATCGGCCAGCCTTGGATTGGTCGACCCGACGCGACCGCCGATTTCCCATGGACGTTATAGCCACCCGGCAGCTAGGTTACGCCATGATCACGTCCGGCTTTGCCGAGTTCGACGCTTGGACCTCGCGCAGCCGGCGAGCGGTCGCGAGTTCCACCGGCAGTCGTGCGGCGCAAGCCATCCTTCGGTGCCTGGACAAATCGCTGCGCGCCCGGCTGTGAGCGCATGATGGCTGAACGCATCCTGATGGGGCTTCTGCTGGGGGGGGTCGCAGTCGGCTGTGTCCTGGTCCTTTACCCTTTCTTTCCCTCGCTGCTCTGGGCGGGCATCCTGGTATTTACCACCTGGCCGGTCTGCGAATGGCTGCGGTTGCATCTGCGGCTGCGCCATGGCGTCGCCGCGGGGCTGATGGTGGCACTGACCGCCATCGTCGTGGTGCTCCCGCTCGGCATCGCCGCCCCCAGCGGTGCGGGCGATGTGAACAAGCTGCGCGATGTGCTGGAGGCCACGCTGCGCGCCGGGCTGCCCGACGCGCCCGCCTGGGTGTTCGACCTGCCGGTCATGGGCCCGACGCTCGGGGATGTCTGGAACCACTGGGCCGCCGACCTGTCGGTAATGGTGATGGCGCTGAAACCCTATTTCGGCATCGTCGCCGAAAGTGGTTTCAGCCTGCTGCTGGGCATCGCCAACGGCGTGCTGCTGTTCCTGCTGGCGTTGTTCATCGCCTTCTTCTTTTACGTCTACGGCGAGCCGATCGCGCGCCGGCTGCACGCCATCCTGCTGCGCATCGCCGGCGACAAGGCCGAGCGGCTGATTGCGGTCACCGGTGCGACCGTGCGCGGCGTCGTCTACGGCATCCTGGGCACCGCGATCGTCCAGGGTATTCTGACCGCCTTCGGCCTGTGGCTGTCGGGGGTTCCGCGCCCGGTGCTGCTGGGCGCCATCGCCGGCTTCCTCGCGGTGCTGCCGATCGGCGCCCCGGTGGTCTGGATCCCCGCTTCGCTCTGGCTGATGAGCACCTCGCACGTCGCCTGGGGCGTGTTCCTGGCGACCTATGGCGTGATCGCCGTCTCCGGCGCCGACAGCATCATCCGCCCGTGGTTCATCTCCCGCGGCGCGCAGCTGCCGTTCATGCTGACCGTGCTCGGCGTGCTCGGCGGCGCGGTCGCCTTCGGCCTGCTCGGCATCTTCCTTGGCCCGGTGCTGCTCGGCGTTGGCTTCACCCTGGTCAATGAATGGGTGGAACCGGGTGCGGATGCGTAAACCATGGGATAGTTGAGGCGCATGCCGGTCTTCATCCTCTCGCGCATCCTCCAGGCGATTCCGGTGCTGCTGGTGGTCGGCTTCATCGCCTACGCCATGTTCACCTTCATCGGCGATCCCGTGCAGGCAATGCTTGGACTGGAAGCGACCGAAGCTCAGCGCATCGAACTGACCCATAACCTGGGCCTCGATCAGAATTTCCTGATCCAGTACGCCAGCTTCCTGTGGCGCGCAGCACAAGGCGAGTTCGGCAACAGCTACCGCCTTGCCCGCCCGGTCGCCGGACTGATCGCCGAGCGGTTGCCGGCCACGTTGGAACTCGCCGCCACCGCCTCGGTGCTGGCGTTGCTGATCGGCGTGCCGATGGGCGTCTATACCGGCATCCACCGAAAGTCCTGGCTCTCGCGCGGCTTTTTGGTGTTCAGCCTGGCCGGCGTGTCGCTGCCTACCTTTCTGATCGGCATTCTGCTGATCCTGGTATTCGCCGTGCAGCTCGGCTGGCTGCCCAGCTTCGGGCGCGGCGAAATCGTGCAGATCACCCCCTGGTGGTCCACCGGATTTTTGACCTGGTCCGGCCTGAAGGCGCTGATCCTGCCTGCCATCACGCTCGGGTTGTTTCAGATGACGCTGATCCTGCGCCTGGTTCGCGCCGAGATGCTGGAGGTGCTGCGCTCGGACCACATCAAATTCGCCCGCGCCCGCGGTCTGCGTGAAACCTCGGTCCATTTCCGCCATGCGCTGGGCAACACGCTGGTCCCCGTCATCACCATCGTCGGCCTGCAACTCGGTGGCCTGATCGCGTTCTCCCTGGTCACCGAAACGGTGTTTCAATGGCCTGGCATGGGGTTGCTGTTCATCCAGTCGGTCGGTGTGGCCGACATCCCGGTCATGTCCGCCTATCTGCTGCTGATCGCGGTGCTGTTCGTTGCCATCAACCTGATCGTCGATTTGCTGTACTATGCCGTCGATCCGCGCTTGCGGACCCGCCGATGACCAATGCGGTGGCGCGCTGGCTGGACGGTGACATCGCCTACAGCTTCCGCCGCTCGCCGGTCGCCATGCTGTCCGCCGCGACGGTGCTGCTGTGCCTGCTCGCCGCCGCCTTCGCGCCCTGGATCTCGCCACATGATCCGTTCGATCTCGCGAGCCTTCGTCTGCTAGATAGTTTCAAACCGCCGGCTTTCTCCGCGGACGGCGAATGGGCCTACCCGCTCGGCACCGACGACCAGGGCAGGGATGTGCTGTCCGGCATTCTGTATGGCACGCGCATCAGCCTGACCGTCGGCATCTGCGCTGTCGCGCTGGCGATGCTGGTCGGCGTCACGATCGGCCTGGCCAGCGGCTATTTCGGCGGCGTCGTGGATGCGGTGCTGATGCGCATCGCCGATGTGCAACTCACTTTTCCGGCCATCCTGATCGCGTTGCTGGTCGACGGCATCGCCCGTGTCGCCCTGCCCAGGGATTTGCGCGAGGCAATGGAGATCTATGTGCTGATCTTCGCCATCGGCATCAGCAACTGGCCGCAATTCGCCCGCACGGTGCGCGGCTCCACTCTGGTGGAGCGCGGCAAGGACTACGTGCTGGCCGCCCAGGTCATCGGCATCGGCGCGCCGAAAATCCTGTTCAGCCACATCCTGCCCAACGTCATTGGTCCGGTGCTGGTGATCGCCACGCTGAACCTCGGCTTCGCCATCCTGGCCGAGGCGACCTTGTCGTTCCTGGGCATTGGGCTCCCACCCACCCAGCCCTCGCTCGGCACGCTGATCCGCCTCGGCAACGCGTTCCTGTTCAGCGGTGAATGGTGGGTGACCATTTTTCCGGGGGCGGCGTTGGTCGTCATGGTCCTGTCAATCAACCTGCTCGGCGATTGGCTACGCGACGCCCTCAACCCGAGGCTCCGGTGAGCTGGGCTGGGGCAAAGCCCCAGCCCAGCTCACCGAGGCAACGCTGATGGCGTTGCTGAACGTCGAAAGCCTTGTGGTCGAGTTCCCGACCCGGCGGGCGCTGCTGCGGGCATTGGATGGCGTTTCATTCCACATCGATCCTGGCGAGGTTCTGGGCGTTGTTGGCGAAAGTGGGGCCGGAAAATCACTGACCGGTGCTGCCATCATTGGCCTGTTGGAGCCGCCTGGCCGTGTCGCCGCTGGCCGGATTTTGCTGGACGGGGAGCGTATCGACAATTTTTCCCAAACCCAGTTCAGAAAAATCCGCGGCCGGCGCATCGGTGCAATTTTTCAGGACCCGCTGACCACGCTCAACCCGCTGATGTCGGTCGGCCGCCAGCTGGTCGAAACCATGAAGACACATCTGGAACTATCCGACGCCGACGCCCGCGCCCGCGCCATCGGCTGGCTGGAACAGGTCGGTATTCCCGCAGCACGACAACGCATCGAGGCCTATCCGCACGAATTCTCCGGCGGCATGCGCCAGCGCGTGGTGATCGCGCTGGCGTTGTGCGCTGAACCCCGTCTGGTGATTGCCGACGAGCCCACCACCGCGCTCGATGTCTCCATCCAGGCGCAGATCATCGCGCTGCTGAAGCGCATCACCCGCGAGCATGGCACCGCGGTGATGCTGATCACCCACGACATGGGCGTGATCGCCGAGACCGCGGACCGGGTGGCGGTGATGTATGCCGGCCGTATCGCCGAAATCGGCCCGGTGCGTGACGTCGTCCGCCATCCTGCCCATCCTTACACCGCCGGTCTGATGGGCAGCATTCCGTCGCTGGTGCAGCGGGTCGGGCGGCTGGCCCAGATCGACGGCGCCATGCCTCGTCTGGCCGCCATTCCGCCAGGCTGCGGCTTCAACCCGCGTTGCCCCCGGGTTTTTACCAGGTGCCGAGTGGAGCGGCCTGGTTTGCTGCCCGCCGGCCCCACCCAGGCCGCCTGCTGGCTGCACGCGCATGGCTGAACCGCCGGTGCTGGAGGCGATCGGCCTGACCCGGGTTTTCGATGTTTCCCGCCCGTGGCTGCAACGCAGCCTGGCCCGCGAGCCCCGTCGCCTGCTGCGCGCCGTGGACGACGTGTCGTTCGCTATTCTCCGCGGCAGCACGCTGGCGCTGGTCGGCGAATCGGGCTGCGGCAAATCCACCATCGCCCGCCTCTCGGTTGGTCTGTATGCCCCCAGCGCGGGCAGCATCCGCTTCGAGGGTGAGGCGCTGTCGTCGGCCCGCGCCCGGCCTGATTTGCGCCGGCGGATGAACATGATTTTCCAGGACCCGTACGCCTCGCTGAACCCGCGCTGGCGGGTACGCGGCATTGTCGCCGAGCCGATCCGCGCGTTCCGCCTGCTGGCAAAAGAAACCGACATTCGCGATCGTGTCGCGGCATTGCTGACCCAGGTGGGCCTGTCGCCCACCGACGGCGACAAATACCCGCATGAATTCAGCGGCGGCCAGCGCCAGCGCATCTCGATCGCCCGCGCGCTGTCCAGCGAGCCGGAATTCCTGGTCTGCGACGAACCCACCAGTGCGCTCGATGTGTCGGTGCAGGCGCAGATCCTCAACCTGATGAAGGATTTGCAACAACGCCTGAACCTCACTTATTTGTTCATCAGCCACAATCTGGCGGTGGTGCGCCATATGGCCGACCGCCTCGGTGTGATGTATCTAGGTCGCATCGTCGAATTGGGGCCGGCGGAAACCATCTTCGCCATGCCGCGCCACCCCTACACGCGCCTGCTGCTGGAGGCGATCCCGGATCTGGCGATGATGGGTCAAAACCGGATCCCGGTAGTCGGCGAGGTACCCAGCCCGATCGATCCCCCCAGCGGCTGCCCGTTCCATCCGCGTTGCCCGCTCGCCAACAACCGTTGCCGAATGGAAAAGCCAGCCCACACGCAAATCGGGGAGGTGCGGGTCGCCTGCCACGCCGTGGCCGAAGGCCGCGGGGCCCCCTGATGGAGGAGGAAAATCCATCGCGCACCGGCCCGCTCGCCGCACTGGTCGTGATTGTGCTGCTGGTGCTCGGCGCGCTCTATGTCAGCCACCGGCTGCGTCAGGCCGCTTCCATCCAGGATTGCGTTGCCGCCGGGCGGACCAATTGTGCCCCTATCGCGGAATGAACGCGGCTGGCGTCAATCGCCGGCTGCGATGCCTTCGCGGCGGGGGTCGGCGCCGCCGATCGGACCGTCCGGGGTGATGGCGATGCCCTGGAAGCCGCTATCGATCGGTGCGACCACCACGCGGTGTCCCAGCCCGCGCAGTCCGTCCGCCAATTCCGCAGCTTGGGTGCCGGCTTCCAGTTCCACCGGTCCGCCCATCGTCTGCATACGCGGCGCGGCGGCTGCCTGCTGCGGGGTTTCGTGCCAATCCAGCATCCGCAGCAGCGCCAGCGACACAAAGCCGATGATCCGTCCGCCGCCCTGCGAGCCGACCACGGCTTGCAGCCGGCCAGCTTCGTCGAACACGAAACTCGGCGCCATCGAGCTGCGCGGCCGTTTGCCCGGTCCCACCCGGTTTGCCACCTCGCGGCCATCGATCTCCGGCAGGAACGAGAAATCGGTCAGTTCATTGTTCAGGAAGAAGCCGCGCACCATCAGATGCGAGCCGAACGGCCCCTCCACTGTCGTGGTCATCGACACCGCATTGCCGGCATCGTCCAGGATGGCCATGTGGCTGGTGCCATGCTCCTCGGCCGGTGCCGGCGAGAAATTGGGCTGCACAGAAGCGGGACCGATCGCTCCGATCCAGGACGGATCGCCCGGTGGCACCGGTGCGGCGATGGCCTGAGCGGGGTTCAGCAGCTTCGCCCTGGCCGCTAGATAGCCAGCATCGATCAGCCCGGGCACCGGCACCCTCACATAGTCTGGATCCGCCAAAAAGCGGTCGCGATCGGCATAGGCCAGGCGCATCGCCTCCAAAATCAGATGCGCAGCTGGCAATCCGTCTTGGTCCATTTTTGGCAGGTCTTCATGCGACAGCATGCCGAGGATTTGCAGCACCGCGATCCCACCAGAGGACGGCGGCCCCATGCTGCAAATGCGGTGCTGG
Source organism: Acetobacteraceae bacterium (assembly GCA_043742865.1). Lineage (GTDB taxonomy): Bacteria > Pseudomonadota > Alphaproteobacteria > Acetobacterales > Acetobacteraceae > PALSA-911. The sequence goes on from JAYTXR010000036.1 coordinate 7,046, forward strand.
CGGTACTCCCCGCAGACCGGGGGACGCTGCCTGGCCTGATAAGCGGCCAGATCATCGGTGGTCATCAGGCCGGGATTGGGGTCGGTGCGCACCACGGCGGCGATGTCCGCGGCGATCGGTCCGCGATACAGCGCATCCGCCCCCCCGGCGGCAATCGCGCGGAAGGTCTCGGCCAAGGCCGGATTGCGCAGCACGGTTCCCGCCGGCAGCTTCGTGCCGTCATCTGCGGCAAAATAACGCCGCGCCGTATCCTGCCGGGACAACCCGCCGATATTTGCCGCGATCGTGCCGGCCAACCGGGAGGATACCGGAAACCCCTGATCCGCAAGCCGGATGGCGGGGGCGAACAGATCGGCCCAGGGCAGTTTGCCGTGTAGTTTCCAGGCCGCTTCCAGCATTTTCAGAGTGCCCGGAACGCCGACCGCCCGCCCACCCAGCACTGCATCCATGAATGCCAGCTTATTGCCGTCGCGGTCCAGGAACAGATCGGGCCGGGCCGCCGCTGGCGCGGTTTCCCGCCCGTCCCAGCTGGTGGTCTGGGCGGTGGCGGCGTCGAAATGCAGCAGGAACGCCCCCCCGCCGATGCCCGAGGATTGCGGTTCCACCAGGCCCAGCACCATCTGCACTGCCACCGCCGCATCCACCGCGGTGCCGCCGGCATGCAGTATGTCGATGCCCGCCGCCACCGCCAGCGGATGCGCCGCCGCCACCATGCCGTGCCGCGCCGGCTCCGCGCCCCAAATTTCGGTCGGCAACGTTCCCGTCAGCAACACCAAGCATAGCAGGGTCAGACGGCGCACGTGTTTCTCCTCGAATATCGGCTATCCCAGCAACGGCGATGTTGCCATCCGCGGCACCGATGGTGAAATGTGCCGCCGATGTTGATCCACAAGGATGCCCGCAAGCAGCGCGGCAGTCGCGCCTATGCAAGGGGTGTGGCCGCCGAGGTTGCCGCTTGCGCTGCGCTGGCGCAGGACGGCTGGACCGTGCTCGCCCGCCGGCTGCGCACCGACGCCGGGGAGATCGACGCCGTCGCCCAGAAAGACGGCCTGCTGGCGATCATCGAGGTGAAGGCCCGGCCGACGCTGTCCGATGCGGCATGGTCGCTGTCGCCGCGCCAGCGCGCCCGCCTTCTGGCAGCGGCGGAAATCCTGCTGGCGGAGCACCCGGACTGGGGTGGTGCGGGGGTTCGCTTCGATGTTCTGCTGGTGGATGCGGCCGGCGCGGTACGGCGGATCGCCGACGCGTTCCGTCAGGAGGGATGAGCTTCGACATCAGGTAGGCTCAAAACCGCCGTCCCGGCATCCGGTGCCGGAACGCCAGCGCCTCGGCCACGTGCATGCGCGCCACCGTCTCGGCCCCGGCCAGGTCGGCGATGCTGCGCGCCACCCGCAGCACCCGCGTATAGCCGCGCGGCGATAGCCGCAGCTTGTCCATCGCCCGCTCCGCCAGGTCTGCGGCGTCGCCATCGAGCTCAATCTCTCGCGAGTCGGCCTCCGCGTTGCTGGCCGCGCCGTCCGCGCCGTAGCGCTGGCGCTGTGCGGTGCGCGCCCGGGCGATCCGCCCCGCCACCGCCGCGCTTGGCTCGCCCGGCGGCGCTCGTGCCAGTTCGGCCGCCGTGGCCGGATGCACCTCCACGGTTAGGTCCATCCGGTCGATCACCGGTCCGCTGATCTTGTTCTGATAATCCTCCCCGCAGCGCGGCGCCCGGCCGCACTCGCGCCCGGCATCGCCCAGATAGCCGCAGCGGCACGGGTTCATCGCCGCGATCAGCTGGAACCGAGCCGGATAGGTCACATGCGCCTTGGCGCGCGCGACCGTGGTCCGCCCGCTCTCCATCGGCTGGCGCAGCGCCTCCAGCGCCTGGGAGGGGAATTCCGGCAACTCGTCCAGGAACAGCACGCCGCGATGCGCCAGCGACACTTCGCCGGGCTTCGCCCGCTGGCCGCCCCCGGTCAGCGCCGCCTGGGAGGCGCTGTGATGGGGTTCGCGAAACGGCGGGCGCATCACCAGCCTGCCGCCATCCAGCATTCCCGCAACAGAATGGATCATGCTGACCTCCAGCGCCTGTTGGGGCGTCAGATCCGGCAGCAACCCCGGCAGCCTTGCCGCCAACATGGATTTCCCGGAACCGGGCGAGCCCATAAGCAACAAATTATGCCCGCCGGCCGCGGCGATCTCCAGCGCCCGCTTGGCGGTCTCCATGCCCTTCACGTCCGACAGGCACGGACCCCTGGCACCCTCCGCCACCCCGGCCGGCTCCGGTGGGGTCAACACCTGGGTGCCGCGGAAATGATTGATCAGCGACAGCAGATCGGTGGCCGCCAGAACCTCGATCCGCCCGGCCCAGGCGGCCTCGCCGCCCTGGCTTGCCGGACAGATCAGCCCGAGGTCGCGCGTGGATGCCCCGATCGCCGCCGGCAGCACGCCCGCGACCGCATTCAGCGAGCCGTCCAGCGACAATTCGCCCAGGGCGGCGTATCCGGAAATATCCTCGCGCGGCACCACCTCCATCGCGGCCAGCACGCCGAGCGCGATCGGCAGGTCGAAATGCGAGCCTTCTTTCAGCAGATCGGCCGGCGCCAGATTGATCAGCACCCGCTTGGGCGGCAGCGCCAGGCCCATGGCGGTCAGGGCGGCGCGCACCCGCTCGCGTGCTTCCCCCACCGCCTTGTCCGGCAACCCCACCACCAGAAACGCCGGTAGCCCGGAGGAGATCTGAACTTGCACCTCCACCGGCACCGCTTCGATGCCGGAAAAGGCGAAGGACTGAACGCGGGCTATGCTCATGCACGCCATAGTAGTAATATTCGGGCGATCCGTCGATATGAATAAACGCATAGAGTGTATCTGATATCAGAATAATGTCTGGAGTGGGCGGCGCTTGACATAAGCCGGCCGGATCAGGCGCCATGCGGGCGCGCATTCACCCGATCCAGGAGAACCGGCCCATGCCCGATCGCCGCCCTGGGCGCCGCTTCCGACCGAACATCCAATGAACTTCGCGCTTGAAATCGTCATCGTGCTGCTGCTGATCGGGCTAAACGGCCTGTTCTCGATGAGTGAGCTGGCCCTGGTCTCGGTCCGCCGCGCGCGTCTTTCGGTGCTGGAGAACAAGGGCGTCGCTGGCGCGGCCGTGGCGCGTGGCCTGGCCGAGGATCCGCAGCGATTCCTGCCCACCGTCCAGATCGGCATCACCCTGGTCAGCGTATTCACCGGCGTGTTCGGCGGCGCCCGGATTGCCTCGCACATCCAGGAATGGCTGAGCGCCGTGAAGCTGATCAGCCCCTTCGCCGAGACGCTGGCGCTGTCCATTGTCGTCGTCGTCACCACCTATCTGACGTTGGTGCTGGGGGAGCTGGTACCGAAGCATCTGGCGCTGCGCTACCCTGAGAGGCTTGCCGCCAGCGTCGCCCGCCCGATCGCGCGCATGACCAAACTCACCGCCCCGGCGGTGTGGCTGCTCGGCAAGTCCACCGCGCTGGTGCTGCGCGTCTTCGGCTTGCAGCGCGCCTCCCAGCAGGAAGTGACCGAGGAGGAGCTGAAGGCCCTGCTGGTTGAGGGCACCCAGGCCGGGGTGCTGGAAATGGAGGAACGCGACATGATCGAGCGCATTCTGCGCCTGGCCGACAAGCCGGTGCGCGCGATCATGACGCCGCGCACCGACATCGCCTGGATCGACCGCACCGATCCGCCGAAGGAGATCGTCGCGACCCTGAAATCCGCCCCCTATTCGCGCTTCGTAGTTTGCGACGGATCGGTGGACAATGTCGTCGGCGTGGTGCAGGCGAAGGATATTCTGGACAATCTTCTCGGTGGCGGCGAGCTGTCGATTGCCGCCTCCCTGCGTCAACCGATCGTGATGCCCGATACCGTCACCGCGCTCGATGCGTTGGAGCGGCTGAAGTCCGACCAGCTCGGCCTGGCTCTGGTGATGGACGAATACGGCAGCTTCGAGGGTGTGGTCACCGCAGCGGATGTGCTGGAGGCGATCGTCGGCGATCCAACTGATTCTGCCACGCAGCCCGGCACCGGCCCGGATGCGGCGGACGCGGTGCTGCTGGTGGACGGCATGATGCCGGCCGATGAGCTGAAATCCCGCCTGTCTCTACCCGACCTGCCCGCTGAGGGTAGCTATCACACGCTGGGCGGCCTGCTGTTGGCCCTGCTGCGTCGAGTGCCGCGCCCGGGCGACCGGATCGTCTTCGCGGGCTGGCGGTTCGAGGTGGTAGAGATGGAGGGCCGCCGCGTCGACAAGGTCCGCGTCAGCCGCGAACCGCTCGCGGAAACGTGAGCGATAACCCAGTAAACCGGATCGAAAATTAGAACGTGTTCTTTCACAAAACAACATCATTTCGATGAGCGTGAAAATTACCTATTTGTAAGATTCACATTATTGACCCACAAAAAACGGTCGACTACACTTTGTTTCGCTGGATATCGATGTAAGAAACTTTATATTTGAAATGAAAAAGGATGGCGGTCATTTTCCCCCGGGATCTTTTGCAGTTCGAGGATCGCGGTTCGTCCAGAGCATCAGTCGTGATGTCGAACCGCGCGTCCAGCATTGGTCAGATCACTCTTTTGGTGGGTTCACCCTTTTCGGGTCTGGCGGGTCTCTGTGACATCTTCCGAGACCATCCGGCCACCCTGCTGCGTTGCGATCCAGAAATTCCGTTGCTGGAACCTTCGGTGCCTGATATTTGCACCGTCTCCGACGGCGATCATTTCAGCGACCTCGCCGGCGACTATGTGCGTGACCTGGCGAAAACAGGTATGGAAGAAGGGCGCTCCGGGGAGATAAAAGCCGCCGCCATCGCCACACCGGGATGCGTTCACGATGCCGCGCAGGGCACTGCGAGGTCCGGCCCCGGCCGGCGCGCCCTGAACCGGATGTTCGGATGGGCCGACGCGGCCCCGCCTGACGCGGAGCCGTCCGGCGCGCGATCCGACGCACCCGACGGCCGTCGGCTCGTCATCGGCTCCACCGGTCTGCTCGGGCGCCTTCCGCTGTTTGCCGCGGCAATGCCGGGTATTCGCGTGATCTTGATCATCCGCAACCCGTTCGGCCACGTCTCGGCCATGCTTCGCGCGAATGCCCGCGACGGACGGCTGGCGGGGATCGGTGCGCTGCTGGCAACTTCGCAGGCGAAATCCTATGGCCTGTCGGAAAAGCGCTTCGCGTCGCTGGCGTTGGTCGAACAATTCGCCTGGAACTGGGCCATCCGCAATGAGATCGCGATCGGGGCACTCGCCGGCATTCCGGAATGGCGCATCGTCCTCAACCGGGATTTCTTGGCGAACCCGGTCAAGATATCGAAGGCGCTGTTCGAGTTCGCCAATCTTGCCTGGCATCCCCCCGCTTGCCTCCGGGGAAAAGCCGGAGGCAGCGACGGAGACGGCGCCGAACATGGCCCGTATGGACGCGGATTCGCCGATTCGTTTGTGCAGGCCTTCGACGATATGACGCGGCCGCTATACGGCGGCACCGGTCATTACGGCCAGCCCGCCAGCGGCCCTTGTCGCTCCGACGACGGTTGGGCGGCCGAACTGGCGGTGGACGAACGCCAGCGGATACTGACTCTGGTCCAATCGACGTCGCTAGGGAAGATGTTTCCGAACCTCGACGACTTCGCCAACGTGACGTAACGGGTTTACACTTATTCGTCTCCGTTTTGGCCCTCTTTTGACCCTGCTGCGCTCTGTTGGCGCGTCAGGGGCACACTCTTTTGGCGCTCCAGAGGCACACTCCTTTGGCGCGCCAGAGGCGCGACAAACTGCGCTTCGGTGTCCCACGGAAATAGAATCCACGTATCCTGCGACACCTCGGTGATAAAGGTATCCACATCCGCCCGGCCGTAAGGCTTGGCATAGACCGCGGCGAAATGCGCGCGGGGCAGCAAGGCGCGCACCACGCGCGCGGTGGTGCCGGTATCGACCAAATCGTCCACGATCAGGAACCCGGTGCCGTCGCCGGCCGCCGCCGGCGGCTTCAGCACCACCGGGTCGCCCTTCGCCTCGTCTTCATAAGTCGTCACCGACACGCTCTCGATCAGCCGGCATTCCAGTTCCCGCGCGATGATCGCCGCCGGGATCATCCCCCCGCGCGTGATCGCCACGATCCCCTGAAACGGACCGTGTTCTATCAGCCGCCAGGCCAGCGCGCGGGCATCACGGTGCAGCTGGTCCCAGCTGACGGTGTAATAATGCCGCGCCATTACCTGCCAGCCATGCGACGGAGCGCCATCAAAACAGCTTGCCGCCGTTGGGTACTTTCAGGTCGGGCCGGATCAGCACCACCGCGCCGTCCGGGTCGGGCATGCCCAGCGTCAACACCTGGCTGAGGAACGGGCCGATCTGGCGGGGCGGGAAATTCACCACCGCGCAGACCTGCCGCCCGATCAGCTGGTCGGGCTTGTAGTGCACGGTCAGCTGGGCGGAGGACTGCTTCACGCCGATCGCCCCGCCGAAATCGATTGTCAGCTTGATCGCCGGTTTCAGCGCCTCGGCGAAGGCCTGCGCGTCAATCACCGTGCCGACGCGGATATCGACCGCCTCGAAATCGCCAAACGCGATGAGCTCCGCCACGGCAGTCTCCCCTGAACCCACGATCCCGGCAGTTAATGCCATGCCGGGACAAATTACCAACACGAATGCTCGCCGATTGCCATACGTATCCCCCCATGCAAAGACCGTTGACCGGGCGAGCACCTTCACGGGAGACATCAATTGCGCGATTTCCAGCTGCCGGGCCGCAGCCCGGTCTATGCCACCAACGGCATGGCCGCCACCTCGATGCCGGCGGCGACCTTGACCGCGCTTGACGTGCTGCGCGCCGGCGGCAATGCGCTGGACGCCGCGGTGGCCGCTGCCGCCGTGCTCGGGGTGATCGAGCCGCAATCCACCGGCATAGGGGGCGATTGTTTTTGTCTGTATGCCCCCTCGGGCAGCGGCAAGGTGATCGCCCTGAACGGCTCCGGCCGCGCCGCTGCCGGCTATTCGATTGACTGGTTCGAAAGCCAGGGTATTGCCGCAATTGAGAACACCTCCGCGCATTCGGTCACCATTCCCGGCGCGGTAAATGCCTGGGAGACGCTGCTTGCCGCGCATGGCACGAAGGGGTTGGGAGAGCTTTTGCAGCCCGCCATCCACTTTGCCGCCGAGGGCTGGCCGGTGCATTCCAAGGTCTCCTGGGACTGGAAGCGCAACGAAGAAAAATTGCGGAAAAATGCCGCGCACGACTTTCTGCCCGGCGGCCAGGCGCCGGCGGAAGGCGATTTGTTCGTCCAGCCGAAGCTCGCCGACACGCTGCGCGCCATCGCCGCGCGCGGCGCCGAGGCGTTTTACCAAGGCCCGATCGCCGCCGATATGGTCGCCGCCCTGCGCAGCCGCGGCGGGCTGCAGACCGAGGCCGATTTTGCCGCCGGCCTGACCAACGCGCAGTTCGTCACCCCGATCAGCATTCCCTGGCGCGGGTACGAGGTGTTCCAGTGCCCGCCGAACGGTTCGGGCCTACTGGTGCTGATGATGATGGGCATTCTGGGCGGCCTCGCCACGCCAGCCGGAGGCCCGCTATCGGCCAGGCGTCTGCATCGGCATATCGAGGCGGCCCGCCTGGTCTACCGCGACCGCGACGCGTTCCTCGCCGATCCCACCGAGGTCGACGTGCCGGTGGATCGGCTGACCAGCGGCCAGTATTTGGGGGCGATGCGCGCCCTGATCGACGACGCCCGCGCAATGGCGCATCTGCCCGCGGCAGGCGAGGCGATGCTGCCGGTGCATGCCGACACGGTCTACCTGACGGTCGTTGACCGCGACGGCAACGCCTGCAGCTTCATCAACTCGCTATTCCAGTCCTTCGGCTCCGCCATTCTGGCCGAGAAATCCGGCGTGATGCTGCAAAACCGAGGTTTCGGCTTCCGGGTCGAGCGGGGCCATCCCAACTGCATCGCGCCGAACAAGCGACCGATGCACACGATCATTCCGGGCATGCTGATGAAGGACGGCCAGGCGGTGATGCCCTACGGTGTCATGGGCGGGCATTTCCAGCCGATGGGCCAGAGCCTGTTCCTGACCAACCTGCTGGAGTTCGGCCTCGACATCCAGCAGGCGATCGATCTGCCGCGGCTGTTTCCTTACATGGGCAAGCTCCAGGTGGAACGCGGCATCCCCGCCGACATCGTGCGCGAGTTGTCGCGCCTGGGCCACGCGATCGAGGCCATCGAAACCCCGCATGGCGGCGGCCAGGCGATCTGGATCGACCGCCAGCGCGGCCTTCTGGTCGCGGGCTCCGAACCGCGCAAGGATGGATTGGCTTTGGGGTATTGATTTTTTATAGCGGAGCGCGACCATGACCGAACCCTGCGACCTCACCGCCGTCGACGCGCGCTTCCTGATCGGCGTCAAGAAGCTAGCCCCGTCCGAGCTGCTCGAAAGCTGTATCGCGCGGATCGAGTCCGTCGATCCCGCCGTGAACGCCATCCCCGAGCGGGATTTCGCTGCGGCCCGCGCGGCGGCGAAGCGCGCCGAT
>JAYTXR010000037.1:0-41295 GCA_043742865.1 Acetobacteraceae bacterium
TATGTGTTGGCTCGACGGAAAAAGGTCAAGCGACAACGGCAATTTTCCCGCCCTGGCGTGCCTCCGACATTGGTGGTTGACTCCCGACGGGAAGAAAAAAAGGAGCGCTCTGCGATGAAGGCGATGGTTTGCGAGGCGTTCGGCGGACCCGAAGTATTGCAGTCGCGGGATCTACCCGATCCGCCGCCCCCCGGTCCGGGCGAGGTGCAAATCCGGATCGCGGCGCGCGGCGTTCAATACGTTGATGTGCTGCAGCTGGCCGGGAAATATCAGACGCGGCCCGAACCGCCGTTCATCCCCGGCAGCGAGGCGGCCGGCGAGGTGATCGGCGTCGGCCCGGACGTGACCCGTTTTAAGGCCGGCGACAAGGTCATGAGCCGACATGGCACCGGCGCCTTCGCCGAGATCGCCAACGCCCGCGCCAGCGCCTGCGACTTCGTGCCCAACGGCATGGATTTGGAGCAGGCCGGGGTGTTCCGCTCCGGCTTCGGCACCGCCTATCACGCGCTGCTGCAACGCGGGCGGCTGACCGCCGGGGAATTTGTGCTGGTGCATGGCGCCGCGGGGGGCATCGGCATCGCCGCGATCCAGATCGCCAAACTGTTCGGCGCCCGCGTGATCGCCACCGCCAGCACCGAGGCCAAGCGCGCCGCCTGCCTGGAGGAGGGCGCCGACCACGTGCTGGATTACACTTCCGGCTTCATCGACGAGGTTAAAAGCCTGACCGGCGGGCGGGGTGCCGATATCGTCTACGACCCGATCGGCGCCAAGGTGAGCGAAGACAGCCTGCGCTGCATGGCCTGGGGCGGGCGGCTGCTGATCCTGGGTTTTCTGGGCGGCGGCCCGGCGACGATCAAAAGCAATTACCTGCTGATCAAGGGGATCGAGGCGGTGGGGGTATATATGGGTGGTTTCCAACAGAACGAGCCGGAGCTGTATGCGGCCAATAACCGCACACTCGATGAGCTGGCCGGGGAGGGCAAGCTGCGCGTGCGCATCTCGCATCGGTTGAAACTGGAGCAGGCGCGCGAGGCGCTGGAAGCGGTGATGAACCGTGAAGTCATCGGCAAAGCGGTGCTGGTCGGATGATCAAGCTCATCACCCATGAAAGCTTCGTGCCATCCCCGATGGACGGCGTGTCTATCTATGTGCGCAACAAGCATCCGGCCGGCATGACGCATTTTACCCCGGAGCGGACTGTGCTGTTCGTGCACGGCGCCACCTACCCGGCGGAGACCGCGTTCGATCTGCGGCTGGATGGTTTCAGCTGGATGGAATACATCGCGCGGCGCGGCTTCGATGTCTATCTGCTGGACGTGCGCGGCTATGGCAGTTCCACCCGGCCGCCGGCGATGGACGCGCGGGCCTCAGCCAACCCGCCCTTCGCCGACACCGCGGATGCGCGGGCCGATGTCGATGCGGTGGTGGAGTTCATCCGGCGCGACCGGGCAATTGAAAAACTCTGTCTGGTCGGCTGGTCCTGGGGCTGCGCCACCATGGGCAGCTACGCCGCCGAGCATCCCGACAAGGTGGAACGACTGGTGCTGTTCGCCCCGGGCTGGGTGCGCGAGGGTGCCTCCGCCGCCGACCCCGGCGGCAAGCTCGGCGCCTGGCGCGGCGTGACGCGCGAGGCCGCCAAGGCCCGCTGGCTGAACGGTGTGCCGAAGGACCAGGCCGATGCGCTGATCCCCCCCGGATGGTTCGATGCCTGGGCGGACGCGACCTTCGCCACCGACCCGGCCGGGGCGGCGATGAAGCCGCCGGTGCTGCGGGCACCGAACGGCGTGGTCAAGGACAGCCGGGAGTATTGGTCCGCCGGCAAGCCCCTATATGACCCGGCGGGGATCACCGCGCCGACAATGATCGCGGTCGGCGAATGGGACCACGACACGCCGCCGGCTTTGGGCCTGACGCTGTTCTCGCTGCTGGCCAACGCGCCGCAAAAACGTTTCTGCCTGCTGGGGGAGGCGACCCACACCGCACTGATGGAACGCAACCGGATGGCGCTGTTCGAGCAGGTGCAGCTTTTCTTGGAGGGTGGACTGGCGGACTGAGCCGAGGATGCTTGCATAATTCTGGGTTATGCAGCGGGTAGGATGGGTAAGCGGAGCGTTACCCATCAGACTTCAATACGGCTTCGGTTTCCAATGATGGGTTTCACCCATCCTACGCTCGCTGCTTTGCAACGGACGACGGCTGGAAGCATAACTAACTATCAGATGGGTCTGGCAACGTTTCCGGCACGGCCAAGGCCGGCTCTATTGGGAGCGGTACTCCTCCCTTGGTTCGACGCAACGGCACGAGCCCTGCCTCCAATTGCGGGCGGTTATCGACAGCGAGACGCAGCAATCGCTCCATGTGGGCTAGCGATGTCTCGACGATTGGGCGCGCTTTCTCGTAGTTGTCGAACTCGACGATGCGCGAAATTGGACGCCGGATCGTGGTATGCTGATGGTACTTGCCCGTACACGTCAGGGTGAAGTCGCCCGGCATGTATCGGCGAAGGAAGGGCTCAGCCTTGTCCAAATCGGTGTTCCGGAAGCTAATCTCAACGTAGCCAGTGGGGGCCATGTGTCGGAATCGTATCCAATCAGGCAGCGACTTTGACCTCATCTCAAACCAAGTGTCCCCGACGTAGGTGACCGTGGGCAGCCGCATGCTGAAATCCGTGCCCTGGCGCGCATTGTAGTGCTGGAGGTGGTCGTAGTAGGCCGCGCGGAAGGCGGTCATTGTCGTGTCAGGCTTCTGCACTCGCTGGGTGGCCGACCTCGTGATTGCCACCTGAAGCACAGCGATTTTTGCGTCGCGCCGGTCGGAATCGTTCGGACAGAACCATTCCCCGATCTCCTCGTAGGAAAGAGCGCACATGAAGCGGTGGCCCCGCGCGACGTATCTGGCCGGTGCCACAAGCACCGTGACGGCCGTCAGCCCGTGGCCAAGTTCTTCCTCGTGGCCGGCAAGTCCGTAGCGCTCTGCCTGCGCAGGTTGGAAGGAGGCACCGATCTTATTTTCGATCAGCAGCACGAGGCGGTGCGCTGTGCCGCAAGCATCTACTGCCGACAGTTCGACCCGCAGATCTATCTCCCCGTGCCTGCACAGGTGCGACCTGGTGACCTGCAGGACGTCGAGCGTGCGGAAGTTGAGACTGGGATGACATGCCGTTAAAAACAGGCGACCAAACTCTCGATTAACGATGAATTCTTCTTCAAGGAGGAAATCAACATGCACCTCCTGAACCGAGCGGTATGCAACTGGAGTCGCTGTTGCGCTAACCGCAGTGCTAATCAAGCCGACCTGCTCGTGCGGCATCTTGCTCAATCTCCCACTACGCTAAATACATTTTAGTCTGGTTTGCATGAGAAAGATCGGACGGTATCAACCTATCGGGCAGACTGTGGATCGAACCGCCCGTTGCAGACATTCAAACCGACACACTCCTCACGGTTCCGCTGGCTTTACCGCGCCCGCCAGCACGTCCAAGATCGCTTCGACCGAACTCAGGGGGAACAGGAAAAATGCTAGAACCAGGCCGCGCCAAACCGGTGCCGACACCGGAGACCCAGCATTTCTGGGACGGCGCCAAAGCCGGCGAGCTGCTGCTGCAACGCTGCGACGACTGCGCCAAAATCTACTTTCCGCCGCGGCCGTTCTGCCCCGTCTGCGCCTCGCGCAGTGTGTCGGCGCTAAAAGCTTCCGGGCGGGCGAAGCTGTATAGCTACGTGATCCATCACCGCAAAGTGCCGGGCTTCACCCCGCCCTATGCGATCGCGGTGGTGGAACTGGACGAAGGCCCGCGCATGATGACCAACATCATCGACTGCCCGCAAACGCCGGAAGCGCTGGAACTCGATATGAAGCTGGAAGTTGCGTTTGTACCGATGGACGAGACCATCACGCTGCCGCTGTTCCGTCCCGCCAAAGGGTAAATATCATGAAACAAAAAGCGGTTGCCGTCGTCGGTGCGTCTGAAACCACTCGACTTGGCGTCGTGCCGGAAATGTCGCAAATCCAGCTGCACGCGGATGCGGCGCTGAATGCCATGAAAGATGCCGGCCTGAAGCCGAAAGATATCGACGGGATCGCCACCGCCAACGAAACCCCGCAGCAGATCGCGCAGTATCTCGGCATCACGCCCACCTATGTCGATGGCACCTCGGTCGGCGGCTGTTCGTTCATGATCCATGTGCGCCACGCCGCCGCGGCGATCCAGTCGGGCCTGGCCAAGACCATCCTGATCACCCATGGCGAGAGCGGGCGTTCCGGCGTCGGCCGGCCGCCGCGTTCGGTGCCGCCCGATAGCCTCAACGGACAGTTCGAGCAGCCGTTCGGGCCGATGGGTCCGCCCAGCCTGTTTCCCATCCCGGTGCTGCGCTACATGAAAACCTATGGCATCACCCATGAGCAGATCGCCATGGTGTCGGTGGTGCAGCGCGAATGGGCGGCGCTGAACCCGCGCTCCACCTACAAGGACCCGATCACGGTCGCGGACGTGCTGAATTCCCGCATGATCGCCTATCCGTTCCGCATCCTGCAATGCTGCCTGGTGACCGATGGCGGCGGCGCGCTAATTCTCACTTCCGCCGAACGGGCGAAGGATTTTCCCGGCAAGACGGTGTACATCCTCGGCACCGGCGAGAGCGTGGAAACCCCAATGGTCAGCCAGATGGAGGATTTCAATTCCTCGCGCGCGTTCCGCGTGGCCGGGCCGACCGCGTTCAAGGAAGCCGGCATCGCCCACAAGGATGTCGATCACCTGATGATCTACGATGCGTTCGCGCATCTGCCTTTATATGGGCTGGAAGACCTCGGCTTCGTCGGCCGCGGCGAGGCCGGCGCCTTCATCGAGGGGCGCAATACCGCGATTGGTCAAAAACTGCCGATGAACACCAATGGCGGCGGGTTGTCGTACATGCATTCCGGCATGTACGGCATGTATGCGTTGCAGGAGAGCGTGCGCCAGATGCGCGGCATCGCGCCGGCACAGGTTGCGGGGGCGAAGATTTCGGTCTGCCACGGCGTTGGCGGCATGTTCGCCGCTTCCGGCACGATCATCTTCACCAACCAGGGTCCGTAGAGCCGTCAGGGCGAAGCGCGCCGCCAGGTCTGCGTGCGGCCGAACAGCGGGATGCCGACATATCCGCGCAGCACCAGTTCGGCCCCACCCTGGGCCATGTGCAGGGAGCACCGATAGACCGATCCGGTCTCGGGGTCGATGATCTCCCCCCCTGCCCAGCCATCGCCCTGGCGGTGCAGGCCGGTCAGGATGGTCAAGCCCAGGATCGGCCGCCCCCGCCGCTCGCCCGTGCAGTTGTCGCAGGTGCGCGTCGCTTCGGCCGGATCGATGGTTCCGGCGATGCTGCCGACCAACTGGCCGGCTTGCTCGCGGATGCGGACCAGGCCGCGTTCGCGTCCGGTGCGATCGTCGTAGGTGCGCCATAACCCCTCCGGGGTCGGCGTCTGGGCCTGCGCCGCGCCGGCGAGCATCAGCAAAACCGGAACGGCAAGTTGGCGAAGCAGCGCGCGCGGCGGAACCCGGGTCAGCGCCGCCGCCAGCTGCAATCCACGCGGCCAGGCTCTGGCGAGCGTCATCAGCACCCCCCGACCATGACGCCACCGGGCGAACCGGTACAGCGCCGAGGCGCGGCGTATCAGCGGCGACACGTCGGCGCGCAGGCGCCGGTGGTATTCGCCCGCCGGCTGGCCCTGCAGATAGACCTCGCTGGCCACTGCGGCGCTGTGCAGCGCGATCGCCATGCCGTCGCCGGTGAACGAGGGAATGACCCCGACCTGGTCGCCAAGCCGGAAGATATCCGGCGGGTCGTCCGGGCGCGGCGCATGCACGAAGCCATAGGGCACCCGATAGATCGACGCCGGCCGATCCATCCGCGCCACCGCACCGTCCAGCCGGGCGCGCAGATGCGGCTGGTCTCGTTTCAGATCGTCCAGCAGGCCCTCCCAACTGCCGCCCGCTTGCACCAGCTTGGCGCGATCCACCAGCAGGCACAGATTGGCCAACCCGTCCTCCACGACTTGCAGCCCGGCATAGCCGTGGCGGAACATCAGCACCTCGACATACCCTTGCAAGGCTCGGAGCTGGCTGGGATCGAGGCAAAAATGCATCTTGAACCCGACCAGATCGTCCGGCGCGCGCTGCGGCTGGCGGCGCAGGCCGCGAAGATCGTGTTTGCCCGTGGCCAGAAACAGCGTTTTGGCGGCCAGGTCCTGCTGGCCGGATATTTCGGCAACGATCCCGGTATCGGTGCGGATGTTGTCGACCGCGCGGCCGCGGTGAATTTCCGCGCCGGAGGCAGCCGCGTGCAGCAGCAGCGCCTCGTCCAGCACCCGGCGCGACAGGCCGAACCCGTCAAACGGCAGATCGGCTTCCACCAAATCCGCCCCATGAACCAGTCGCAGCCGGTTAATCGGCCGCGCGCCCAGGCCCGCGAGATCGATGCCGATCCGGCGCAGATACATCTCTGCCTCGCCGCTGATGAACTCGCCGCAAATCTTGTCCACCGGCGCGGTTTCGCGCTCCAGCAGAACCACCCGCCGGCCCGCCTGGGCCAGCCAGCAGGCCGTGGCGGCACCCGCCAGGCCGCCGCCGACGATCACCGCATCGGTCATTTCAGCCTGCTGACGCAAAACCGAAATGCCAGCCGCCAGCGTATCTCCGCCGCCAGCCCGGCCTCGACCAGCAGCCGGGTCCAGTCGGCGCGGCGAAAGCTGCGGGCGATCGAAACGGTGCCGTCCTGGCGGACGATCCGGTGCCAGCGCGCCAGCACCGCCAGCACCGGAAAGCCGTAATAGGCCAAACCATGCCGGTGCAGATCGGCAATGAACCAGCCGCCGCGCGCATGCAGCTCGAGCCAGCGCAGAAAGCGCACCACATCGGCATCGGTCAGATGATGGGTGAACTGCGAGCTGACGATGAAATCCGGCGCCGGGTCCGGTGCGTAATCGAACACATCGCCGGACCGGTGCCGAATGGCCATCTCCGTCGGAGTTACCGCCGCCGCGGCGACCGCGCTGCGTGGATTAAGGTCGATCCCCTCCAGCGTCGCGCGCAGCCCCCGCCGGTCGGCCCAGCGCCGGATCGCGCGCAGCAGATCGCCCTCGCCGCAGGCCACGTCGAGCACCGAAATCGCTGCCCCCGCCGGCAGCGTGGCGGTGACGCGGTCCAGCCAGGCCAGCACCGGACGATGGGTCAGCGTGACCCGGTTGACCTGCGCCAGATCGTGCAGGCAGCGCCGGTATTGCTCGACGCTCAGCGCCGGATCGTCCATCTGCTCGGGCTGGCTGCTGCGGCGGGAAAGATCCATGGTTTCAGGCGAGCGAGAAGCGGAATGTCTCCGCCACCATGCCCGGCCCGAACGCCATCGCAAGGCCGCGGCCGGCGGATCGTTGGCCGAGCAATCGTTGCAACACGAACATCACCGTCGCCGATGACATATTGCCGAAATCATGCAGCACCGAGCGCGAAACGCCGAGCGCCGCCGGGGTCAGTTCCAACCCGGTCTCCACGGCGTCGAGCACGGTGCGCCCGCCGGCATGCACCGCCCACAGATCGACATCGTCAGTGCCCGCGCCGCGCAGCACCCCGCCGGCATCCTGCAACGCCACTTCAGCCCGCAACGCCTGGGCAATCCGTCCGGGCACCTGGCCGGACAGGTGCATATCAAAACCCTGGTCGCCGATCGCCCAGGTGATCAGCCCCTCGCTGGCGGGAATGACGATGGAGCGGAAATCGGCCAGCGCGATGCCGGTCGGCTCCGCGGTCACCAAGGCCGCCGAGCTTCCATCGCCGAACAGCAGGAACGACAGCACCTTCTCGAGCTCGGAGGTCTCCTGGAAATGCAGCGTGCAGAGTTCGAGGTTGACGACCAAGACCCGCGCGGCCGGATCGGACAGAACCGCCTGCTGGGCCATCCGCAACGCCGGCACGGCGGCCGAGCAGCCCATGAAGCCGATGATCGTGCGCCCAACATCGGCGCGCAGCCCGAGCCGGTGGGTGAGCAGCAGATCCAGCCCGGGGGCGGTAAATCCGGTGCAGGAGGCGACGATCACCTGGGTGATCTTTTGGCGTTCGGCGGCGATGTCCAGCGCCGCGACGGCACTCAGGGCCAGGCGCGTCGCATCGGCCGCGTAGCGTTCCATTCGCATCCCGGTGCCGGGAAACCGGCCGCGCCGGTAGAAGCCCTCCGCGTCCACCTCCCCGGCGGCAAGATTGCCGGGAAGCAGATACGAATAGCGGTGCGCGATGCCGGACCGCTCGGCCATCCGGGCGAACACGGAGCGGGTTTTGGGATCGGTCAGCAGCGTGTGCGCGAAGGCCACGAACGGCGCGTGCACGTCGTTGTCGGGCACCGCGCAGCCGATCCGGTTGATGTAGGCGATGGTCATGCCGCCCGCCGCGCCAGCAGAACCGCGTTCAGCCCGCCGAACGCGAAGGAATTGGACATCGCGACCTCGATCGCCGCCGGCCGGGCCTGGTTGGGCACGCAGTCGATATCGCATTGCGGATCGGGCTCGCGATACCCGATTGTGGGCGGCAGCACCCCGTCGCGAATGGCGAGGCAGGTGACCAACAGCTCCAGCGCGCCGCCGGCATTTAGGCAGTGGCCGAGCATGGATTTCGTCGACGACACCGGCAGCGTCGGTAACCTTGTGCCAAAGATTTCCCTCAAAGCGATGATTTCGGTGACGTCGTTCAATCGGGTTCCGGTGCCGTGGGCGTTGACATAGTCCACCCGGTCGGGTGCGAGGCCGGCATCGGCCAACGCCGCGCGCATCGCCCGCGCCGCGCCGGGCGCATCCGGGGCGGTCAGGTCCCCGGCATCGGCACTCATGCCAAAGCCGATCAGCTCGGCGTGAATGATGGCACCGCGCGCCCGTGCCCGCTCCCATTCCTCCAGCACCAGAATCCCCGCGCCCTCGCCGATCACCAGGCCCTCGCGATCGCGCGAAAACGGCCGGCAGGCATCCGGACTCAGCACCCGCAACGACTCCCAAGCTTTCAGGAAGCCGACCTGGATCGAGGCGTCGCTGCCGCCGGTCACCGCGACCTCCAGCATGCCGCTGCGGACCATCTGATAGGCGAGGCCGATCGCATGGCTGGCGGACGCACAGGCGGAGGAGATGGCGAAGCACGGCCCGCCGATGCCGAACTCCATGGAGATATGGCTGGTGGCGGCGCTGGGCATGCTGCGCGGCACCGTCATCGGCGCCAGCCGCCGGGCGCCGTCGCGATACAGAGCATGATAGGCGCTGTCGACGGTTTCCTGACCCAAAGCCGCGCCCAGCACGACGCCGCAGCTCTGCGGATCGATGCCGTCCAGACTTGCTGCCGCCATCGCCTCGCGCGCGGCGACCAGCGCCAGTTGCGCGACGCGGTCCAGCTTGCCCAGCTGCCTTGGGTCGAAATGGGCCGTCGGATCGAAATCCGGGATCTCCGCCGCATTTCGCACCGTCAGCCGATCGGTCGGGATGGTACGGATCGGGCCGATGCCGCAGCTTCCCTGCCGCAAGGCGGCCCAAACCGGACCGACCCCGACGCCAAGGGCACTGACGACACCCAGCCCGGTTATGGCCACGCGCCGCGCCGCCTGCATCAGGCGCTTTGCCGCAGATCGGTGCCCGGTGCCGGCCGTGCCTCGTCCAGCGTCGCCAGCACGTGTTTCACCAGATCCCCGACCGTTGGGAACTCGCTGCCGGAATCCGCGGAGAGGGCTGGGATCTCCACGTCGAACCGGGTCTCCAGCTCGAAAATCGTCTGCACCAGATCGATCGAGGCGATCCCCAACCCCCCGATCGTGGCCTCGGGCAGCAGGCGCGCGGGGTCGATCAGGGTCTCCTTGGCCATCACGGCAAGGATCTGTTCCAACCGGGGATCGGCGGAAAGCCCGCCCCAGCCCTTTGGGCTACCGCTCATGTCTCGATGCTCCTTGGTCACCCTACCTGTCAAAATTGGGGTCAGGGTCCCCCGGCTGCAAGCCGAAACGTGTTTAATCTGCTGCAAGCCGAAACGTGTTTAACCTACTGCACGCCGAGGCGGGGGTTTACATCAGGCCGGGCACCCGCGCCCAGCCGCGCAGCCGGCGGTGCAGCCAAAATGCCGGGATCGCCAGCAGGGTGAAAAACGCCGCCGCGAACAGCGCTCCCTCCGCCCCGCCGTACAGATCCGCGAGGCGTCCGCACAACGCCGGGACGATTGTGCCGCCGACATAATAGGTCGTGTAGAACAAAGACATGCCGACCGCACGGTTCTCCGGCCGGGCCGACAGCGTGCCCGCCGCCATGATCACGCTGGGATGGATCGAGCCGATCACGCCGATCACCATGGCGCAGGTGATCGGCCAGTCCACCGCGCCGAAGGCGGCAAGACCGAACGCCAATGCCACCGTGCCGATCAGAAAAAGCGGAAAATGACCGAGCCGCATGGCGAAACCGCCGCCCAGCAGGATCGCCGGCACGTTGCCCCAGGTGGCGATGGTGATCACCAGGGCGATCAGCGCCGGGCTGTTGGCGCGATGGGTGAGCAGGGAGGGCGCATAGGCCAGGAAACTGGCATAGGGCGAGGTATAGAACGTCCAGATCAGCCCGCCGAGGACTACCATCACGCATTCCCGGCCGCCCGGAAACGAGAATGACCGCGGCACCGGATGGGCGAACGGCGAGGGACGATAGGCGAGGATGAACCAGATCGCGGCCAAGGCGGCGAGCCCGGCGCCGAACAGGAACGCCGCCGGCCAGCCATATTCATGGGTCAGCGGCGGGGCAATCAGCTGCGCCATGCCCACCCCGATCGGGAAGGCGGCGACCGATATCCCCAGACCCAGCATCAGTTGCCGCCCCTGGCACCAATCGGCGATCATCTTGCCTTGCAGCACGATCATCGCCACCGCGCCCACGCCCGAGACGCAGCGGCCCAGGAAGATTGCGGTCGTGGCGCCGAGCACCCCACCGGGATCGGCCGAGACCAGCGCGCCGGCCGCCATCAGGCTGAGGCCGGCGCCGACCACCAAATGCTCGCCAAAGCGTCGGCCGAGCAGACCGAGCGGCAATGCCGCGACAATGCCCAGCAGCATATAGGCGCCGACCAGGGCGCCGAGCGCGGTATAGTCGATCGCGAACTGAGCCATCAGCTGCGGGCCGATGCTGCCGACGGTCTGGAACTGGTAGCCGAACGCCACGCGCGACAGGCCGATGGCAAACAGGATCAACCATCGCCGTACGCCATTCGAAGCCAGCCATGCGGCGATTTTTCTTGCCCCCTCGGGCGTTCGGTGCGGGCCCGTCTTACTTCTCCGCAGCCTGGTAGGCCGCCAAACACGCCATATCGACGATCTGGCTGACGGAACTGTCCATCGGCACGATCTGGGCGGCGTCGCTCATGCCGATCAGCAATGGACCGATGGTGCTGCCGCCGCCGAGGCGGGGAGCGAGGCGGGAGGTGATGTGAGCGGAATGCAGCCCGGGCATCACCAGGATATTGGCCGGACCGGTCAGGCGGCAGAACGGATACAGCGCGCGCAACGCCGGTTCCAGGGCAACGTCGGGGCTCATTTCACCGTCGTATTCGAAATCAACCTGGCGGCCATCGAGGATGGCGACCGCCTCGCGCATGGTTTCCGCTGCCGCGTGCATCGGGTTGCCGAAGGTGGAGTGCGACAGCAGGGCGACCCGGGGTTCGTGTCCGAGGCGCCGTGCGGCCTCGGCGGCGCCGATGGCGATGTCGGCGAGTTGTTCGGCGTTCGGACGGAAATGCATCAGCGTGTCGGCGATGAAGATCGCCGCGCCGCGCATGCCCAGCATCAGGGTCAAGCCGAAAGCGATGCGCCCGGCGGCGGGTTCGATAACGTGGCCGATGTCTTCCAGGCAGACCGCGGCGGAGCGGGTCAGCCCGGTGACCATGGCATCCGCGTCGCCGGTGGCGACCATGCAGGCGGCGAAGATGTTGCGATCCTGGTTGACCAGCCGCTGGCAGTCGCGCGCCAAAAAGCCTTTGCGCTGCAGCTTGCCATACAGGAAGTCGACATATTTGCTGTTGGTGACCGACAGCCGGGCGTTGTGGATCTCGATGCCCTCGACCAGCCCGAGGCCGAGCGCGTCCAGCGTGCGCTGCACCCGGTCCTCGCGGCCGATCAGCACCGGCGTGCCGTAGCCGGCGTTGCGGAAGGCGACCGCGGCGCGCACCACTTTTTCCTCCTCGCCCTCGGCGAACACCACGCGTTTGGGATGGGCGCGCACCCTTTCCATGATCGCATCGAGCGCGTTGGCGGTGGGATCGAGCCGTCCCGACAGGTCGCGCGCATAGCGGCGCAGATCGGCGATCGGCTTGCGGGCGACGCCGCTGTCCATCGCCGCCTTGGCGACCGCCGGCGGCAGCCAGGAGATCAGCCGCGGGTCGAAGGCGTTGGGGATGATGTAGTCGGGTCCGAAGGTCAGCCGCGCGCCGGCGGAGGCGTTATGCACCTCGTCCGGCACGTCTTCGCGCGCCAGCTTGGCCAGCGCCTCGGCGGCGGCGATCTTCATCGGCTCGTTGATCGTGCTGGCGCGGACATCCAGCGCGCCTCGGAAGATATAGGGGAAGCCAAGCACGTTGTTGACCTGGTTGGGGTAGTCCGACCGCCCGGTGGCGATGATGGCGTCGGCGCTGACCGCGCGGGCGTCCTCGGGCGTGATCTCGGGGTCGGGGTTGGCCATGGCGAAGATGATCGGCTTGGCCGCCATCTGACGCAGCATGTCCTGGGTCAGCGCGCCCTTGGCCGACAGACCGAAAAACACGTCCGCCCCTTCCAGCGCCTGGGTCAGGGTGCGCGCGTTGGTTAACGCGGCATGGGCGGATTTCCACTGGTTCATGCCCTCGGTGCGGCCCTGGAAGACCACGCCCTTGGTGTCGCAGAGGATAATGTGGTCGGGGCGCATGCCCATCGCCTTCAGCAGCTCGACGCAGGCAATGGCCGCCGAGCCGGCGCCGTTGACCACCAGCCTTGTGTCGCGCAATTCACGCCCGGTTAGGTGGCAGGCGTTGATCAGCCCGGCCGCGGCCACGATGGCGGTGCCATGCTGGTCGTCGTGGAACACCGGAATGTCCATCAGCTCGCGCAGCCGCTGCTCGATGATGAAGCACTCCGGCGCCTTGATGTCTTCCAGGTTGATGCCGCCGAAACCGGGGCCGAGAAAGCGCACGGCGTTGATGAATTCCTCGACGTCTTCGGTGCCGATTTCGAGGTCGATGCCGTCGACATCGGCGAAGCGCTTGAACAGCGCGATCTTGCCTTCCATCACCGGCTTGGAGGCGACGGCGCCAAGATTGCCCAGGCCGAGCACGGCGGTGCCATTGGAGATGACGGCGACCATGTTGCCCTTGGTGGTGTAGTCATAGGCGAGATTCGGGTCGCGGAAGATGTGCAGGCAGGGTTCGGCGACGCCTGGGGAATAGGCCAGCGACAAGTCGCGAGCGGTGGCCAGCGGCTTGGTCAGATAGGTGGCGAGCTTGCCGGGCGGATAGGCGGCATGCATCGCGAGCGCATCTTCCCCGGAGACGCGGGCGGTGCGTTGATCGATGTTGCCGTCAGCCATGCGCGGTTCCCCGATTTTTTGCTGTCTTGCGAGACGCTTTATGGGCTTTCCGCGAAGTCTAGGGAAGTTCTGGGATAAAGTGGAACTTCCCTGCTTGACCACGCGGCGCGCTTGGCCATGCTCGGGCGATGCATCGAGTTGTCGACCCTGCCGCATCTCTGCCGAAAACAGCCGGGATACCAGCCGGGACACCAGCGGGGGTCCGAGCGGGTGTGTCGCCGGCGATGGCGCAGTGGTTCGCCCTGAAGGCGGAAAATCCGGACGCGTTGCTGTTCTTCCGGATGGGCGATTTTTTCGAGATGTTCTTCGACGACGCGCAGGCCGCCGCCAGCGCGCTCGATATCGCGCTGACCGCACGCGGCGAGCATGCGGGCGCGCCGATCCCGATGTGCGGCGTGCCCGTGCATGCAGCCGAGAGCTATCTGGGCCGGTTGATCCGCCGCGGATTTCGCGTGGCGATCGCCGAGCAGATGGAAAATCCCAAGCTTCGTACCAGCAAGGCGCCGATCCGGCGCGCCGTGGTGCGGCTGATCACGCCGGGCACGATCACCGAGGAAGCGCTGCTGGAGGGCGGGCGGCGTAATCTGCTGCTGGCGCTGGCGGCCGACCGGGACGGTTTGGGTGCCGCCTGGCTGGAAATCTCCACCGGGCTGTTCGAGACCTGCGCGCTGGGTGCGGCGGAACTTTCCGCCCTGCTGGGAAGGTTGGATCCGGCAGAAATTCTGGCGCCGGCGGAGCTGGCGCTGGGTGATTGGGCGTCCAGGCGATCGCCCGACGCGGTGGCGTCACCGCCGGCGATGGCCCGGCGGCGGGTGGCCGAAGCGTTCGGGGCGGCCAGCCTGGATGCTTTCGGCAGCTTTTCCGACCTCGAAGCGGTGGCGGCGGGATTGGCGCTGGATTATGTGCGGATGACCCAGGCGGGAAATTTGCCGCGGCTGTCGCGCCCGGCGCCGCAGGGCCAAAGCGGTGTGCTGGAGATGGATGCGGCAACGCGGGCCAGTCTGGAAATCCTGCGTGCCCGTGATGGCGGCGCGACGCATACTTTGCTGGCCGCGGTGCAGCGGACCCTGACACAGCCTGGCGCGCGGCTGCTGTCCGCCTGGATGGCGGCGCCGCTGAGCGATCCGGCGGCGATCGCGTCGCGCCAGGATGGTTGGTCCTGGCTACTGGCCAATAGCGGTCCCACCGCGCGATTGCGCGCCTGCCTGCGCACCGCGCCCGACATGGCCCGCGCGTTGGGACGGCTGTCGCTGGGCCGAGGCGGGCCGCGCGACCTGGCTGCGTTGCGCGACGGGCTGGCGGCGGCGCGGATCGCCGGGGCGGCGCTGGAGGGACCCTTGCCCACCGGGCTTGCCGCCGCGCGCGCTGCCCTCGCGGTCGATCCGGCATTGGCAGAATTGCTGGCGGCGGCGCTGGCCGATCCGCCGCCGTACCGGCTGGACGATGGCGGGGCGATCCTGCCCGGCTTTGACGCCGAGCTGGACGGCGAGCGTGCCCTGCGCGACGACAGCCGCCGGGTGCTGACCGGCTTGCAACTGGATTACGCCCAGCGTTTCGGGGTGGCGGCGCTAAAAATCCGCCACCACGCGCAGCTCGGCTACGTCATCGAGGCGCCAGCGGTGGCGGTGGAAAAGCTGCGCGGCTTTCCCGAACTGATTTTGCGCCAGGGCATGGCCAACGGAGCCAGGTTCAGCACCAAGGAGCTGGCCGAGCTCGACCGGCGTATCGGCGAAGCCGGCGAGCGGGCGCAGGCGCGCGAGCGGGCGGTGTTCGCCCATCTGGTTCGCACCGTCCTTGCCGATGCCGACGCGCTGTCTGACTGCGCCGACGCGCTGGCGCTGCTGGATGCGGCGCAATCGGCGGCGAAGCTGGCCGAAAACGGCAGCTGGTGCCGCCCGGTGATAACCGGCGGCACCGAATTCCGGATCACCGCCGGGCGTCACCCGGTGGTGGAGGCAGCCCTGGCGGGCGCGGCCGTCTTCGTGCCCAATCATTGCGACCTGTCGCCGGAACGGCGGGTTTTGCTGCTGACCGGGCCGAACATGGCCGGCAAGTCGACGTTCCTGCGCCAGAACGCCATCGCCGTGATCCTGGCCCAGGCGGGCCTGCCGGTGCCGGCCGAGGCGGCGGAGATCGGCGTCGTGGACCGGTTGTTTTCTCGGGTCGGCGCCGCCGACGATCTGGCCCGGGGCCGCAGCACCTTCATGGTGGAAATGGTGGAGACCGCGGCGATCCTGCATCAGGCGGGTCCGAAATCGCTGGTGGTGGTGGACGAGATCGGCCGCGGCACCTCAACGCTGGATGGGCTGGCGATCGCCTGGGCGGTGCTGGAGGCGCTGCATTCGCAAGCGCGCTGCCGTACTATTTTCGCCACGCATTTCCACGAGCTGGCGGAACCGGCGGAACGGCTTGCGCGGATCGCGCCCCACACGATGCGGGTGAAGGAATGGAAGGGCAGCGTGGTGTTCCTGCACGAAGTGGCGGCCGGTGCCGCCGGGCGTTCCTGGGGCGTGCATGTGGCGGAACTGGCCGGGGTTCCAGCTGCGGTGGTGAAGCGCGCCGCGCAGTTGCTGACCGCGCTGGAAAAAGGCGGGCGCGGCGCGAAGGTGGAAACCCTGCCGCTGTTTGCCGCCGCCCCCCATGCCCCGCCGGCGGGAGCCGCGACAATGGAGCCGGACCGGCTGCGCGACGAACTCGCGGCGATCGACCCGGATCGCCTGTCGCCGCGCGAGGCGCTGGAAAAACTCTATCTGCTGAAATCGCTGCTGCCTGTTTCCGGCGGACCCTTGCTGGATTAGCATTGTCTTCATGTTGAACCCGACCCCCCTGCCGATGGCTCCAGGCGAAACCGCCGCACTACTACCCGAAGCCCTGTTGACCGATGTCTTGCGGACCAATGCCCAGTTGACGGATGTCCTGGCCGCGCTGTCCCGCGAGCATGCCGGCAAGCTGCCGCGCGATGTCGCCCTTGCGGCGGTCCGCCGTCACCTCGCGCGTATCCAGCAACATGTGCGCGAGAGTTTCGAACAGGACCAGCTATCCGGCCTGCAGGCCGGGCGCCTGCTGGCGGCACTGACCGACGGGGTGATCGCCACCCTGTACGGGTATGTCACCTCCGCCGCCGTGCTGGGGCCGCC
Organism: Acetobacteraceae bacterium; assembly: GCA_043742865.1. GTDB lineage: Bacteria > Pseudomonadota > Alphaproteobacteria > Acetobacterales > Acetobacteraceae > PALSA-911. The sequence continues at coordinate 16,719 of JAYTXR010000037.1, forward strand.
GGAGCGTCTCAGTCTGGCGGCCACCGGGGGCTATGGGCGCGGCCTGCTGGCGCCGTTCAGCGACATCGACCTGCTGTTCCTGACCCCGCGCCGGCCGAACAAGCACACGCTGGCGGTGGTGGAATACCTGCTGTATTTTCTTTGGGACCTTGGCCTGAAGGTCGGGCATGCCACGCGCTCGATTGATGAATGCCTGAGCGAGGGAGCCAAGGACGCGACCATCCGCACCTCGTTGCTCGATGCGCGCCGGCTGTCGGGCGATGAGATACTGTTCCAGGATTTCCATAAGCGTTTCCGGGCCGCCTGCGTGAAGTCTGGCGCGCGCGACTACATCGCCGCCAAGCAGGCCGAGCGCGACGTGCGCCATCGCCGCTATGGCGACAGCCCGTTCGTGGTCGAGCCGAACATCAAGGAAGGCCGCGGCGGCCTGCGCGACCTGCAGACGCTGTATTGGCTGGCGCGCTACGTGTTCGACACCCAGACCATGGCCGAAATCGCCGCTCTGGATGCGCCGGGCGGGGCCATCATCACCGATATCGAAGCCCGGCACGCACGCCGGTCCTGGGACTTCCTGTGGACCGTGCGCTTTCATTTGCACTATGTCGCCGGCCGGGCCGAAGACCGGCTGACCTTCGATCTGCAGCCGGTTGTCGGCGCGCGCATGGGCTACACAAGACACGGCCGGCAGGGTGGGGTGGAGCGGTTCATGCGCCATTACTTCCTGACGGTGCGCGAAGTCGCGCGGCTGACGCGGGTGCTGGAGCCGGCGATCGTGCGCGCCGCCCTCGGTCCGCCGGCGATCACCCGCCAGACCGACCGGGCGCTGGCCGAAGCCGGCTTCGTGCTGGCCGACGGCAAGCTGCTGACCGCCAGCGGGCGCGACTTCAACGCGGAACCCGTCCAGATGCTGCGTATGCTGATCGTGGCCCGCGACCGCGGGCTGGAGCTGCACCCGCTGGCAATTCGATCGTTGATTCGCAACGAACGCCGGGCGATCGGCCTGCGCGGCGATTCGGCGACCGCCGCGCTGTTCATGGACCTGTTATGCGGCCGCCCCGGCGGGCAGGCGGACGGCGCGCGGTGGCTGTCGATGCTGAACGAGGCCGGCTTCCTGGGCCGCTATCTGCCCGATTGGGGCCGGATTGTCGGGCAGATGCAGTTTGACACCTATCACGTCTTTACCGTGGATGAACACACGATCGAGGCGGTGAAGGTGCTGAACACGATGGAGCGCGGCGAGATCGTGGAGATCGCCCCGGTTGCCTCCGCGCTGATCCAGGAATTGCAGTCCCGCCGGGCGCTGTATGTGGCGATGCTGCTGCACGACATCGCCAAGGGCCGCGGTGGGGATCATTCGTCGCTGGGCGCGGATGTCGCTTTATATGTCGGCCCCGTGCTGGGGCTGTCGGCCGAGGAAACCGAGACGGTTTCCTGGCTGGTGCTGCATCATCTGCTGCTGAGCCAGACCGCGTTCAAACGCGACATCGACGACCCCAAGACCATCCTGGACCTGGCCGAAGTGATCCAGTCGCCGGAGCGGCTGCGCCTGCTGATGGTGCTGACGGTGGCGGATATGCGGGCGGTGTCGTCCAAGGTGTGGAACAACTGGAAGGCGACGCTGCTGCGCGAACTCTACGCGCGCGTCGCCGAGGTTCTTGCGGGAGGACTTTCCACCACCGAGCGCGACGTGCGGGTGCAGCGCGCCAAGCAGGCGGCGGTGGCGATGCTGCCGGGCTGGCCGGATGCCGATCTGGAGATGTTCACCGGGTTGGGTTATCCCGGCTACTGGCTGTCGTTCGATCCCGAAACCCACGCGCGCCACGCCCGCCTGATCCGCGATGCGGAAACCCGCAAGACGCCGTTGACCGTGAATACCCAGCCGCTGCCGGCGCGCGCGGTGACCGAGGTGACGGTCTATGCAGCCGATCATGCCGGGCTGTTCAGCAAAATCGCCGGGGCGCTGGCGGTGGCGGGTGCGTCCATCGTCGATGCGCGCATCCACACCATGACCAACGGGATGGCGCTGGACACGTTCTGGATCCAGGATGCCGCCGGCGGCACCTTCGACGCGCCGCATCGGCTGGCGCGGCTGGCGGCGCTGATCGAGCAGGCGCTGTCGGGACGCATCCGGCTGGCCAGCGAAATTCGCACCATGTCCAAAAGCCTGCTGGGCCAGCGGGTGCGCGCGATCCATGTGGCGCCCCGCGTGGTGATCGACAACCGCGCGTCCAACACCCACACGGTGGTCGAGGTGAACGGCCGGGACCGCCCCGGGCTGCTGCACGACGTGACAGCTGCGATCAGCGACGAGGGGTTGCAGATTGCCTCCGCGCACGTAACGACCTATGGGGTGCGGGCGGTCGACGTGTTCTACCTGAAGGACGTGTTCGGGCTGAAGGTGGAGAACGATCGCAAGCTGGTACAACTGCGTGATGCCTTGCTGACGGCCTTGAAAAATCCCGAAGCCCCGACGCCCGCGATCGAGCCGGTGCAACCGCGCAAACGCCGCCGGGCGGCTGCCGAGTAGGCAAGTGCCGGAAAAAACCCGTCGCGCCGTGCATCCGCCCGCCCGCGCGGCCCGTAACGGCTCCAGCAATCGCAGTTGCGGTTGCGCCAACATGGAGACGCCCCGATGAAACTTCCCATTCTTGCTGCCTCGCTGCTCGCCATTGGTTTTGGCGCGCCGGCATTCGCGCAGAACACCGTCGTGGTCGGTGGCATGGCGATGTATCCGACCAAGAACATCGTGCAGAACGCGGTGAACTCCCAGGACCACACGACCTTGGTGGCCGCGGTGAAGGCCGCCGGCCTGGTGCCGACGCTGGAGAGCGCCGGCCCGTTCACCGTGTTCGCGCCGACCAACGCGGCGTTCGCGGCCCTGCCGGCCGGCACCGTGGATACGCTGCTGAAGCCGGAGAACAAGCCGACCCTGACGAAGGTGCTGACCTATCACGTGGTCCCCGGCACCCATGACTCCGCCGCGATCCGCTCGGCCATCCTGGCCGGCGGCGGCACGGCCAGCATGAAGACTGTCGAAGGCGACACATTGACCTTCACAATGAACGGTTCGAACAACGTGGTCGTCAAAGACAGCAAGGGCAACACCGCCGATATCGTCGTCTATGACGTGATGCAGTCGAACGGCGTGATCTTCTCGGTCGACAAGGTGCTGATGCCGGCGGGCTGATCGTTTCCAACCGAACCTTATAATCAGAACGTAACTGGATAACCAGAAGGCCCGGGGGACTGCTTCTCCCGGGCCTTCAGCGTGGGATCAGCGATTGCAGCTTGATGGCCGGGTCGGCGATGGCGGCGGCGTCGATCGGTTCGGCGGATTGGATCATCGCAATGCCGGCGCGGATGTCGCGGGGCGCATTGGCGGCGGTGACGGCGATCACGCGGTCATCGTCCAGCAGATGCACCGCGGTGAATTGGTGCGGGTTGGCCCCCGGACGCAGGATGGTGCGGGTGGCGTCCGCCGCGATGCCGGCAACCTGCAGGTTCACGCCGTGCTGGTCGGTCCAGAACCAGGGCATGTCGTCATAGGGTTTTTCTACGCCGGCCATCACGCCGCCGACGGCGAGCCCGTGGTTCTGCGCGTGGCGCCAGGCTTCCAGGCGCAAATGACGTCCGAACAGCGGGTGAAAGAACGCCGCCACATCGCCGGCGGCATAGATATTGGCGACCGAGGTCTTGCCGAATTCGTCGACCAGGATGCCGCCGTCGATCGCCACGCCGGCCTGGCGCGCCAGATCGAGGTTGCGTTCCATGCCCACGCCGGCCAGCACCAGGTCGCCGGTAAGGCCGAAACCGCCGGCGCAGAACACCGCCAACGTGCCGTCGGGTGCCGCGTCGACCGCTTGCACCGTCATGTTGAAATGCAACTCGCTGCCGGCGTCCTGGTGCAGCCCGACGATGAAGGCGGCGATTTCCGGCGTGACGCTGCGGCCCATTGGCGCGGGGCCGGCTTCCAATACCGTGACCTGCTTGCCGCGCCGGCGGGCGGAGGCGGCGATCTCCAGCCCGATGACACCGGCGCCGATGCAGATGACGCTGCGCGCGTCGGCAAGCCGGCGGCGGATGGCGTTGGCGTCTTCGATCGTGCGCAATGTCAGGACTTGTTCCGCGCCGGGGACCGGCAGGCGGCGGGCGCGGCCCCCGGTGGTCAGCAGCAGCCGGTCATAGGCGAGCACGCTGTCATCGGCCAGCCGCACGCGCTGGCCGATCGGGTCTATGGCGATCGCCTGGGTGTTTGGACGAAAATCGATGTCGAGCTCGGCGTAGCGGCCCGGCTTGTGGAAATATTGAACCTCTGGCGGCTCGGCTTCGCTCAGCCAGGCCTTCGACAGCGGCGGGCGTTCATAGGGCCGCCAGGGCTCGTCGCCGAGCAGCAGGATGCGGCCGGAAAAGCCGGCCTGGCGCATCGCGGTGGCCGCCCAGCCGCCGGCCTGGCCGGCGCCAATGATGACGTGGATGATTTTCATGCGCCGATTCTCGCCCGGGAAGCGATTGTCGCCAAGTGCCGGGTTGGAAGCCGCCCGGGACCCTGCCATTCTGCGGACATCTTCAATGAAGGACGGCGATATGACGGATGCGGGTTGGGTGCGGGTGGCGAAGGCGGCTGATGTGGGCGCGGGCAAGGTGCTCGGCGTGCGTGTCGGCGCGCGCGATCTGGCGGTGTTTCACATGGCGGACGGGAAATTCTGTGTCACCGACAATGTCTGCACGCATGAATTCGCGCTGCTGTCGGATGGCTGGTTCGAGGACGGCTGCATCGAGTGCCCGCTGCATGCTGGGCGGTTCGATGTAATGACCGGAAAAGGCCAGGGCGCGCCGATCGACAAGGATATCGAGGTATTCGAGGCGAAGCTCGAAGACGGCCATATCTTGGCCAAGCTGCCGGTTAAATAGCGGGCGCAATAAGCGGAAGGCCGGGGCGGGGTGGCGTCTTCTAGGGTGACATTCGTTGAAACCCAGGAGAGCTGCCATGACCGAATTCCGTTGTGTTCCCATGCCGACCGCGACCGCCGAGCGCTTTCGCGCCACCGGCGTGGACGATGCCGGAAACACCCTGCGCCGCGTCGTGGCGGGGGGCGGTGGTTCGCCATGCCGGCACTGCCTGCGCCTGGCCCGCCGCGGTGACGTCATGCTGCTCGGGTCGTACAACCTGCCGGGGCCGCTCGGCATCTATTGGACCCCCAGTCCGATTTTCGTTCACGCCGAGCCCTGCGAGCGGTTCGATGCCGCGAACCGACTGCCGGAGATTGTGGACAGATACTCGCTGGTGTCGGTTCGGTCGTATGATCGCGACGACCAATGCATCTACGATCTGGGCGAGGTGCTCGAGGGAAAGTCGGCAGAGGGACCGTTATCCAGGGCCATCGCCGATCCGCGAACCAAATTCGTCAACATCCACACCGCCGCGCCCGGCTGCCTGTTGTGCCGGGTGGAGCGCGTCTGAATTCGGATTTTCTATCAACCGGGGTCGGGCGGCGGTATACTCACCTGTAGCCGAGGTAACAGGGGACCCATGATCACGGACCGGCCGATCGACTGCGATGTGCATCCCACGGTGCCTGGGCTTGCCGCGCTGATGCCTTACCTGGACGATATGTGGCGTGAGCTGGTGGTGCGCCGTGGCATCGACGAGCTGGTGTCGAGTTCCTATCCGACGCATTCACCGATGACCACGCGGGCGGATTGGCGCCAGCCGGATGGTCGCACGGCGACCACGCCGGCTTTGCTGGCTGCCCAGGCGTTGGAGCCGTTCGGCACCGGCACGGCGATTCTGAATTGCCTGTACGGTGTGCAGTTGCCGTTCAGTGAGGATATGGGCGCGGTTTTCGCGCGTGCTGTGAACGACTGGATTATCAAGGAATGGCTGGACCGCGACCCCCGGCTGCGCGCCTCCATCGTGGTTCCCGTGCAGAGTGTGGAGCTGGCGGTGGCGGAGATCGAGCGGCTGGCGCCGGACAGGCGCTTCGTTTCGGTACTGCTGCTGGTGATGGGAGAAATTCCCCTGGGACGCCGGCAGCATTGGCCGATCTATGCGGCGGCCGAGCGGCATGGGCTATCGATCGCGATCCATGCCGGCAGTTCCTATCGCAATCCGCCGTCGCCGGTCGGTTGGACCAGCTACTACACCGAGGAATACATCAATCAGGCCGGGGCGTTTCAGACCCAGCTGACATCGCTGGTCTGCGAGGGCGTGTTCGCCAAATTTCCTAAGTTGAAAGTCGTGCTGCTGGAATCCGGATTTACTTGGCTGCCCGGTTATTTGTGGCGGCTGGAAAAATTCTGGAAGGGGCTGCGCATGGAGATCCCCTGGGTCGATCGCTTGCCCGGCGAGATCGTTCGCGAGCATGTGCGGTTTTCGCTGCAGCCGGTGGACGGCCCACCGGATGCGGCGGCGATGGGGCGGCTGATCGAGCATATGCAATCGGACGAGCTGCTGGTGTTCTCCACCGATTATCCGCATTGGCAGTTTGACGGCCGGAAGGTGATGCCCGAGGGTTTCTCGCCCGATCTTATTCGCAAGATCACGATTGATAATCCGCTGGGCGCGTTTCCCCGCCTGGCCCCGTCTTTTGCGATATCCGCCCCGTCTTTTGCGACATCCCAGGTCCGAAGCAACGAGGAGTTGACGTCATGAACGTCGATGTACTGAACCGGTCCGGCAGCCATCTGGCCTCGTCCAACCGGCTGATGATTGCCGATTGCGACATCCATCCGCGCGTGGCTGGGGTGAAGGCGCTGTATCCGTGGCTGTCCCGGCGCTGGCAGGAGCATCTGGAAACCTTCGGGCTACTGCACCGCCAGCCATACGAACGGGGGCCGGCCTATCCGAAGGCGCAGCCGATGGCTTCGCGCCGCGATGCGTTCCCGCCCGGTGGCGGCGGCCCGGGCAGCGATCTTGCGTTCATGGCCCGCCAGCATCTGGACCCCAACAACGTCGAGCTCGGCATTCTCAATCCGCTGACACCGTCCGGTCAGGGGGCGGTGAACCCCGATCTGTCGGGGGCGCTGACGCATGCGGTGAACGAATGGCAGATCGAGCAATGGACCAGCAAGGACAGCCGGCTGAGGGCCTCGATCGTGGTGCCGTACGAGGATACGGCGGCCTCGGTGGCGGAGATCGAGCTTTACGCCGGCAATCCGCATTTCGCCCAGGTGCTGCTGCTTAGCCGCACCGGCGAGCCGCCCGGCCAGCGGCGCTACTGGCCGATCTACGAGGCCGCCGCCGCCGCCGGGTTGCCCGTGGCATTTCACGCTTTCGGCCATGGCGGCCATCCGAACACCGCCGGCGGTTGGCCGTCCTATTATATCGAGGACATGGTCGGCCATGCGCAGTCCAGCCAGGCCGGGCTGGTCAGCCTGGTGATCGAGGGCGTGTTCGAGCGTATTCCGACCCTGAAGGTGGTAATGGTGGAGGCGGGGTCCGCCTGGGCGCCGTCGCTGCTGTGGCGGATGGACCGCCAGTGGTGCAAGCTGAAGGCGGAAACCCCGCATCTACGGCGGCTGCCGTCGGAATACGTCAAAAGCCAGGTGTGGTTCAGCACCCAGCCGCTGGAAGAACCCGAGCCGCGCGAGCAGCTGCTGGACGCGATCGAATGGTTGGGCTGGGACCGCTTCGTATTCGCGACCGATTATCCGCATTGGGATTTCGATGATCCCGCATTCGCGCTCCCGGTGCGGATTTCCGAGGAAAACCGCCGGCAGTTCTTCCGCGCCAACGCGGCAGCCCTCTACGGAGGGTAATCCGGTCACGCTGTCGCGCGGCTTGTCGCAACGATAAAGCGCGATCATCGGAGAGCAGCGGAAGGCTCCGGCCGCTGGCGATCCCGAAATTTTCGTATTTCCGCGCCGGCTTTCAGACCAGGTGGCGGGCGTAAGCCGGTGTTTCGCCGGCGCTGTTGATGACATTCTTATGCCGGGACAGGCTTTCCCGGAGCGAGATTTTATGCCGTGGCGCCGATGTTGGGGATGCCATGACACACACCCTCCGCACATCGACTGATTGGACTCTGATCCGGCTCGCCCCTGGCGTCGCCATGATTGTGGTCTTCGTGCTGCTTGCGTGGCTCGCGGGTGTCGTTGCCCGGTTCTGGCGGACGATCCGCGGCACCTGGCCGGTCGGGGTCCGCTATCCCAGAGCGTCTGCCCTGCATGGCACTGCACCGGGTTAGGGCCTGATGGCTTCAGATAGAAGAAGCTATCAGGCTCTAGCTCTTTGTTTTAACGGGTAATTTTATCGATCGGTTGAAGCAACCTCAAGCGATATTGCTCTACGCCCCCCTGGTCACGGCTCGTCCTGCAGCCAGCGCGACACGGCGCCGGCGATCAGGGCGCCGACGATGGGGGCGAGCCAGAACAGCCAGAGCTGGCCGACATACTCGCCACCGGCGAACAGCGCCGGGCCGGTGCTGCGGGCGGGGTTGACCGAGGTATTGGTGACCGGGATCGAGATCAGGTGGATCAGGGTCAGCCCGAAGCCGATCGCCAGCGGCCCGAAGCCGGCCGGTGCCAGCTTGGCGGTGGAGCCCAGAATGATCATCAGAAAGAAGAACGTGGCCACCATCTCCATGATCAGGCAGGACACCAGTCCGTATTTGCCGGGGCTGAGCGCGCCGTAGCCGTTGGAAGCGAAGCCGCCGACCACGAAGTCCGGCTTGCCGGAGGCGATCACATACAGCACCGCAGCACCCGCAATGGCGCCGGCGACCTGGGCGACGACATAGGGAATGATGTCGCCGGCGCGGAACCGCCCGCCCGCCCATAGCCCGAACGTCACGGCCGGGTTGAAATGACCGCCGGAGATGTGGCCGACCGTGTACGCCATGGTTAGCACGGTCAGGCCGAACGCCAGCGCCACGCCGGCAAAGCCGATGCCAAGCTGCGGAAACGCCGCCGCCAGCACCGCGCTGCCGCAGCCGCCGAAGGTCAGCCAGAAAGTGCCGAAGAACTCCGCTCCGACGCGCCGGGTCATATTCATGGCCTGTCTCCTCCAATTTTTTTAAGGAACGCAGTAGTCTTGATCTCGACTAGCAATCCCCCCGTGGTCGCTGCAAGGGTGAATGTTGCAGTGAGCGACGGGTGCGGAATCGGCGGCAATCGGATAGGGTTGCGTTGTATCGCCCTCTGAACAAGGAATGTTTTATGTCGTTGACCATGTTTCAGGCCTCCGTGCCGGTCTGCACCCAAATTCTCGGCGGCCTGGCCGGCGTGCTGGAGAAAGCCGAGACGCACGCAGCGGCGCGCAAGATCGACGAGGCGGCGCTGCTGGGCGCGCGGCTGTATCCGGACATGTTCCCGCTGGCCCGTCAGGTGCAGGCGGCCACCGATTTCGGCCGCAATGCGCCAGGCCGGCTGGCCGGGGTAGATTTGCTGGCCATGCCGAATGTCGAAACGAGTTTTGCGCAGTTGCGTGCCCGGGTGGCAACCTCGATCGCCTGGATCGGCGCTCTGACGCCCGCACAGATCGATGGCACCGAGGACAAGGCAGTTGAATTCAGCGCTGGAACCCGCGTGTTGTCGTTTCCCGGGCGGCAATACCTGCTGCAGTTCTGCCTGCCGCATTTCTTTTTCCACGCCACCACCGCCTACGACATCCTGCGCCATAACGGGGTGGAGCTTGGCAAGCGCGATTTCGTCGGCAGCTTCTGACGAGTTGGCGTTATGCCACCCGGCGCGGCAATGTGGTGTTCACGCGCTCGGTGGTGTCATCGAGCAGCGTGGGGGCCAGGGTGATAACGCCGAAAATCCATCCCGCGTAGCCGGGGTTCTGGCGGATCGCTTGCAGGCTGGTCGGCAGGGGATGGGGTCGGCCGCGTCCAGGGAGGCATAGACCCAAGCGGAAGCTGCCTCCTCCGCCTCGGTGATGGCTTCGTCCAGGGTATCCCTAGCCGAGAAACAACCGGGCAGATCGGGAACGATGACGCCGAAGGCCGTGGTGTCGGTGTCTGGTTCGATCGCGATCGGGTAGCGCATGTGGCCAGCTTGCGTGCGGATCGCGGCAACCACGCCGGTGCCAAGGTCCGTTTTAGGGTGCGGCACCACCACATGGCCGGGGCGATCCGGATGATTGAAAGCGTGATGCAAGCCGCGCACATGATTTAGGACCCACCCGGCGGCCAGCAACTCCCGGATCACGTCGCCGCGGATCATTGAGCGCATCATACACACTGAACCGCATCGATGTCAGCGTCCCCCCAGCGCCGCCGGCCTGCCTTCTGCTTGTCAGTCGTCCGTTCACCCCACCCGGTTAGCCACCAGCTCCGTCACCACGGCCGGGTCGGCCAGCGTCGAGATGTCGCCGAGCCCATCCACCTCATTGGCGGCGATCTTGCGCAGGATGCGGCGCATGATTTTGCCGGAGCGGGTTTTTGGCAGCCCCGGCGCCCACTGGATCGCATCCGGCGAGGCGATCGGGCCGATCTCGCGGCGGACATGCGCCACCAGCTCTTTCCGCAACCCCTCGGACGGCTCCTCGCCGGCGATCAGTGTGACATAGGCGTAGATGCCCTGGCCCTTTAGGTCGTGCGGGAACCCGACCACCGCGGCCTCGGCTACCTTGGGGTGGGAGGCGAGCGCGCTTTCCACCTCGGCGGTGCCCATGCGATGGCCGGAGACATTGATCACGTCGTCCACCCGCCCGGTGATCCAGAAATAGCCGTCAGCGTCGCGCCGGGCACCGTCGCCGGTGAAATACAGGCCGGGAAATGTCGAGAAATAGGTCTGCACGAACCGCTCATGATCGCCATAGAGCGAGCGCATGATGCCGGGCCAGGCATCGGCCAGACACAGATTGCCCTCCGCCTCGCCGTGCAGTTCGTGGCCCTCGGCATCGACGATGATCGGCCGCACGCCGGGCAGCGGATGGCTGGCGGAGCCGGGCTTGAGGTCGGTGGCGCCGGGCAGTGGGCTGATCAGGATGCCGCCGGTTTCGGTCTGCCACCAGGTATCCACGATCGGGCAGCGGTGCTCCCCGACCACCCGGTCGTACCAGAGCCAGGCTTCCGGGTTGATCGGCTCGCCCACGCTGCCGAGCACGCGCAGCGATTTGCGCGACGTAGTCCTCACCGGCCCCTCGCCGTCGCGCATCAGGGCGCGGATGGCGGTGGGAGCGGTGTAGAAAATATTCACCTGGTGCTTGTCGACCACCTGCCAGAAGCGCGAGCTGTCGGGGTAGTTCGGCACGCCCTCGAACATCAGCGTGGTGGCGCCGTTGGCCAGCGGGCCATACAGGATATAGGTGTGGCCGGTGACCCAGCCCACGTCCGCGGTGCACCAGTAAACCTCGCCCGGCTTGTAGTCGAACACCACCTCATGCGTGAAGCTGGCCCAAACCATGTAGCCGCCGGTGGTGTGCAGCACGCCCTTCGGCTTGCCGGTGCTGCCGGAGGTGTACAGGATGAACAGCGGGTCCTCGGCGTTCATCTCGGTCGGGGGACAAACCGACGAGGCGGCCTGCAGCAGCGCGGTGTAGGCGTGGTCGCGGCCGGGCTGCATCGGCACCGCGGCACCTGTGACCGCCGCCACGATGACGTTTTTGACACCAGGGCAGGATTTCAGCGCCTCGTCGGCATTGGCCTTCAGCGGCACTTTCCGCCCGCCTCGTCGGCCCTCGTCGGCGGTGATCAGCAGTGTGGAACCGCAATCCTGCAGCCGGTTGGCCAAGCTGTCGGGCGAGAAGCCGCCGAACACAACCGAGTGGATGGCGCCGATGCGGGCGCAGGCGAGCATGGCGACGGCGGCTTCGACCACCATCGGCAGATAGATCGTCACCCGGTCGCCTTTTTGCGCGCCGAGCGACTTCATGGCGTTGGCGAGACGGCAGACCCGGTCGTGCAGGTCGCGATAGGTGACCTTCTCGCTGACATTGGGATCGTCGCTTTCCCAGATGATCGCCACCTGATCGGCGCGATCCGCCAGATGCCGGTCCAGACAGGTGGCGGAGGCGTTCAGCGTGCCGTCCTCATACCATTTGATCGCCACATCGCCGGAAAAGCTGGTGTTCTTGATTTTTGTCGGCCGCCGGATCCATGACACGCGCTCGGCCTGCTCGGCCCAGAACGCGTTGGGATCGCGCGCGGCGTGTTCAAACATTCCCCGGTAGCGGGCGGCATCGACATGCGCCTGGGCGGCGAATTCGGGCTTGACCGGAAACAGCTGCCCCTGCGGGGCGTGATGAAGTTCGGACATTTTTCGTTCCTTCCCTTTTCTTCTGGCCAGCTTGTCGGTACCCTATCGCCGATAACCGGTCCGCCGACAACCGGTTTGCCAATAACCGGTTCGTCAACAACGGCTTCGCCAACGAGGGTTCACCGACAACGACAGGCGTTACAGCCCGGCATCCTCCGGCACCAGCAATTCGCCGTCCCGGATCTCCATCGTCACGGCTTGCAGCGCGTCGCCCTGGCAGGGTCCGCGCACGCAATAGCCGTCCCCGATCCGGAATTCAGCCCCATGGGTCGAGCAAATGATAAATTGCCGGTCGAGGGTGAGGAAACGGTCCGGCGCCCAATCGAGCGCGATGCCGATATGGGGGCAGGCATTGACATAGACGCGGATGTCCGGGCCCCGGCGCACCGCGAACAGGCCGGTGAAACCGCCCGGCGCCGGCGGAAAACCCTTGGCGCCGGGATCGGGGATGTCCTCGACCCGGCACAGCCGGCGCTGGCGGGCCGGGACCAAGCTTTGACCTGTCATCCGGCCTTCTTGTGCTTCCATCCGCCCATCTTGCAGAGGATTTTCCAGTGCGCCGGGGCGATCGGCATCACCGACAGGCGCGACATCCGCACCAGCGCGACATCTGCCAAAGACGGGTCGGCTTTGATCGCGACCAGGGTGACCGGTTCCGGCATCGGACCGATCGCGCGCATATCCACGCACACCCAGTCCCCGCCCTCGGCGGACGGGTCCGGATAGGCCTCGCGCGCGACCTGCACCACGCCGACGATCTCCTTGCCGACATTGGAATGGTAGAAAAACGCCAGGTCGCCCTTCTTCATGGCTTTCAGATTATTCTTGGCCATGTGGTTGCGCACGCCGGTCCAGGGCTCGATGCCGTTGAATACCTGCTGGTCCCAGCTGAATGCGTCGGGTTCGGATTTTACCAGCCAATGATTGGGCATACGATTCCAGCTGTGCTTGCAGGCGGTTGATTTCCCACTTTAGAGACAACCTTCTGCGCCTTCAAACGATGCCCCTATAGGTGTAGGATCGACACCATGGTTCTCACTCCGACTGTTACGCCGCGCCAGGCGGCGTATCGCCCGCCTGGGCGCAGCTTGCACCGCTTCGCCAACCCTGGGCGTTTCCTGCGGATTTCCGGCATTGCGCTGCCTTGGCTGTCTGTGGCGGGCCTGGTCCTGACTGCCACCGGCTTGGCCGGCGGTTTGTTCCTGGCGCCGGCGGATTGGCAGCAGGGCGATGCAGTGCGGATGATGTATGTGCACGTGCCCGCCGCCTGGCTGGCGAGTGCCGGATATTTCGCCCTCGCGGTCTGCTCGGTGCTGGCGCTGGTCTGGCGCCATCCACTGGCGGATCTGGCGGCGGCCGAGATCTCGCCGGTCGGCGCCGGGTTCACCGCGCTCTGCCTGGCCAGCGGCAGCCTGTGGGGCAAACCGATGTGGGGCGCCTGGTGGGTGTGGGATGCGCGGATGACCTCCGTGTTGGTGCTGTTTTTCCTGTATGTCGGCCATGTCGCTCTGGTGCGGGCCTTCGACGACCCCACCCGCGGCCACCGCGCTGGCGCGATCCTGGCGCTGGTCGGCGTGGTCAACCTGCCAATCATCAAATTCTCGGTGGATTGGTGGAACACGCTGCACCAGCCCGCCAGCATCGGGCTGACCGGTTCGCCCAGCATGCATATCTCGATGCTATGGCCGCTGGCCGTGGCCGCGCTCGGCTACAGCTTCGTCTTCGCCGCCCTTGTTCTCAGCCGCACCCGCAGCGCGGTGATCGAGCGCCGCATTCGCGGCCTGCTCGGCGCGCGGGCGGAGCGCGCGGCATGACCCATCTGCCCTACATCGTCGCGGTCTATACGCTCGGCCTGCTGGTTCCCGGCGCCTATGCCGCCGATGCCTGGCTACGGTCGCGGCGCGCGGCCCGAGTGTTGGCCGCGGTGGAAACCCGCAAACGGCCCGCGCCGGACCCGCGGCGATGACCCGCAAGCGCCGCCGCCTATGGGTCCTGGTCGCCTGCGGCCTGGGTCTGGGCAGCGCCACCGCGCTGGCGCTGATGGCCTTTCGCGACACGCTGGTGTTCTTTATCCCGCCCTCGGAAATCGCCAGCCGGGCGCCGCCGATCGGCCGGATTTTCCGTCTCGGCGGTCTGGTCGAGACCGGCAGCGTGCAGCGTGTCAACGAAAACGGCCATCCCAGCGCGCGCTTTCGCGTCACCGACGGCGCCGGCACCGTGGTGGTGACCTATGCCGGCATCCTGCCCGATCTGTTCCGTGAGGGGCAGGGCGTCGTCGCGCTCGGCAGCCTGGACCCCGGCGGCGGCTTCCGCGCCTCGGAAGTGCTGGCCAAGCATGACGAGACCTATATGCCCAGGGATGTCGAGGAAGCGCTGAAAAAAACCGGCCATTGGAACCCGGACGACGGCAAGAAGCCACCGCCGGCTTCCACCTGGAACACGCTGTTTCCAACAAAAGCAGCCGGGTTTCCGGCAAAGGCGGCAGGCGGATGATCCCCGAACTCGGCCATTTTGCCCTGGCGCTGGCCGTCGCGTTCGCCGCCGCACAAACCATCCTGCCGCTCTGGGGCGCGCAGGCCCGCGACGCGCGGCTGATGGGCTCGGCGCCGGCGCTGGCACTTGGGCAGTTCATCGCGCTCGCCTGTGCCTATGGCTGCCTGGTCTGGAGTGCGGTGGTCGATGATTTCTCGGTGCTGAACATCGCCGAAAACTCCCATTCGCTGAAGCCGATGATCTACAAGATCTCCGGCACCTGGGGGAACCACGAAGGCTCGATCCTGCTGTGGTGCCTGATCCTGGGCATCTGCGGCGCCGCGGTCGGGCTGTTCGGCCGCAATCTGCCCGCTTCGCTGCGCGCCCGGGTGATCGGGGTGCTGGGCTTCACCTCGGTCGGTTTCGAGCTGTTTGCGTTGCTCGCCTCCAATCCGTTCCTGCGGCTATGGCCGGTGCCGATTGACGGACGGGACATGAACCCGCTGCTGCAGGACCCCGGTCTCGCGATCCATCCGCCGGTGCTCTATGCCGGCTATGTCGGCTTCGCCGTTCCGTTCGCCTTCGCCGTGGCCGCCTTGCTGGAGGGGCGGATCGACGCCTCCTGGGGCCGCTGGGTGCGGCCGTGGACGCTGGCGTCCTGGAGCCTGTTGACCGCCGGCATCGCGCTGGGGTCGTTCTGGTCCTATTATATCCTGGGATGGGGCGGGTTCTGGTTCTGGGACCCGGTGGAGAACGCCTCCCTGCTGCCCTGGCTGACCGGCACGGCGCTGCTGCATTCGGCGATCGTGGTGGAAAAGCGCGAGGCGTTGAAGACCTGGACCGTGCTGCTGGCCATCTTGACGTTCTCGCTGTCGCTGTCGGGCACTTTTTTGGTCCGCTCGGGCATCCTCAATTCGGTGCATAGTTTCGCCAATGATCCGACGCGGGGAATTTTCATCCTCGGTTTGCTGGGACTGGTGATCGGCGGCAGCCTGCTGCTGTTCGCGCTGCGCGCGCCGGTGCTGTCCGCGTCCGGCCTGTTCGCGCCGGTCTCGCGTGAGGGCGCGCTGGTGCTGAACAACATCCTGCTCTGTTCGATCGCCGCCGTGGTGCTGACCGGCACGGTCTATCCGCTATTTGCTGATCTGCTGTTCGGCGCCAAGATCAGCGTGGGGCCGCCGTATTTCAACGCCACCGTGCTGCCACTGGCCGCGCCGTTATTTTTTGCGATGGCGATTGGCCCGGTGTTGTCCTGGAAGCGCGCTTCGCTCGGTCCGGCGTTGATGAAACTCTGGTGGGCCGCGCTCGCCGCTGCCGCGGTCGGCATCCTCACCGAACTCGGCCTCCATGCCGGCACGGCCGCGCTGGGTTTTGCCGCCGCTGCCTGGCTGATCCTGGGCAGCTTCGCGGAAATAATCCAGCGCATCCGGCTGTTCCGCGTGCCTGCCGCCACCAGCCTTTCGCGGCTGGCCGGACAGACGCTATCGGTCTGGGGCGGGGCCGTTGCCCATGCCGGCATGGGCCTCACCATTGCCGGCATCTCCGGCATGTCACTGGCGCAATCCACCATCGTCGCGGTCCGGCCCGGCCAGACCACAGCGCTCGCCGGCTATGAATGGACGCTGCTGGGGTTGCGCGATGAACCCGGACCGAACTTCAACGCCCGTATCGCCGACATCCGCGTCACCCGCAACGGCCAGGAAATCGGCGTGTTCCGTCCCTCTCGCAACGCCTTCACCACGCAGACGATGACGGTGACCAACACCGCCATCCGTACTACCGCGCTGGCCGATCTGTACATGGTGCTGGGCGAGGAACATGACGGCACCGCGGTGCTGCGGCTGCATTATAATTTCCTGGCGCCGTGGATTTGGATCGGCGCGCTGACGATGGCGTTTGGCGGGTTTTTATCGCTGGTCGACCGCCGGCTGCGGGTCGGCGCCCCGGCACGCCGCCCGGTGGCGGTAGCCGTCGGGTGATGCATCGCCGGCTGATGCTGTTGCTGCCGCTCGGCGTGGCCGGCCTGGCTGGTGCGGGGCTTTACGCCATGCTCGATCGCATGCGGGCGGGAAAATTCGACCCGCGCGGCGTGCCGAGCGCGCTGATCGGCAAGTCGGTGCCGAGTTTCGTGCTGCCGGGCCAGGGCGAGGGCCGGGGGGAGGGTCCGGGCTTCGGATCGGCCGAGCTTGCCGCATCGGGACGGCCGGTGCTGTTGAATTTCTTCGCCTCCTGGTGTGTGCCCTGTGTGGCGGAGGCGCCGGTGTTGCTGGCGCTGCAACGATCCGGACAAAAGCTGTTCGGGATTGCCTACAAGGACAAACCGGAAGCGACCGAGGCTTTCCTGCGCCAGCACGGCAACCCCTATATGCGGGTCGGACGCGATGCGCTTGGGACCGTCGCGATCGATTTCGGCCTGTATGGTGTGCCGGAGACCTATCTGATCGACCCGGCCGGGATCGTGCGCGGGCGCTGGGCGGGCGGACTGACGACGGAAATCCTGCGGCAGGAACTGCTGCCGCTGCTGAAGACGATCGCATAATGACGATTGATCGTCGGGTGGGTAAGCGCGGCGCGACCCACCAGCGCCAGCCCAGGGGAATTTCGTGTCTGGCGCTGTTGCTGTTGCTGTTGCTGATGCTGTCGGCGAAATCCGCCTATGCGGTCAGCCATCCGGCGGAGATGCTGGCCGATCCCGCCGCGGAGGCGCGCGCGGAAAACATCGGCCACCAGCTGCGCTGCATGGTCTGCCAGAACGAGAGCGTCGAGGAATCGGAGGCCGATCTGGCGCGCGATTTCCGCCATATCATCCGCGAGCGCGTGCGCGCCGGCGAGACCGACACGCAGATCCTGAACTGGATGGTGGCGCGCTACGGCGATTTCATCCGACTGCGTCCGCCATTCTCCGCCCTGACCTTTCCGCTCTGGGCGGCGCCGGTGCTCGCCATCGGCATCGGCGCCGCGGCGGTGGCGTTGGGGCGGCGGCGTCAGCCCGTCCCGCCGGCGCCGCTATCGGAGGCCGAACGGCAGAAATTGGCGAAACTGAGCGGCCCATGATCTGGGTTTCGCTTCTGGCCCTTTCGCTGGCGGCGCTGGCGCCGCTGATGCTGTCGCTGCTGCGCCGCTCCGCGACGCAAGGAAGGCGCAATTCCGCGTTGGCGCTGCATCATGCCCAGCTTGCCGAGCTGGACCGAGATGTGACCGAGGGCCGTATCGCCGCCGCGGAACATGCCAGCGCGACGCTGGAAGTGCAGCGCCGGCTATTGGCGGTGGCCGACGCCGAGGATGTGCCGCCGACGGGGGCCCGGCGCTTTCCGCTGATCGCCGCGCTGACGCTGGTGCCGGCGTTGGCGCTTGGCCTCTATCTGATTGACGGCATACCGGACATGCCGGCCGCCCCCCATTCCCAGATGGTGGCGGAGCAGACCGCGCGGGCCGCGCACGACGCGGTGCTGATCGATCAGCTGCGAGCGCGGCTCGCCGGGCTGGACCCGCATAACGAGTCGACCCGGCAGGGCTATATCCTGCTCGGCAACGCCCAAGCCAGCCGTGGCGACATGGCCGCGGCGGCGGCAGCCTGGGGCACCGCGTTGGCGGCGAAATACGACCCCATGCTGGCCGCCGAGACCGCGGAAGCGCTGACCGAGGCGGCGGGACGGGTGACCGAGCCGGCGGCCTTGTTGTTCCGCGGCGCGTTGCAGACCGCCCCGAACGATGCGCCCTGGCGGAAGATGGCGGAGCGCCGGCTGAACGAGGTCAGGTGATGCGCCGGGATAGTCGTCCAATCAGCCGTCCCATCAGCCGCCCAAGCATCGCGGTGCCATCCGCCTCGGTCCCCGCCGGCCGGCCGCTGGCGAGCCAGGCCAGCAGCAGCACCCCGATATAGACCCCGCCGCCCAGCGCGATCGCGCCAGCAAGCTGTGCCGCCAGTTCGCCGGCATTGCCTTCTATGGGCGTCCAACCGAGCCCGGCCCATACCAGGGCGGCGGCCATGCAGGCTGCCGCCAGCAGCCCGCGCCATATGTGCGAAAACAGCGCCCCGGCGCGCACATCGAACCGGGCAAGGGTCAGGCCGATATACAGCGCGTCCTCCACCACCACCGACACGGTGACGGCGATTGCCGCCCCAAGCAGCCCGATCCGCGGCAGCAGCACGATCAGCAGCAGCACCCGTGCCGCCGCCGCCGCGACCGTGATCGCCAGCATCGTGCGCAACAGCGCGTGCGCGGAAAACAGCGTCCAGCCGATATACCCGAACACCGTCGCCGCACCGGTGATCGCCAGAATTTGCACCAGCGGGATCGCCGCCACCCAATTCGGCCCGAACGCCAGCCGAACCAGCGGGTCGGCCACCAGCGAGGCGCCGATGCCCGCCGGCAGGGTCAGCAGCGCCATCGCCGCGACCACGCGCAGATAGATATCGCCGGCCGACCCGCCCTGGTGGCGCGCTTCGGCAAAACCGGAGAACGCCGAGCGCGACAGCGGTTCGACCAGTTCGGTGGTCGGCAGTGCGGCGAGGTCCGCCCCTACCGACCAGACGCCCACCGGCCCGGTGCCGAGCAGACCGCCGATCAGCAGCGCGGAGCTGCGCTCGCGCAGCATCACCGCCATTGCGACCGCCCAGCTCCAAAGCGAATACCCGATCAGCCCCCGCCAGGCCGCTAGCGACAGGCGCGGGCGATACGGGTGCAGGCGATAGCTCAGCGCGACCCGGGATAACCGCATCGCCACGATGCCGACCACCAACGCCCAGTAGCTGTGCCAGATCCAGGCGACCGCGATCATCAGCGCGATGCTGGCCAGGCGCGGCAGGATCATTGAGACGAACTCGCGATGGAACGCGAAATCCCGGCGAAACTCCACCAGCCCGATATTGGTGAGCCCATCGATCGCCGCGCCGGCCGCCAGGACATACAACACAGGGATCAGTCGCGGCTCCGAGACCCACTCCGCCGCCGGTCCCGCCAGTGCCGCCAGCCCCGCCGCCATGGCCAGCCCGCGCAGCAAATTCAGCGTGAACCCGGTATCGTACAAGCCGCGCCCTGGCTGATGCTCGCGCACCAGCGCGTCCTCGACCCCGACATACGCCATCGCCTCGATCGCCTGGGCGAACCCGGTGGCCAGCGCCACCATGCCGAAATCCGCCGGCAGCAGCAGCCGCGCCAGCACCAGCGTGCTGATCAGCCCCAGGCCGCGCGTGGCCAGCCGCCAGCCGACAATCCAGCCGGCACCGGTGAAGATTTTGCTGTGCAGGGACCCGGTCAAGCCAGCGCCATCACGCCGGTTCGGGCAGCTTGATTCCGGTCAGGGCCTGCCAGACCCGGATGACGAACGCATCGTCGCGGCCGCCATGTCCGGCGGCGGCTGCGGCCAGGAACAGCTGATGCGCGGCGGAAGCCATCGGCAGCGGAAAGGTCAGGCCGCGCGCCTGGTCCAGCACGATGCCAAGATCCTTGACGAAGATATTGACCGCCGAGGACGGCGTGTCGTCGCCGGCGAGGATATGCGGCACCCGGTTCTGCCACATCCAGGAATTGCCGGCGGAGCTGCAGATCACCTCATACAGCGTGCGCGGGTCGGCACCGGCGCGGATGCCCAGCGCCAGCGCCTCGGCCGCGGTGGCGATATGCACGCCGGCCAGCAGCTGATTGACCATCTTCACCGTGCTGCCGATGCCGGCGGTGTCGCCCAGACGCCAGATTTTATCCCCGATCGCGTCCAGCACCGGCTGCGCCCTGGCGAAAGCCGCCTCCGGACCGGACGCCATCACCGTCATCGTGCCGGCCCGCGCGCCGCCAGCACCCCCCGATACCGGGGCGTCCAGCATCAGCAATCCGGCGGCGGTTATTTTCTGATCCAGCTGGCGCGCGGCCTCGGGTGCCACGGTGGTGCAGAGCAGTACCACCGTCCCGCCCGGCAGCCGGGAGGCGCAGCCGGCGGGGCCGAACAGCACGTCTTCGGCCTGGGCGGCGTTGACCACGAAGACGACCAATGCCTCCAAATCCGCCGGCAGCTCCGCAGCACTGGCCACCGCCGATCCGCCGGCGGCGGTCAGCTCGGCACGCGCGGCCTCGCGCAGTTCGCAGCCGGTCACCTGATGCTGGGATTTCAGCAGGTTCAGGGCCGCCCCCATGCCCATCGAACCGAGGCCGATCACGCCGACTTTCATCCGCTTTCTCCGATTATAAACGTCCCTGGCGAAACCGCTCGACCGCGGCGACCAGCGCGCGGCGCACGCCCGGTTCCAGCGCGGAGTGCCCGGCATCCGCCACCACGGTCAGGCTCGCATTGGGCCAGGCATCCGCCAGATCGAAGGCGGAGCGGGCCGGGCAAACCATGTCGTAGCGGCCCTGCACGATCTCCGCCGGGATGCGCGCGATCCGGTCCATGTGGCCGAGCAGGCCCGCTTGCGGCAGGAACAGCCTGTGGGCGAAGTAGTGCGCCTCGATCCGCGCCAGGCCGAGGGCGGTGCGGTCCTGGGCGAACGCCGCGACCGTGTCGGGGCTTGGCAGCAGCGTGCTGCAGGAACCCTCGTAAATCGACCAGGCGCGCGCCGCCTGCATATGGATCGCTGGATCTGGATCGGTAAGCCGCCGCAGATAGGCGCCCAGCAGATCGCCGCGCTCCGCCTCGGGGATGAAGCCGGCGAAGGCCGCATGGATGTCGGGAAAGATCGCGGCCAGGCCGTGCAGGAACCACTCGACCTCGGTATCGCGACCCAGGAACACCCCGCGCAGCACCGCGCCGAGCACGCGGTCCGGATGCGCCTGGGCGTAGGCCAGCGCCAGCGTGGACCCCCAGGAGCCGCCGAACAGCAGCCAGGCATCGATGTTCAGATACCGGCGCAGCGTTTCGATATCGTCCACCAGATCGGGCGTGGTGTTCTGCGTCAGGCTACCCAGCGGGCGCGACCGGCCGGCGCCGCGCTGGTCGAAGATGACCACGCGCCAGAACGCCGGATCGAAGAAGCGGCGATGCACGATGCCCGCGCCCGCCCCCGGGCCGCCATGCAGGAACAGCACCGGCCGCCCCCTCGGGTTGCCCACCTGCTCCCAGTACATGACATGGCCGGCCGACAGCGGCAGATAGCCGGTTTCGAACGGGCCGATTTCAGGAAACAGGTCGCCACGGGGCATGGGGCCGATTGTATAGACGGGCCGCGCATGGCGGAACAGCGACGCGGCAGGTAGGATCGGGGAATGCGCCAACATCTGTTTCGGCTCTGGATCGCCGCCGGCGCGGCCGCAGGCTTGCTCGGCGTCGCGATGGCCGCGTTCACTTCACATGCGAGTGTGGACCCGGCCGCCCGGGCCATGCTGCACAGCGCCGTGGAGATGCAGTTTTGGCACGCGCTGGCGCTGATCGCGGTGGGGGTCTGGGCTCGCTTCGGGGACGGCCGCATTGGAGATGGTCGAGTTGGGGGCGGTATTTTGGCCCACTGGGCCGGCGGCGCGTTGTTGCTCGGGATGCTCGGTTTTTGCGGCGGCATATACTCCCTTGCGTTGCTCGGTATCCGGCTGCCGATGGTCGCACCCGCCGGGGGCACCCTGTTGATGATCGGCTGGGCGCTGTTCGGATTTTCCGCCCTGCGCGCCCGATGAATGTGCATGCCGCCTATTTGGCGGCCGAAGGTTTTGAAGCCGTGCTGGCGGAAGAACTGCAGCGCCGCGGCGTCGCGGTCAGCGCCTGGCATGGCCGGCTGGCGCTGTCGCCGGACCCGCCGATCGAACCGGCCTGGGCGCTGGAGGTCTGGACCGCGCCGAGGCAAATCGCCTGCGCCTCGGTGAAGGACGCCGCCGACGCGCTACGCGCCATTCAGCGCAACTGGGCGGGCTATCCGGTGGTGAATTTTCGCCGCGCCGCGCTGATCGCCGACCGGCTGCCGCCGGTCAAGGCGTCCCCCCTCGTTTTCCCCGAACCCGCGCCGACCGGGCATCTGGGCGCCTGGACCTTGCTCGCGCCCGATCTGATGCTGGCCAGCCCGACCAAGACCAGCCCGTTCGTCAACGGCGAATGCCGCTTCGTCGAGGACCACATAGGCCCGCCCAGCCGTGCCTATCTGAAGCTGTGGGAGGCCTGCACCCGGCTCGGCTGGTATCCGCAGCCCGGCGAAACCTGCCTGGACCTCGGCGCCTCACCGGGCGGCTGGACCTGGGCTCTGGCTGAACTCGGCGCCAGCGTGACCGCCATCGACCGGGCGCCGCTCGACCCCAGGGTTGCCGCGCGCGCCAACGTCACTACCCGCCAGCAAAGCGCGTTCGCCCTGGAGCCGGAGAAAGTCGACTGGCTGTTCAGCGACATCATCGCCTACCCGGACCGCCTGCTGGCGCTGATTCAACGCTGGATCGCCGCCGACGCCCCGCAACACATCCTTTGTACGATCAAGTTCCAGGGCGCCACGGACCACGCCACCGCCGAGACCCTGGCCGCCATTCCGGGCAGCCGGTTGCTGCATCTGTCCCATAACCGCCACGAACTGACCTATGCCTGGACCAAACCGGCGGGTTCCGGCACAGGATAATTCCGCTTCACTCCGCCCCCCGACGCGGCCGCTTCGGCGCCGCGCCGGCATCGCCGGCATCGGCGGGGAGCTGTTCGCGCAAAGTTTTCGCCGGCACTTCCTCGACGTCGCCTTTGTTCAGGGTGCCCAGCTGAAACGGGCCATAGGCGATGCGGATCAGCCGGGTCACCTGCAAACCCAGATGGTTCATCACCTTGCGGATTTCCCGGTTGCGGCCTTCGCGCAGCGAGACCGTGAGCCAGGCGTTTTCGCCCTTGCGGGAGTCCAGCCCCGCCTCGATCGGGCCGTAGCGGATGCCGTCCACGACAACGCCCTTGGCCAGCGCCGCCAGCTCCGCCGGATCGACCACGCCATGCGCGCGCACCCGGTAGCGGCGGAGCCAGCCGGTGGCGGGCAGTTCCAGCCGGCGGGCCAGACCGCCGTCATTGGTCAGCAGCAGCAGACCTTCGCTGTTCAAATCCAGCCGGCCGACGCTGACCACGCGCGGCAAATGGGGCGGCAGCTTGGCGAACACCGTCGGGCGGTCCTCGGGGTCGCGATGCGTGGTCACCAGGCCGTCCGGCTTGTGGTAGCGCCACAGGCGGGTGCGTTCGGGTTCATCGACCAGCTTGCCGCCGACGGTGACCAGATCGCCTGGCGTGACGAACGTCGCGGGGTGTTTGATCACCAAATTGTTGATGCGAACTTTGCCCTGGGTCAGCAGAATTTCGGCATCGCGGCGGCTGGCGACGCCGGCGCGGGCCAGCCATTTGGCGATCCGTTCGCCGCGTTCAGGCTGCTCGGCGCGTTCCGGCTTTGGCTCGTCCGGTGCGTCGGTCATGCGGCGCAGGCCGCGATCAGCGCGTCGAAGATGCGCCGGTCGCCGGGGTCGATGAAGAATTCCGGGTGCCATTGGACACCCAGGCAGAACCGGTAGCGCGCATCCTCCACCCCCTCGATCACCGTGTCGGCGGCGGTGGCGTTGACGATCGCGTGCGGGCCAGGATCGGCCACGGCCTGGTGGTGGGCGGAGTTCACCTGCATGGAAGTGGCGCCGACGATCCGATGCAGCCTGGTGCCGGGCACCACCGCAACTGCGTGGCCGGGCTCATGGCGGGGGTTGGGCTGTTCGTGTTCCAACGCCCCGGCGATGCTGTCGGGGATGTGCTGGATCAGGCGGCCGCCGAGTGCCACGGCCAGCAGCTGCTGGCCGCCGCAGATGCCTAGCACCGGCAGGTTGCGTTCCAGCGCGCCGGTGGTCAGCGCCAGTTCGGCGGCGGTGCGGGCTTCCTTCAGCGTGACGGTGGCATGCCTTTGCCCCCCGCCATACAGCGCCGGATCGACATCGAATGCGCCGCCAGTGACCACCAGCGCGTCGATCGTGTCCAGATAGGCGCCGGCCAGCGC
>JAYTXR010000038.1:0-2126 GCA_043742865.1 Acetobacteraceae bacterium
ACGGAAGCATCCACGTCCAGCTCCAGCTTGTAGCCCTCGCGGAAGCGGGCAAAAGTCTGGTCGAAATCCCAACCGGGATCGGCCAGCATCGCCCAGCGACCTAGAGCGTCGCCATGCTGCACTTCCTCGATGCTCCAGCGCTCGGTCGCGGCACGAAATTCGGGATCGTCGGGGAACACGTGGTCCAGATAAATCGCGTAATCACCGGCGTTTCGCTCCACCAGGGCCGCCGCCTTGACCAAAGGCAACTGCTCCGGCGTTACTTGGGTGCGATCGAACCTATCCCAGGCCACGTCGCTGATGCGCCAATGCTTCATTGATGCCGGATATCCTGATTCTCGACCATGTGATCCCCGCAGATGATAATGGAAAAATCCACCATCGCTGCCATTAAAAACGCTGGTCACGATGAAACGTTGGCCCGGCCGGAAGGTTCAGATATTTTGTTTCGCCCTGTGGGAGCGCGCAGCCGCATCTTAATATCGGAACCATCCGGCGCGGCGCGCATTCCCTGTCCCACATGACCCTGTTTGCTCGTGGAAGGCGCATCGTGAAGCCGGTCAGCCCGATAAACGACCGACCAGTGATGGCCCTGCTTCGGGCGCCGGTCATCTTGTCCATAAAAATTATCCGTTCCACCAAAGCGAGGGTCCGCTGATGGGCATCGGCGAGGCGGATCCTTGGCGATTTCAGTATTTCGACGGTATTCCCTGTCCGGAGGGCATCGACATCCCGACCGAGGATGCCGATGCCTGGATGTGGTTTCCCCGCCATCGCTGGGTTTACGACAAGCTGGCGATCGCGCGGTCGCAGGACATCGCGGCGGCGCCGCATGGCGTCATGCCGCCGCGGTTCCCGGTGTTTTCCAAACCGATCACGAATTTGCGCGGCATGGGCATCGGCAGCCAGACCATCGTCTCGGCGGATGCCTATGCAGCGGCATTGACGCCGGGGCATTTCTGGATGGAATTGCTGGAGGGCGAACATGTGAGCACCGATGTGGCGGTGGTCAAAGGCCGGGCCACCTGGTGGCGCCATGCCACCGGGATCCCCCGCCCCGGTGGCACGTTCGACCGCTGGTTGGTGCACGCCGAACATCGTCCGCAGCTGGAAGCGGCCTGCGGCGGCTGGATAGCCGGGAATTTGACGGACTACACCGGGATGCTCAACCTGGAGACCATTGGCGGGCGGATCATCGAGGCGCATCTGCGCTTCGCCGACCAATGGCCGGACCTCTATGGCGATGGCTGGGTGGAGGCGGTGATCGGGCTGTATGCGAACGGAACCTGGGACTACGCCGATGCGGCGCGCCGGACCGGTTTCAGCGTCGTGCTGTTCGCGCCGTCCGGACCAAGCTATCGCCACCCGCCAGCCGCGACCCTGGAAACGGCGAGGCTGCAACCCGGCATTTCCAGCATCCAGATCACGTTCCACGAGGATTGGGACGCCGCCCGCCATGCGATGCCGCCGGGCGGGTTTCGTCTGGCCATCGTCAACTGTCATGATCTCGGCGCGGGCCGCGCAACGCGGGCGTTGCTGCGTGACGCGCTGGCCGATGCGCTGCCGTCCAAAATCCAATATTTACAGGGTGCCGCATGAACGATGTTTCTTCGTGGATTCAGGACCGGCCCATTGCGGCCGTCCACCAGCGTTATTTGGACGTTCGAACCCACACCGAACAACTCGCGGCGTCGCTGACGCCGGAAGATCAATGCGTGCAGTCGATGCCCGATGCCAGCCCGGTCAAATGGCATCGGGCGCACACGACCTGGTTCTTCGAGCAATTCGTGCTCGGCCCGTCCGCGCCGGATTATCGCGTCTTCGACCGCGATTTCGTCTATCTGTTCAATTCCTATTACGAGGAAGTCGGCCCGCGGCATCCGCGTCCGAGCCGGGGTCTGCTGACCCGCCCCAGCGCCGACCAGATCGGCGCCTATCGCCGCCATGTCGATGCGCATATGACGGCATTGCTGCAACATCTGCCCGACGAAGCCGCCGCCATCGTGCAGATCGGTTTGCAGCATGAACAGCAGCATCAGGAGCTGCTGGTCACCGACATGCTGCATGCGTTTGCCCAAAGCCCGCTGGTGCCGGCACTTTCGCCCGGCTGGCGGGAAGTACCGCGC
>JAYTXR010000039.1:0-14643 GCA_043742865.1 Acetobacteraceae bacterium
GCGCGGCGGCAATTTGGTCAGCTTCACCGGCCCGGCATGGGAGAGCTGGGACAGCCGCGGGCGGGTGTCGATCTCGGCCTGTGGGATCAGCTTGCGCAGCAGCGGGCGGATCGTCTCCGCCCCCAGGAACATGGTCTCAACCAGGCCACGCGCCGCCAGCAGCCGCTCGGTGAAGACATGACCACGATCGGGGTCGGCGCAGAGCTGGATCTCGTCGACGGCGACAAACTCGGTCTTCCGATCGAGCGGCATGGCCTCGACGGTGCAGGAGAACCAGCGCGCCTCGGGCGGCAGGATCTTTTCCTCCCCGGTGATCAGCGCGACATGGCGCGCCCCCTTGCGCGCCACCATCTTGTCGTAATTCTCCCGCGCCAGCAGGCGCAGCGGGAAGCCGATGATGCCCGAGGAATGCGCCAGCAGCCGTTCCATCGCCAGATGGGTCTTGCCGGTATTCGTCGGACCGAGGACAGCCTTCACGCGCGGCGCGAAATCAGACATGAACAGATGGTTGAGGCTGCCGGCGCGGATTGCAAGCCTTCCAATGTGACGGTTGTGGTTTTTGCCCCCGTTCCCGGTTTTTGCCCTAGCGCGTTGATATCTGAAGGGTCGGGGCGCATATCCCGGACGGTTTTTCGGCGTAGATTGAGCGGATGGAGCGAATAAAATGACTGACGAAGCAGCGACGAGCGATGCAAATGTCGAAAAACACGGATTCGGCGCCGAAGTAGGCCGGCTGCTCGATCTGGTGGTCCACTCGCTGTATTCGGAGCGGGAAATCTTCCTGCGCGAACTGGTGGCGAACGCCGCCGACGCCACCGATCGCCGCCGCTTCGAGGCGCTGACCGATGCGGCGCTGGCATTGCCGGAGGGCGCCAAAATCCGCCTGGTGCCGGACAAGGCCAGCCGCACGCTCAGCCTGTCCGATGACGGCATCGGCATGACGCGCCAGGAGCTGATCGACAATCTTGGCACCATCGCCCGCTCCGGCACCGCCGCGGCGTCCCGCGCCCTGGCCGCCGCTTCCCCCGACGAGCGGCCCAGTCTGATCGGCCAGTTCGGCGTCGGCTTCTACTCCGCGTTCATGGTGGCCGACCGGGTGGAGGTCACCTCGCGCAAGGCGGGCGCCGACCACGCTTTCCTCTGGGCATCCGACGGCCAGGGAGAGTTCACCATCGCCCCTGCCTTACGCGAAAAACCCGGCACCGAGATCGTGCTGCATATGAAGTCCGATGCCGAGGAATATCTGGAGCCGATTCGGCTGCAGACGATCGTGCGCAAATGGGCCGACCACATCACCCTGCCGATCACCATCACCGACGGCGGCGAGGAAAAGCCGGCCAACGAGGGCACCGCGCTGTGGCGCAAATCCCGCGCCGAAGTGACCGCCGAGGCGGCCACCGGCTTCTACCGTCATCTCGGCAACATCTTCGACACGCCCTGGGCCAGCCTGCACTGGAAGGCCGAGGGCACGATCGAGTTTTTTGCGATGTTGTTCATCCCCGGCATGAAACCGTTCGAGCCGGTCGAGGGCGATCGCGAATCGCCGATCCGGCTGCATGTGAAGCGGATGTTTATCACCAGCCGCGCCGCCCTGCTGCCGCCCTGGCTGCGCTTCGTGCAGGGCGTGGTGGACACCGAGGACCTGCCGCTGAACGTCTCGCGCGAGATGCTGCAGACCACGCCGGTGCTGGCCCGCATCCGCCGCGCGGTCACCAACCGCGTGATCACCGAACTGAAGAGCCGCAGCAGGACCGTAGTTGCTGCCGGGCCCGAGGATGCGCCAGAGGGTAAAGAAACCGAATCGTATGAGAAGTTCTGGGAGAATTTCGGCTCGGTGCTGAAGGAAGGGGTCTGGGACGACGCCGAACACCGCGACGAGATCACGCCATTGCTGCGCTTTCGTTCCTCCACCCAGCCGGGCTGGACCAGCTTCGAGGCCTATGTCGGACGGATGCAGCCGGACCAGGAAAAGATCTATTACCTGACCGGGGAGAACGAGGCGGCGTTGCGCGGCTCTCCGCAGATCGAGGGCTTTGCCGCCAGCGGGATCGAGGTGCTGCTGCTGGACGATCCGATCGATGCGTTCTGGCCGGACCGCCTCGATGGTTTCGCTGGCAAGAAACTCGCGAGCGTTACCCAGTCGGGCGACGATCTGAAACCGGACGGCGAGCAAGGCGATTTTTCCGCACTCTGCGCCGCGCTGAAGACCGCCCTTGGCGAGGCGGTGCGGGAAGTCCGCGCCAGCACCCGTTTGGTGAATAGCGCGGTCCTGCTGGCCGCCGGCGTGGGGCCGGATTTGCAGATGCAGCGGCTGCTGCGCCGGGCCGGACGGCCCGGCTGGCAGCCGCCGGCGGATTTGGAGATCAATCCGAAACACCCCCTGATCCTGGCGCTGGCCGCCGGGTTGGCTCGGACCGGAGACGGGGATGCGAACGGGGATGCGGTCGATATCGGCGGGATCGCCGGCGTTTTGCTCGATCTGGCGCGGGTGCAGGAGGGCGAATTCCCGCGCGATCCCGGCGATTTCGTCCGTCGGATAACCGCCTTGCTGGCTGGAAACGTGACGCGCACTGCAACGGATTAAGAATCGTCCAGATGGATCGAACATAAAGAAATATTATTTTTAACGAATATTGATAACCTCGGTTCAGCGAGGGAATGAACGACAGGAAACGCTCCATGGTCGATCAGCCGATCCATTGCATTGTTCCGCCTTCGCCCGGATCGCGGCCCATTCACGCCGTGCGCCCCGACGGCTTGGCCGCAAAGCTGGACAATGTGCCGCCCGCGCAGGCCAGGTATCTGCGCGATCTCGGATTTACCGGCGGCGCCGGGGAATTGGCGTTCCTGCAGGACGATGCGGGGTTGGCCGGCGCCTGGTTTGGTCTGGGCACCGACCGTTCGCCGTTCGTCTTCGGCGATCTGCCGTATCGTTTGCCCGCCGGGGATGCCGCTTCATGGCACCTGGTTGCCGGCGATTACGACCCCGCCGAGGCTGTTTTGGGCTATGCCTTGGGGGCGTATCGCTACACCGCATCGAAATCGGCCCAATCGACGGACGCCCCATCGAAGCAAACCGGGCGCGCGCCGGCCAGGCTGACACAACCCGAGGACACTGGCTGGAGCCTGCACGAGGCCGCCAGCGCCTGGATGGTGCGCGACCTCATCAACACGCCCGCCAACCAGCTCGGCCCGAAGGAACTCGCCGATGTCGTCGCCTCGCTCGCCCGGCGCCATGGCGCGCAGCCGCGGATCGTTCTCGGCGCCGAACTGGCTCTGTCCTACCCGACCGTCGCGATGGTCGGGGGAGGATCGGCGCGCGAACCGATGGTGGTGAGCTTCACCTGGTCCGGCAGCCAGGCACATGCCGGCGCACCGCTGATCTCGCTTTGCGGCAAGGGCGTTTGTTTCGACACAGGTGGGTACGATTTAAAACCATCCGCGGGCATGCTGCGGATGAAGAAGGACATGGGCGGGGCGGCGATCGTGCTGGGTATCGCGCGGCTGATCATGCAGTCGGATCTGCCGGTACGGCTGGCGGTTCGCATCGGCTGTGTGGAGAACTCGGTCTCCGGCACCGCGATGCGTCCGCTGGACGTGGTACGAACCCGCCGCGGCCTGACCGTGGAGATCGGCAACACCGATGCCGAAGGCCGGCTGGTGCTATGCGACCTGCTGGCGGAAGCCTCCGACGAGGGCCCCGATCTGCTGTTGGACGCGGCAACCCTGACCGGGGCCGCCAGAGTGGCGCTGGGTCCGGACATGCCAGCTTTGTTCTGCAACGATGATGCCTGGGCCGGCGCGCTGCTGGCGGCGGGCACCGAACGGCATGATCCGCTGTGGCGGTTGCCGCTGTGGCAGGGCTATGATGCCTGGCTGGAGTCGCCGGTTGCCGATCTTAACAATGTCGCCAGCAAACCGATGGCCGGGGCGATCGTGGCGGCATTGTTCATGCAGCGATTTGTCGCGCCGAACGTTCCTTGGGTTCATCTCGATACTTATGCCTGGAACGATCAGACCCGCCCCGGACGCCCGGAGGGCGGCGAGGCGCAAGCCATGCGGGCGGTGTTCTCGGCGCTGCGCACCCGGTTTGCCGCTGCCGGGATCGGGTAAATCGCGTCATTTGAAATTTCCGGACTTTTTACCGACTCGAACTAGTTGCAAAACTTGGACGGGCCGCTCATATCCTTGACATGGAACTGCAGGGAATCGTCGCGGTCCCGCTTTTCTGGCTGGCTAACGAAAAGTCGGCACGTGGATTTTCACCATGGACGTGAACGATTTTTCAATAAAATTCGCGAAAACACAGACGAGATCACATCGTCATCCTCATCGAAAGGGTTGAAAATGGCTGCGAACGCCTCAACCGACCAGTTGGTCGGAATTCTTCGGGATACCATCGTTGCCCTGGTACGACGCGATGGTCCGGATCTTTCCGCGCGTCAGCTCGGCGTGTTCCTAACCTGCTACCTGCACGACGGCCCGCACACCGTGCGCGGTCTCGCCGCCGATCTGAACGTTTCCAAACCGGCGATCACCCGCGCGCTCGATCGCCTCGGCGAGCTGGATCTGGCCCGCCGCAAGGTCGACCCGCTGGATCGCCGCAGCGTGCTGGTGCAGCGGACCATGAAGGGGGCGGCTTTCCTGCGCGATCTGCGCTCGATCCTGTCGGAAGCCTCCTCGACCGCGGCCAAGGCGAAACCGGCATCCGAACCGGCCACTCGCGGACGCGCCTCGGCCCACGCCTGAAGAATACGACACGCATAACGGGGCGCGATGTTGGGTCGCGCCTCGTTATTTTGCCGTCGCCCAGGCTTTTTTGTCCCTCAGGCGTTTTTTGCAACTCAGGCGTTCACCTGCCGGATGATCTCTGCCCAACGATCGAGGATCGGCAGGGTCGTCTCGGCAGGCTCGGACGCAAGGCTGACCACGACGCGGGAAATGTCGGAACCGGCATAGCGTTTCATCGTTTCGACCTCCTCCGGCACCGCGAACATCGACAGCGGCACCGTGTCCAGGTCGCGCCCGGCCTCCGACGCCATCTGCCGGAAGCGCGGCAGGATCTCGGCGATGTCGTCATAGGCGGCGCGTCCCGATAACGGGATCCAGCCGTCGCCATAGCGCAGCGCTCGGCGCGCGCCCTGCGGAAAGGCACCGCCGACGATGATTGGCGGATAGGGTTTCTGCACCGGCTTGGGCCAGGCCATCATCGGATCGAAATTTACGAACTCGCCGTGATATTCCGCGCGAGGCTGGGTCCAGATCGCCTTCATGGCCTCGATCTTCTCGCGCGCCAGCTTGGCGCGGCTCTCGAACACCACTCCGTGGTTCTCCATCTCGTCTTGGTTCCAGCCGATCCCGATCCCAAACAGGAAACGTCCGCGGGAAATCTGGTCGATGGAGGCAACCAGCTTGGCGGTCTGGATCGGGTCGCGCTGCTGCACCAGACAGACCCCGGTGCCAAGCTTCAAATGCGTCGTCGCCATCGCCGCGGCGGTCAGGGTCACGAATGGGTCCATCACGTCGTAATATTGCTTCGGCAACTCCCCGCCCCCGCCCCAGGGCGATTTGCGGCTCAGCGGGATGTGGGAATGCTCCGGCGCCCAGATGGACTCGAACCCCCGCGCCTCCAACGCGCCCGCCAGAGCGGCCGGAGCCATCGAATAATCAGTGAAAAACATGCTCGCGCCGAATTGCATCGTTCCGTCCTCGGTCAGGTGGGGGAAGCTTAGCAAAGTTGGGGCTTTGCCCCAAACCCCAGCAGGGCTCTGCCCTGTACCCGGAAGGGGACAGTCGTCCCCTTCACCCCTCCTCCGACTGGTTTGTTGGGAATAGGGCCGGAACCGACGCAGCCGTTGATCGGCTACGTCACGGCCCTATTCCCAACAAACCAAACGGGGTCAAGGGACGACGGTCCCTTGCGGGGTGGAGGGGCGGAGCCCCCCCTGGGGTCTGGGGCAAAGCCCCAGCCTGGCTACGCCACCGCCGCCAGGACGGAATCACAAATATGTGCCACCGCTTCGTCAGTCAGGTCGGGATGGATCGGCAGCGCCAGGATACGCGCGGCGAGGTCTTCGGACACTGGCAGCCTGGTGCCGTCATGGCTGTCGCGGTAGGCCGGCTGCAGATGCAGCGGCCTTGGGTAGTAGATCGCCGTCGGCACGCCGGCCGCCTTCAGCGATGCCTGCACCTCGTCGCGTTTGGTGCCATCCGCCAGCAGGATGGCGTAGATCGCCCAGGCGCTGGTGCTGTCGGGCACACGCACGGGAATTGCGACCGCGTTGCCGAGACGGCGATCATAGATCCGCGCGATCCGCTCGCGGATCGCCAGCTCGTCGGCGAACACCGTCAGCTTGGCCAGCAGCACCGCCGCCTGGAGGCTGTCCAGCCGTCCGTTCATGCCGGTGCGCAGGACCTCGTAGCGGGTGGTGCCCTCGCCATGGGTGCGCAGGCTGCGGTACAGCGCCGCCCGGTCGGCACTTTCGGTGAACAGCGCGCCGCCATCGCCGTAGGCTCCGAGCGGTTTGGAGGGGAAGAAGCTCACCGCCGTCGCATCGGCCGCGGTACCGAGCTGGGCGCCGTTCAGCGTTGCGCCAAAGCTCTGGGCGCAGTCATCGAGGGTGAAAATCCCCTCGCGGGCCGCGATCGCGCTCAGCGCCGGCCAGTCGGCGGGCTGGCCGAACAGATCGACGCCGATCAGCGCGCGGGGTTTCAGCTTGCCTGCCTTGCGCACCGCGGTGATCCGCTGTTGCAGATGCGCCGGATCGATCTGGAACGTCCGGGGATCGACATCGCAGAACACCGGGCTTGCCCCCAGCACCAACGGCACCTCGGCCGTGGCGGTGTAGGTGAAGGCCGGCAGGAACACCGCGTCGCCGCGGCCGATCCCCTCGGCCATCAGGGCGATCTGCAGCGCATCGGTGCCCGAGGAGACCGAGACGCAATGCGCCGCACCGCAATAGGCCGCCAGGGCGGTTTCCAGTTCGGCCACTTCCGGCCCCAGCACGAATTGGCAATGCGCCAGCACCCCCTCCAGCCGGCGGCGCAGTTCAACCTGGATGCGGGCCTGCTGGGCCTTGAGGTCGAGAAACGGGATCGCGATCGTCATGGGTTTCCTTGGTCAGGCGCGCGCCACGGCGGAGCCGTTTATATCCAATCCACCCGCGGCTCCGCCGGGTTCTGATCCACCGGGTTCTGATCCACCGGGTTCTGATCCACCGGCGAAGCCGTCGGTATTGTGCTCGAATTCCGGAATCAGCCGGCCCAGCAGCGTCAGCGCCAGAACGATTTGCCCATTACGGCAGGCGATGGCGATTTCCTCAATGGCACGCCCGACGATGGCCGCGTCACCGGTCCGCGGGGTCGCCATCAGCAGGCCGGGATAGCCGGTAGGCACCGGCGGCTCCTTGCCATGAAAAAGCTCCTCGTACAGCTTCTCGCCGGGGCGCAGGCCGGTGAAGCGGATATCCACATCCTGTTCGGGGCGCAATCCGGCTAGGCGGATCATCTGGCGGGCCAGATCGACGATCTTGACCGGCTTGCCCATGTCCAGCACGAAGATCCCGCCCTGCTGGAGCATCGCGGACCCGCCGGGGGCCGCACCCAGCACGCTGGCCTGCAGCACCAGCCCGACCGCTTCGCGCACGGTCATGAAATAGCGCTGCATGTCCGGATGGGTGACGGTCAGCGGGCCGCCCCGTTCCAACTGGCGCTGGAACAGCGGCACCACCGAGCCGGTGCTGCCCAGCACGTTGCCGAACCGCACGGTCACGCAGCGCATGCCGGCGCCAGAGTGGCGCGCCGCCACGTCCAGGGCCTGGCAATACATCTCGGCCAGGCGCTTGGAGGCGCCCATGACACTGGTGGGGTTAACCGCCTTGTCGGTAGAAATGAACACCATCGCCAGCGCCCCGGTGGCGCGCGCGGCGTCGGCCACGTGGCGGGTGCCGGCGCAATTGGTCAGCAGGCCCTCCAGCGGGTTGGCCTCGACGATCGGCACATGCTTCAAGGCCGCGGCGTGAAACACCAGCTCCGGGCGCAAAGCCTCGAACACCGCACGGATGCGCGCCTCGTCGCGGATATCCGCGATCAGCGTCTTGCGCTGCAACGCGGGATGGGTTTCCGCCAGTTCCAGGTCGACCTGCCACAGCGCGTATTCGCCGTTATCCAGCAGCACCAGCAGGTCGGGTCCGAAGGCGGCCACCTGGCGCGCCAGTTCCGAGCCGATGGTGCCGCCCGCACCGGTCACGATCACCCGCCGCCCCTGGATCAGCCGCGCCATGCCGTCGCGGTCCAGCGGCACCTGCGCGCGGTTCAGCAGGTCCTCGATCGCCACCGGCTTCAGTTGCAGCCGGGCCGGCTGATCCTGGGTGGCCGTCGCAGGGTGCAGGGCGGTCGGGCGCGGTGCCCGGCGCACCGTCAGCCCGTGCGCCTGCGCCTCGTCGATCAGTTTGCCCAGCGGCGCCCCGGACAGGTCCGGCGAGGCGATCACCAGCATGCCGGGCAGCCTTTCCTCGGCCTTCAACCGCTCCAGCACCGCCCGCAGATCGTCCGAGGAGCCCAATATCGGGTGGCCCTGGATCCGCCGTCCGGTCTGGCGCGAGCCCAGCGCCAGCAGCCCGGCCACGCGCACGCTGGGTCGGCGTTGCTGGGCAACGGCGCGCAGGAAAAGATCGGCATCCTCGCCCGAGCCGACCACCAGGACCCACTCGGCGTCGCTGTCCGGGTCATCCGCGCCCGCCCGGCTGGCGCCGAACTGCAACCGGCGATAGATCACCCGCGGCGCCCCGAGCAGCACGATCAGGGCGAAGCCATGCACCACGGGCAAAGCCGGATTGGCCGGCGCGATGCCCGCGGCGGCCATCAGCAGCGCCAGCAGCAAGGCGGCGCCGATCGCGCAGCCGACCACGCCGATCAGGTCGCCCAGGCCGGCGAAGCGCCAATATTGCAGCGAAAGTCCGAACGGCAGCCCGGCCAGCAGCACCGCACCGACCCCGCCGGGGATCAGCCAGAGCGGATACAGCCAGGCACCGGCCGGATCGGCGATCCAGCGCGCCAGCGGCACAGCCAGCGCGGCCAGCGTGCCGTCGAGCACGATGTTGATGGCGATGCGGACCAAAGGGCGAGAAGCCAGGGGGCGGGAAGCGGGCATTGCGATTGCCGTCATAGCCCAGTAGGCCGGATGCGGCATACCCATTGCCTGACCCGACCATCCGGGCGGGCGAAACCCCGACCATCCGGGCGGACAAACCCCGACCAACGGGCGTACTAACCAAGGATCGGAAATGACGCTTGCGGCCCTTCTGCGCCATCTGGCCTTCGCCGGCAGCCTGGCACTGGTTTCGGCGCTGATCGTGCGGGGAATGATCGGGGTCGGCGTCATGGATACGCCGGAGCCGCGCAAATCCCATTCCCGCCCGACCCCCAAGGGCGGCGGGGTGGGCGTGGTGGTGGCGTTCCTGCTGGGCGTGGCGGTGCTGTACGAGGTGGCGGCGTTCTCCCGGCTGGCGGACCCGTATTTCCGTGGCGTGATCGCGGCCTCCATCGCCATCGCCGTGGTGGCGTTCCTGGACGATCTGTACGACTGGCCGTTCACGATCAAGCTCGGCGCCCAGATCATGGCCGCGCTGGCCGCGGTCGGCACCGGGCTGTATGTGCAGGTCTATCGCCTGCCCTATATCGGGCCGCTGGATATCGGCTGGCTGGGGATCCCGGCGACGCTGGTATGGATCCTGTTCGCCACCAACGCGATGAACTTCATCGACGGGCTGAACGGCCTGGCCGCCGGGGTGGCGCTGATCGCCTCGGGCTTTCTGTGCCTGATCGCAGCCGGCCAGGGCGGCTGGTTCGTCTATTTCGCCGCGTTGATGCTGGCGGCCGGGCTGCTCGGCTTCCTGCCGTTCAACTATCCGCGCGCGCGGATCTTCCTGGGCGATGTCGGCAGCCAGTTCTGCGGCTTCGTGCTGGCCATGCTGGCGGTTGCCGCCAGCCGCTTCGATGCGGTGGAATTATCGTTCCTGATCGTGCCGATGCTGCTGTCGGGCGTGCTGTTCGATGTCGCGTTCACGCTGCTGCGGCGCTTGCTGGCCGGCGAGCGGCTCACCGCGGCGCATCGCGGCCATCTGTACCAGCTTGCCGAGCGGTCGGGTCTGCCGGCCGCCTGGGTTACCGCTATCCATTGGGGCTTTGCCGCGCTTGGCGGCCTGGCCTGCCTGATTTTTATCCATGCCCCAGGCGCCGCCAAGCCGCTCATTCCGCTGCTGCTGATCCCGCCGCAGCTGATTTGGACGGTCTGGGTG
The DNA here is from genome assembly GCA_043742865.1 of Acetobacteraceae bacterium. Lineage (GTDB taxonomy): Bacteria > Pseudomonadota > Alphaproteobacteria > Acetobacterales > Acetobacteraceae > PALSA-911. Next base: position 10,299 of record JAYTXR010000039.1, read on the forward strand.
CTGCGCCGCGCCGGCCAGGCTGGACTGCTGGGTTCCACCCTTACCGGGACCGCGTCATGAGCCTCCATTCGACCGAAACCGAACAGGCCGAAACCGAACAGGCGGGCCGCCTGGCCCGGGGCCGGCGCAACTATGCCCGCCAGTACTGGCCGTTCGTGGTGCCGGCCGGCGTGGTCGTCTTCGCGGTGATCCTGTTTCCATGGCTCTTCACCCTGTTCATGTCGGTGCATGAGTGGAAGGTGACTGGCAGCACCGCGTTCGTCGGGGCCGCCAACTATGTGCATCTGGTGCTGGACGAGCGCTTCCGGCTCGCGGTGGTACGCACATTGTATTTCACCGCGCTGTCGGTCGCCGCCCCGATGCTGCTGGGCATCGCCGCCGCGGTCTGCTTTCAGAGCAACTTCTTCTTCCGCGGCATGGCCCGCACCATCTTCATCCTGCCGATGATGGCAACACCGGTGGCCGTGGCGCTGGTCTGGACCATGATGTTCCATCCCCAGCTGGGGGTGCTGAACTATTTGCTGACCAGCGTCGGCCTGCCGCCCAGCACCTGGGTCTACGATGCCGCCACCGTGATCCCCACTTTGGTGATGGTCGAGACCTGGCAATGGACGCCGCTGGTCATGCTGATCGTACTCGGCGGTCTGGCCAGTCTGCCGACCGACCCATACGAGGCGGCGATCCTCGACGGCGCCAATGCCTGGCAGATGTTCCGCCACATAACCTTGCCGCTGTCCTGGCCGTTCATTGTGGTGGCGGCGGTACTGCGGCTGATCGACGCGTTGAAAACATTCGACAGCATCTACGTGATCACGCTGGGCGGCCCCGGCACCGCCAGCGAGACGATCAATATCCTGCTGTATCAGACGGCGTTCGCCTATTACGACCTGGGCTACGGCTCGGCGATGGTGGTGGTGTTTTTCGCGCTGATTCTGCTGATCAGCCTGTTGTTGCTTAACGTCCGCCAGAAGCAGGCATTTCAATGAAGTCCGTCACGATGAACCGGCACATAGCGCGAAAATGGCTCGGCAGGCTCGGGCTCTATCTGTCGGCGCTGATGCTGATCTCACCGGCGCTGCTGGTGTTTCTGTGGATGGCCTCGCTGGCGTTCAAGAACGAGGTCGACAACATGGCATTTCCGCCGGTGTTTTTGCCCGACCCGCCGACCCTGGCCAATTTCATCGACGTGTTCGAGAAGAACGATTTTCTGACCTACACGATCAACTCGGTCATCGTGTCGTTCGGCGCCACTGGCCTGGCTCTGCTGATCGGCGTGCCGGCCGGCTACGGCATCGCCAAAGCGAAGATGCAGAAGGCCGCGGTATTGATCCTGATCGCCCGGATCACCCCTGGCCTGTCGTTCCTGGTGCCGATGTTCCTGATGTTTCAGTGGTTGGAACTCACCGGCACGCTGGCGCCGCTGGTGATCACCCATCTGACGATCACGGTGCCGATCGTGGTCTGGGTGATGATCGGCTTCTTCGAGGGCCTGCCCGGCGAATTGGAGGAAGCCGCCCTGGTGGACGGCGCCACGATCTGGCAGGCGTTCCGCTACGTCGCCATGCCGCTGGCGCGGCCGGGGATAACCGTGGCGATGATCCTGGCGTTCATCTTCAGCTGGAATAATTTTATTTTCGGCGTGGTGCTGGCCGGGCGCAGCACCCGCACCTTGCCGGTCGCGGTCTACAACGTCCTGACATTCGAGCAGGTCAGCTGGGGCCCGCTGGCGGCGGCGGCACTGGTGGTCACCGCCCCGGTGCTGCTGCTGACCCTGCTGATGCAGAAGGAAATCGTCGCCGGCCTGACCACCGGCGGGGTCAAGGGCGGGTAGTTTAGAGCAATATCGCTTGAGGTTGCTTTAACCGAGCGATATTGCTCGTCAAAACAAAGAGCTAGCGCAGGATAGCTTCGTCTATCTGAAGCTATCCTGCGCTAGACGTTGAACCGGAACAGCAGCACATCGCCGTCCTTGACCACGTATTCCTTACCTTCCACCCGCATCTTGCCGGCCTCCTTGGCACCCGCCTCGCCGTTCAGGGCGATGTAATCCTCATAGGCGATGGTCTCGCAGGCGATGAAGCCGCGCTCGAAATCATTGTGGATCACCGCCGCCGCCTGCGGCGCCTTGGTGCCGCGCACGATGGTCCAGGCGCGGGTTTCCTTCGGGCCAACGGTGAAATAGGTGACCAGGCCGAGCAGGTCGTAGCCGGCCCGGATCACCCGATCCAGGCCGCTATCGGACAGGCCCAGACCCTCCAGATACTCCGCCCGGTCCGCTTGCGGCAGCTGGCTGACCTCCGCCTCGATCGCGGCGGACACCACGACCGCACCCGCGCCCTCGGCGGCGGCGCGCCCGGCCACGCGGGCGGAGAACGCGTTGCCCTCGGCCGCGCCCGCCTCCTCGACGTTGCAAATATATAGCACCGGCTTGGAGGTCAGCAGCTGCAGCCGCTTCGCAGCCTCCGCCTGACCCGCGGGAATCGCAGTGCGCGCCGGTTCACCGGCCTGCAACGCCGCCACGATCGGCTCCATCAGCTCGACCGCGGCCATACTCTCCTTGTCGGCGCCGCGAGCCTTCTTCTGCGCCGCGATCAGCCGCTTCTCCACGCTTTCCAGATCCGCCAGCATCAGTTCGGTCTCGACCGTCTCGGCATCGCGGATCGGATCGACGCTGCCCTCCACATGGGTCACGTCGCCATCCTCAAAGCACCGCAACACGTGGAGGATCGCATCCACCTCGCGGATATTGGCCAGGAACTGATTGCCCAGCCCCTCCCCTTTCGAGGCGCCGCGCACCAACCCGGCGATGTCGACGATTTCGAGCGTCGTCGGCACGATGCGCTGGGATTTACCGATTACGGCCAAGGCTTCCAGCCGCGGATCGGGAACCGCCACCCGCCCGGTGTTCGGCTCGATCGTGCAGAACGGATAATTCGCCGCCTGCGCCGCGGCGGTCGCTGTCAGCGCGTTGAAAAGCGTCGATTTGCCGACATTGGGCAGGCCGACGATGCCGCAATTGAAACCCATATGCTTTGCGTCCCCATCTACTTAGCGTCCTGTGTCAGCAACGCAACTTTGGTCATGAAATCTTCCGGCCTGCCGTCGGCCAGCAGCGGTGCCGCATCGGCCACGCCGTCCAGCAAGGCAATCAGCCAGTCGCGGTCGACCTTGGCGAAATCGCCCAACACGTGGCCGGTCACCCGGTCCTTGTCCCCGGGATGGCCGATGCCCAGCCGCACCCGCCAATAATCGGGCGTGCCCAGCATCCGGTCCAGGCTGCGCAGGCCGTTATGCCCGGCAGCACCGCCGCCGCGCTTCACCCGCATTCTGCCGGGTGCCAGATCCAACTCGTCGTGGAACGCGGTGATCCGCTCCGGCGGGATCTTGAAGAACGCGGCGGCTGCCTGAACCGACTCGCCGGAGGCGTTCATATAGGTCATCGGCTTCAACGCCAGCACCTTCTCCGTGCCCACCGAGCCCTCGGCCACCAGACCCTTGAAACGCTGCCGCCACGGGCTGAACCCGTGGCGGTGCGCGATCACGTCCATCGCCAAAAAGCCGATATTGTGCCGATGGCGAGCCATCCCCGGCTCCGGATTGCCGAGGCCGACCCATAACAGCATGGCAACGAACCGTATGCTATCCGGACTGGCCGGAAGGCTACTTCTTCTTGGCGGCCGGCTTGGCCGGCGCCTTGGTGCCGCCCGCCGGCGCCGCCGGTGCCGCACCCTCCGCCGGTGCTACCTCCAGGATCTTCGCCGGCGGCGAGACCGTGGCGATGACAAAATCGCGGTCGGTGATCACCGGGCGGGTGCCCTCGGTCCCGGTCAAATTGCTCCAACGGATCGTGTCGTTGAAATCAAGTCCGGTCAGGTCTGCGTTGAACCGCTCGGGAATGCTGTCCGGATCGGCGCTGACCTCGACGGTGTGGCGCACGACGTTCAACACCGCCCCGCGCTTCAGCCCGGGGCTCGCCAGCTCATTGTCGAAATGCACCGGCACCGACACCCGGATCGTCTCGCCGCTGGCCAGACGCTGGAAATCGACATGCAGCGGCTGGTCGGTGACGGGGTGGTACTGCACGTCACGGATCAGCGCGCGGGTAAGCTCGCCCTCCACGCTGATCTCATACAGCCGGGACTGCCAGCCGCCGCGATGCAGCTCCTTCAGCACCGCCTTCGGCTCCAGGGAAATCAACGTCGGCGCCTGCCTGGCACCGTAAATGACGCCAGGCACCCTGCCTGCCCTCCGAGTGGCCCGCGCCGCCCCCTTACCGGCTCGCGGACGTGCCTCGGCCTCGATAGCTACACGATTGGCCATGGTTCGCTCCTGCAAATGACAAAAC